>CAYOVE010000001.1:0-87156 GCA_964407295.1 uncultured Occallatibacter sp.
TGCTCATGCTCTCCATGCCGCCGGCGACGATGATTCTGGCGCTGCCGGCAAGAAGGAGATCGTGCGCCATCATGACGGCCTTCATGCCGGAGCCGCACATCTTGTTGATGGTGACCGCGCCGGTGGAGGCCGGCAATCCTGCGCCGAGTGCAGCCTGGCGAGCGGGAGCCTGGCCGAGGCCCGCGGTGAGGACGCAGCCGAAGAGGACTTCGTCGATTGAGTCGGGCGGAATGCCGGCGCGGGCATTTCCCGTCTGGTCGATTCCGGCACGATCGAGTGCGGCGCGGATGGCGGCAGCGCCGAGCTGCGGAGCGGTGAGGTCTTTGAGGTCGCCCTGGAATGCGCCGATGGGCGTGCGCGCGGAGCCGACAATCACGACGGGATCGGACACGGACATTCGAGCTCCTTCGCTAGCGCGGGGCCATGCGCAGCGCGCCGTCGAGGCGGATGGTTTCTCCATTGAGCATGGTGTTCTCGCAGATATGTTTGACGAGCGCGGCGAACTCGGCGGGTTGGCCAAGGCGAACGGGAAACGGAACGCTCTTGCCGAGCGCTTCCTGCACCTCGGGCGAAAAGCCGGCAACCATGGGTGTGGCGAAAACTCCAGGCGCGATGGTGACGACACGAATGCCGAAGCGCGCCAGTTCGCGGGCGATGGGTAAGGTGAGAGCGACAACGCCACCCTTCGACGCTGCGTAGGCTGCCTGGCCGATCTGCCCATCGTAGGCAGCGATGGAGGCGGAGTTGACGATGACGCCGCGCTCGCCATCGGGGCCGGGCAATTCCTTTGAGATGGCCGCGGCGGCGAGACGGATCATGTTGAAGACGCCGATGAGATTGATGTTGATGGTTTTTGCAAAGGTGTCAAGGCGATGCGGACCTTCGCGGCCGACGACGCGCTCGGAAGGAGCCACTCCGGCGCAGTTGACGAGCGCATGCAGATGGCCAAAGGCGGTGAGCGCGAGATCGACGGCAGCCTGGGCGTCTTGCTCGCTGGTAACGTCGGCGAGCGCGAAGCGTGCGGCTGCGCCCAGCTCGGCGGCCAGGGCTTCGCCAGCCGCACGATTGGTGTCGGCGATGACAACGGATGCGCCTTCAGCGACGAGCATCCGCGCTGTGGCCGCGCCGAGCCCGGATGCGCCGCCAGTTACGAGGAAGATGTGATTCGTAATCTCCATTGAATGAACGGGGCCGTGCCGGTCCCGAGCGCAGCATATCATTCAAAGTGCATCCGTGGTTATGGGTAGCGGATCTTCGGAGGAATGCGGTATGAATCCAGCATCATCACTAACGCAATTGAGCGAGGAAGAGACGCTTTTCCGCGAGACCGTGCGGCAGTTTGCACAGGAAGACGTTTCGCCCCTGGTGCGCCGCATGGACGAAGAGCAGCATCTGGATGGCGGCCTGTTGCGCAAGCTCTTCGAGCTCGGCCTGATGGGGATCGAGATTCCTGAGGAGTTTGGCGGGAGCGCGGGATCGTTCTTCGACTCTGTGCTGGCGGTGGAGATGCTTTCGACCGTCGATCCGGCAGTAGGGCTGGTTGTGGATGTGCAGAACACTCTGGCGGCGAGCGCGGTGCTGCGCTGGGGCATGCCAGAACAAAAGAAAAAGTATCTGCCTCGGCTTGCGGCGGACACAGTGGGCGCTTACGCGCTGAGCGAGGCGGGATCGGGGTCCGATGCGTTTGCGTTGCAGACGCGCGCAGTAAGGCGAGGCGGCGAATATGTGCTGAGCGGGCGCAAGCTCTGGATCTCGAACGCCAGGGAGGCGGGACTCTTTATCATTTTTGCGACAGTGGATGCGAACGCGGGCTACAAGGGAATCACGGCGTTCCTGGTGGAAGAAGGCACGCCGGGATTTACTGTCGGCAGGAAAGAGGACAAGCTGGGAATCCGCGCATCGAGCACCTGCGAGCTGATTCTTGAGGAATGCGCGATTCCTGCCGGGCAAGTGCTGGGTGAAGCGGGGAACGGCTACAAGATCGCGATGGAGACGTTGAACGGCGGGCGGATCGGGATCGGCGCGCAGATGCTTGGGCTGGCCGAAGGCGCGTGGGGACACGCCGTGAAGCACGCGAAGGAGCGCAAGCAGTTTGGTAAAGCGATCGCGGAGTTCCAGGCGATGCAGTTTCAACTGGCGGAGATGGCGACGGACATTGAGGCCGCGCGGTTGATGGTCTACAACGCGGCGCGACTGAAGGACGGGGGCCGGGATTTCCGCAAGGAAGCGGCGATGTGCAAGTACTTTGCATCGCGCGTGGCCGAACGCGTTGCGAGCCTTGCCGTGGAGGTCCTGGGAGGCGCGGGATTCGTCAAGGAGTCGCCGGTAGAGAAGCTCTACCGGGACGCAAAGATTGGAACGATCTACGAAGGTACGTCTTTCATGCAACTCGCGGCGATTGCAAAAGCCGTTCTGTAGAACCAAAAGCGGAAAGCAGGGTCCGGAATTCCCTAAAACGGTGGCCGTGGCGCCAGTCACGGCACATTTGACCGGTCAGAGCTGAGGCCGGCGGGTCGACCCGGCCGCAGAGCAAGGCCACTTCGGACGGACATATCTTAATTATTCTGAACAATTTACCACAAAACAAACCCTGCTGGACCAAGCCCAATCTCGCGGATTCATGCGTCCGAACGGCCTGAATAACACAAAGGCGGCATTACCGCAACAGCACTAAACTCCCCAAAAGTACCGTATGGTAACGTTCAAGCGTACCCACATATATGGATATACTTGGCCACATTGGTAATTACTAATGATTACTTTTGTATGCCTTGGCGATAAGTTTCGCACGCGCGCCGATGAAGACTTTGCGCCCGTTCGGAGGGAGTATGCGCCACTTGAAATTGAGTTTGATTGGGCTGCTGACTTTTAGTTGCGGCCTCGCGCTGAGCGGATGTTCAGGGTCGTTCGCCACAAAGAACTTGTCTGCTGGGACGCTCTCGATATCGTCGGGCACAGTCAATTTTGGCCAGGTGGCCGTCGGCAAAACGGTGAGCAGCGTCATCACCCTTTCGAACACGGGATCGGCGGCGGTTGAGATTTCGGCACTGAATCTGGCGGGGCAGCCGTTCTCGGTGAGTGGCGGCGGAAGTATGCCGATGACCATCGGCGCCAAGGCTAGCACGACGATTACCATCCAGTTCGACCCCACCACGTCAGGATCGGCAAGCGGCGAGCTGACGATTGCCAGCAATGCATCGAATGGAAACTCGGCCTCAGTCGCGCTGAGCGGCATGGGAGTGCCGGTTCTCACAGGGCTCAATTGTGTGAACGGATCGATTCTGGGATCGCAGGCAGACGATTGCACAGTGACCCTGAATGCGGCCGCGGCCAGCGGCGGTCTGGCAGTGAGCCTGACCAGCAACGACAGCGCGGTGGTGGTTCCTGCCTCAGTTACGGTGGCAGCGGGGGCGAGCAGCGCAGATTTTACGGCGGAGGCTTCCGCAGTTCCATCAGCGCAGGCCGCGACGTTGACTGCCAACGCGGGCGGAGTGGCGCAGAGCTTCGCAGTTGAACTGAACGCAGCGACAGCCGTATTGGGAGTGAACACCGCAAGCCTGACTTTCGGCAACGTGGCGGTTCATGCGACGGTAACTGAATCGCTGGTTCTTTCCTCGATCGGAACCGTCCCGGTGACAGTAAGCGCGGCGTCGATTACGGGCGCGAATTTCACAATTTCGGGCGGGGGCCTGCCGGTAACACTGACGCCGGGCCAGACAGTATCGCTCAGCGTGCAATTTGACCCGACACTGGCGGGGACGGCGAGCGGCCAAGTTTCGGTCAGCAGCAATTCAGCAGGCGGCACGTCGACCGTGGTCGGCCTAAGCGGCACGGGCGTGCCGGTATTGAGCGGACTCACTTGCGCCAGCCTTTCATTCACGGGTTCGGGGACAGACAACTGCACGGCGACCTTGAACGCAGCAGCGGCCAGCGGTGGTTTCGTGGTCGCTCTCTCCAGCAACAATTCGTTGGTGAATGTTCCAAGTTCGGTAACGGTGGCCGCGGGCGCAACAAGCGCGAACTTTATCGCCAGCGTTTCACCGGTGAACTCGCCAGAGGCGGCGATGCTGACCGCCAGCGCGGGAGGCGCCGCCGAGAGCTTGACGCTGCAGCTTACATCCACGTCAGCCTTTCTGAGCCTAAGTACAACAAGCATCAACTTCGGCGATGTGGTTACGCAGATTCCGGCGACGGAGACCGTGGTTCTATCTTCAACCGGCGGCTCCGCGGTGACAATCAGCGCCGCATCCATGACTGGAACTGGGTTTGCCGCTTCCGGGGCCACGTTCCCCCTGACCCTGAATCCCAATCAAACCGCGACACTCACTTTGCAGTTCGATCCGACCGCGACGGGGTCGACAACCGGCGAGCTCGACATAACCAGCAACTCATCCGATGCATCCTTGAAGAGGATCGGGCTGCAGGGAAGAGGCGTGCCAAGATTGGCGAAATTGAGCTGCACCAACACGACGATCACGGGCGCGGGTACTGACAACTGCACGGTGGCAACAAGTTCGGCTGTGCCGAGCGGCGGGTTGAATGTAAGCCTGAGCAGCAGCAATTCGGCCTTCACGGTGCCAGCTTCAATAGCACTGGCGGCCGGCGTTACGAGCGGGAGCTTCTCCGCAACTGTCTCCGCCGTAAATGTGGCGCAAGCCGTGACAGTTTCGGCCAGCGCAACGGGCATCTCCGCCTCCGCCGGCGTGCAGTTGGAAGCGGCTTCAATCTCGCTCGCCGTGAGTTCGTCGAGCGTGTCGTTTGGCAGCGTGAATGTGAACACCGCCTCCACGCAGACCCTGACCCTCTCGTCTACTGGCACCTCAGCAGTGACCGTCAGCGCAGCCACTGTTGCCGGGGCGGGCTTTACCGTTTCCGGGGTTACTTTCCCGCTGACATTGAACCCGAATCAGACTGCCACGCTGACGGTCCAATTCGACCCAAGCACGGCAGGAGCGGCCACGGGGCAACTGACGCTGACCAGCAACTCGGCGAGCGGGACATCGACCTTGATCAGCCTGAACGGCACGGGCGTGCCGGTATTGAGCGCTTTGAACTGCACCAGCGGCACAATGACGGGAGCAGGAACGGATGGCTGCACCGTAACTTTGAATACGGCCGCAACCACAGGCGGATTTGCCGTGAGCCTGGCCAGCAACAATTCAGCCGTGACCGTGCCTGCCAGCGTAACCGTTGCTGCCGGAGCCACGACGGGCAGCTTTACGGCGACCGTATCGGCAGTGAGCACCGGACAGACTGCCACTTTGACCGCCAGCGCGGGCAGTACGGCCAAGACTTTCGCGCTGCAACTGGGGTCGGGTACAGCGACACTTGGCGTGAGCGCTGGAAGCATCGGGTTCGGGAGCGTCAACGTGAACACGGCTGCGACGCAAACCTTGACCCTGTCATCGACCGGAACAGCGGCGGTAACGATCACCGCGGCAACGGTGACCGGAAGCGGGTTCTCGGTGTCGGGAGCCACCTTCCCGCTGACATTGAACCCGAATCAAACTGCCACATTAACGGTGCAGTTGGATCCGACCGTGGCGGGGGCCATTTCAGGCTCGCTGACGCTGACGAGCAACTCATCCAGCGGGACATCGACGGTGATCAGCCTTAGCGGCAACGGCGTGCCAGTGCTGAGCGCGTTGAGCTGCACAAGCGGGTCAATGGCTGCGGCAGGAACCGACAGTTGCACGGTAACTTTGAACGCGGCCGCGGCCACGGGCGGATTCGCCGTGAGCCTGGCGAGCAATAGCTCAGAGGTCACTGTGCCTGCGAGCGTAACCGTTGCATCCGGAGCCACGACGGGCAGCTTTACGGCCACAGTTTCGTCGGTGAGCACGGCTCAGACCGCGACATTAACTGCCAGCGCGGGCAGCGTGGCAGAGACTTTTTCCCTGCAGCTCGGGACGGGCGTACCAACGTTGAGCATCAACGCAACCAGCATTGCCTTTGGCGATGTCTTCGTGAGTTCACCCGCAACCCAGTCCGTGATTCTATCCTCAACAGGAACCGCTCCCGTAACTGTGAGCGCAGCCAGCGTGAGCGGCACGGGGTTCTCCGTTTCCGGCGCGACCTTCCCGCTGACATTGAATCCCACTCAGACCGCAACCCTCAGCGTGGAGTTCAACCCGACGACGGCCTTGCTCGGACTTGTGAGCGGCACTCTGACCATCACCAGCAATTCATCGACGAACCCGACAGCTACCCTTGGTTTGAGCGGCACCGGGGAGTCGGTACAAGTCAATCTAACCTGGGATGCGCCCAGCAGTTCTCCAGATCCCGTCGCCGGTTACAACGTCTATCGTGCTCCGAGCGGCAGCACTTCGTATCAGCTCGTGTCTTCAGTGAACAACAGCCAACTGGCATACACCGATACCGGCGTCCAGGCAGGGGAAACCTACGATTACATCGTTGAGAGCGTTGACGCTTCCGGTGTCACGAGCGCCCCGTCGAACATGGCCGCAGTGGCGCTGCCGTAAAGTTGGAGTCGTCTTAGGCCCGCGCGAATCAAGATTTTCCACAGGGAAATTTGTGCGCAGCTATGAATAAGTTACATGCGCCGCGGCGGCTAACTGCGTGAGCCAATCCAAGAAGCTTCCAGATTAATTGACCGGAACATCCGTTCTATGAAGGGTATGGAGAAATCCACAGCCGGCGCGGCCGCTTTGGCCCCAGGATTGCCAGCAAGAAGCGTTCAATCCAAATAGGAAACCACTCCGGCGAATGGAATTCAGGCTCTATCTGCTTCGTTCGCCGGCTAAGGTTTCACAGCAAGGGATGGCCCGTTTCATCGAGCCGCGTGTGTCCCGGCGAAGGTTGCCAGGCGATAGAGCTGCTCATGATCACAGGCAATTCCTGCATTTTAAAGGCCGGCACCAGGAGTGGGCGATTCCCTGGACATTGATGAATAGTTTGTGGTTTTTTCCACAGCCATGCGGAAGGTATCTTCAGGAATTCGTCCGCAATTACATCCCGATTTGTAACTCAAGTCTGCGAGGATGCTGTCAGGAATGGTTTAAGTGACTCGCATCGCGCGCTCGAAGCAAGACATTGGTCGTAAATTCCAGAGGGCGTGAAGCACAAGTTCCAATTGCTCCGCCGTGTTCCCCACGCGGCAGGCTTGGATTCGTCCTTGACGACGGTAACCGGGACGTGAGGATTTTCACTTACCCCAAATGCAACAAATGACGAGCGAGTTCCACCGGGACTCAATCGCTTGAGCAAGACTGCGGATACACAAGAGCGTAGTGACCTGCGGCACTGATGATTCTTAGCCGCTGGCGCCAAATGAGTACGCTGGCCAGGATAGAAGAAACGAAAAGTCACGAGCGGATACAGGGCTGCGGACAAAACAATACGAGCAATAAAGGTTTTCTCGAGTGATTCTGTTGCGCGACATTTTTTCTTGCGTAGCGTTTGATGATGCAATCGCAAGGACGCGGGCATCCTGGGCTCCTAGGCCACGGCGGAGTCGTCGCGGAATCGGCCCGCGAGTGTGCTTTGCAAGCCGCGGTCGCGACCGTTCGGTTTTCCTTTCGTGCATTTTTATTTTGTTCTCTTCCTGCGCGCCATTCTTGCTGAGTGGTTGCTTAGGCGGGCAGATCATTGGCGCGAACGCAAGCACAGGATCTCTGCAGGTCACTCCAAACAGTGTCAGTTTTGGGAGTGTACCGCTAGGAACGACGACAAGCACGAGCGTTTCCCTGGTGAATCAGGGTTCGGCAGCAGTTCAGGTTTCGCAGGTGAGTCTGGCGGGACAGTCGTTTACTGTTAGCGGCGCGGGCGCGCTGCCCATCACGGTGGCCGCCGGCGGCACGTTGAGCATTAGCGTGAATTTCTCACCCGCCGCCACGGGAACGGCGACCGGCGAACTGACAATCTCAAGCAACGCGGCTAATGATGGAACGGTTGTGGTCGGACTGAGCGGGACGGGCACATCAGCGCCTGCAGCAAACACGACGAATCTAAGTTCGTTGAGTTGCGACACCGCATCAATGACAGGGGCGGGAGTGGATAGCTGCACGGTAACGCTGGGCGCGGCTGCGCCAAGTGGCGGGACTCCGGTTAACCTGTCCAGTAACGATCCTGCCGTCGTAGTTCCGGCGATGGTGACGGTGCCGGGAGGCGCGATTAGAGCGGCCTATTCAGCAACGATATCTTCTGTGAGCACGGCCCAGACGGCAATACTGACGGCCAGTGCGGGTGGGGTTTCGGAAGAGTTTCCTCTGCAACTAAATGTTGCCGCGGCAGGACTTAATATCAATGCGACAAGCGTGGCATTTGGCACCGTGCCGGTGAATACGGCGGTGACGCAGTCCGTGGCAGTGACGGCTTCAGGACCCTTGCCTTTTGCCGTCACTGCAGCGACTGTGCAGGGAGCCGGCTTCTCGATCTCGGGCGCGACGTTCCCGCTCGCGCTGACGGATGGTCAGACGGCAACGATCGATGTCACTTTCGATCCGACTGCCGCGGGAGCATCGACGGGGCAGTTGATCATCGTAAGCACCTCTCTTACAGGCGGCGAGGCGGTGGTTAGCTTAAGCGGAACCGGGGAATTGGTAGAAGTCAATTTGAGCTGGGATGCGCCCGCGAGCTCTCCCGATCCGGTGGCCGGCTATAACGTCTACCGCGCACCCGACGGTAGCAATTCGTACCAGCTTCTGTCTTCGGTGAGCAACAGCCAACTTACATACACCGATACCAGCGTTCAGGCCGGGCTAACCTACGACTATCTCGTTGAAAGTGTCGACGCTTCTGGTGTAACCAGCGCTCCTTCCAACGTGGCCACCGTGACGCTTCCATAGGCGGCACCTGAACAAAATTCCGATGACAGGTGCAGGCAATAAAAAAGGCTGCAGTCTGGGGACTGCAGCCTTGGGCCTTGCATCGCGATGTTAGAGCCGCATGACGGAGTGCGCTCACCAGTGGGCTTGGGAAGTTAGAACCCTTTCTTGACCGCCAGATAAGGTATCAGAAGGATTTCTGCGAGTGCCGGCAATGGGTCCTCACGGCTGAAGACAGCTTCAACATTGGTGTTTCGAAGTGAGCGAAAGTAAGAGATGATATCCGTGTCTCCGCTCAACATGGCGACGGCCGCGGCGGGCAGATCTGTTGCCATGCGCATCCACCCAACGCCCGGCTCTGCCCGGCAGTGTGGAACCGGCAGACCAAGCTGATCCGAATAAAGCATGTAGCTAAAATCGACGCCGGCCGCCGGACCAAGAGAATGGTATCCCCATGTACGCGCATTGACGTCCAGCAGTTTGAATTGGCCGTCACGAGGATCAAGTTTGTACTCCAGCTCTACGAGGCCGTAATAATTTGCGGCCCTGAGAAATCGAAGGGAGTAATCCTCCAGAATGGGAATATCGACGGTTTCAACATAGGTGCTGGCTCTGCCAAACTCGAGTGGGTGCTGACGGCGGCGGCGCACAACCATGCTTCCGACCGTTTCTCCGTCCCGGAAGAATGCGCAATACCCAAATTGCTGAGTCCCTCCACCCGGAATCAGTTCCTGAACCATGACCTCTCCGGGCTCGACCATCGCGGATGCCTTCAGGAAAAGAGAACGTAACTGATCGCGCGTGTCGGCCCGCCAGGCCTTGGCTTTTGTAGCGTAAATAAAGTGTTCCTTAATAGCTGGCTTGATCGCGAATGGCGGATCAATGCTTTTAAGTTCATCGAGAGCGCCTAAATTTTCCGGATAGAAACAGCGCGGCGTTGGAATCCCCAGCTCCCGCGCAAGCTGATAAGTATTTCGTTTGTCCCACGCCCACTGAACGCTGCTCCACGCCGGAGTAGGCACGCGAAACGACCGGCTCAGCCGATCGCGATGGCGCGAAATAGCGGCCACCAGCTCTTCTCGAGTGGGATAGAGTATCCATCCGGGTAACCCCAGACGATCGGCAACAGCCAAAAGCGAGTCAACAATGACGCCTTCGTCGCGGAGGCTCGGAACCCTGATGAAATGCGTACAGTATTTCGAATAGCGGGAGATCGAATGCTCGTCGTCGACAACGCATACTGGCACGCCTCGCCGCCCAAGACTACGGAGAATTCCCAGGCCCTGATAATCGCCGCCAATCACAACCGCACCTGGACAGGGCCCCGCCGCAACTTCTGCGCGAATTTGCGTCACATCGCTCTGCTCGACATTCAAAGAGTCAACTCTTTCGATGTCCATTCCCATCGGCCGCGCAAATGGAGCGAAGCAATTCTGTTGAGGCGAATTCGGTTCCGGAGACGAATCCGACGATGGGCCCGAAGCTATATGCTGCCGGCTTGCCCAGGATATGCAGACCAGGGACGGACGTTTCCAGACCGCGCTTCAGGATCGGGTAGCCATTCACGGTTTTCAATTGTTTCACCAGGGAGTCCGCGAGAAATCCGTAACGCGTGATATCCACGCGATATCCTGTCGCGAGCAGGGCGTGGTCGACGAGCCGCTCAGTTCCGTCATTCAGCTTTAAGCGAATCCGGCCGCCTGAAACTTCCGCCATGACTACGCGCAGGCCAAAACTAACAGGCACCCCGGCAATTCGAGACTTCAGCCACCCCGCAACTGCAGGACGAATGGCGCGGTAGGCCGCTCGCTCCTGAAACCAGCGCGGAAATCTCTTGAAAACATGCGGCGCCGCGACAAGACGGCTGATCCCGGCCGGACCGACATCGCGCGAGGAATAGAGCATCTTCGACACCAGCCCAAGATGGTGGAGACGGGGATGCAGACCGACCCAGCGGAGACTGTCACGACGGCAAATTACTTCGACTTCCGCACCAGCCTCTATCAGCAGCGCGGCCGATTCCAGGGCGCTTTGTCCCGATCCAATTACAACAACGGATTTTCCGCTGAATTTTGCGAGATCCTTATGCTCACTGGAATGCGAAGACAAAGCGGGGGGAATTCGATCGAATTCGGAAGGGCGACGCTGGAAGGAATGGATTCCGGCGGCCACGACAACGCGCTCGGAGCGAAAGTTTTCGCCGTCCGCGAGCGTGATTCTGAATCCATTGTTTTCCTGCTCTATGAGCCGAATACGCCGCGGGTCAAGATCAGGTACAGCGGCCCCCTGAAACCACTGGCCGTAAGCGACGAAGCCATCGATCGGGATGGGTTTGGAGAACTGAAAACCGTTTTGACTGCAAAAGGCATCGAGTGTCAGCTTCTTTTCAGGATCGGCGATGTGCGACGCGCCCCAGCTGGACCGCAGGCACATTCCCTTCGGCATCTGATCCTGCCAAAATGACATGGATTGGCCAAATATGCGGACTTCCTTGCCCGCGGCGCGCAGATACGCAGTTGCGGACAGTCCGTAGGGTCCTGCTCCAAGAATTGTGATCTGGCAATCGGCGGAACTTCGATTCATGGCTTGCTTTCCTCTATATGAGCCGCGGCGAACGATTGTCTATCGTCCGCGGTGCGGGTCCTAAATAGTTAAGCTTGAGAGACTGTGTGAATGACACCGGAATCCGCGGCCTACGCGGTCGCTCGCGTAGTGCTGCTCACATCAAATTGTTCAGCGCGCGGCGACTTTTTAAGTGAATAAACGATCCGCCCATCTTCCTCGCTGGCATACGCGATCGAGGCGCGCTCACTGCCCTCACCTTCAATGCGCCAGCCCTGGTCTGTTTCGACCAATTCCATTGCCGCGCGTTGCCGCCACCATCGGTTCACGCTACCTGGCGTGGCGACCCAGACACCGCATTCCCGACGCAGCTGGTCAAGATGACTGAGCAACTCCTTGTAGACGCCGAGCTCGCGAGGATGCATCACATAGTCGGGATGGACAATGAAGCTCATGCAGCCATGCTTTTCCATGATGTTCTTTGCCTGCTGTTTCCAGAGGCAGATCGAATAGTCGCGCAGAATGTTGTGGAGCGTATAATCCTGCACCATTGTCACCGGGATTTCAAGGATTCCGTTGTCAAAGAAATATGGCATGACCGTGCAACATCCGCCTCGCTGGGGATCGAGATGCGCCACGTTGGGGACGGACATGTCAAACGAGAATTTCAGTGCGTCATACCACACCTGCTTGCGATAGAGCACCGCAGCGCGGAATCCTTCGGCGCCGAATTCCCTTCCATATGCATTGATTTTTTTTGCCCTGCGGAGAAACTGTTCGCGGTCTCTATAGAGGTGGCCATCGTGGTTGAGGTCGTGGACACAAACTTCGAATCCGCGCGCGCGAATGTCCCCAAGAAACTCGGGGCAAGCCCGGTAACGCTCTTCCGGGACAATTTGAAAGGAGGCCTTGATTCCGAAGGAGTCGTCGATGTCCATCAAGTCTCGACAGTAGTCATAGCCGGCCTGCGTTTCAACATCGTGCGTCATCACCGCGCAGCTGGAGCTGTCGTGCGGCCAAAACCATACGAATGGAATGCGTTCCTTATCTCCGGCGCGCAGAGACAGGAGCATAAGCCGTTCCATCAGGCTATCAACCGAGCAATCTACCGGCCAGGAAGGGAAGGTAAACTTCTGCCAGTCCCGAAGGTGCAGCTTCTGCAAATGCCGGCGCACAGGAACGGGCAACAACGGCCGCATGAAGTAATACAGCCGAGACAGAGCCAACAGGCGCCCTGAGCGCCACTCGCCGACATAGGATTCTTGACGAAGGTTTTCAACCACCTGCGACGGATTGAATGGCAAGCATGCCCTGCCCGCGTCGATGACAACCTCATCGAGCGCGTCATGGAGGGATTCGGCGGGAACTGGAGTGGGCTGTTGCGCGCGATAGTTTCCGAAGCAAGTCGCGTCTGCACCGAAGCGAAAGTATCCGCCGGGCGCAGCAGGAGTATCACGCCAGACGATGCGATCAAACCGTTCAGGGCAACGGAAATATTGGTTTAACAAGCTGCTCATCGTATGGCTTGCAACCACGGGAACATGGCTTCTTTTCGATCCGACTGGATGTTCGGAAGTTGAAAAAAGAAAAGCATCGCAGTAAAACGAGGCTCAAAAGATCAGGGAGCGATATATCGCCGCTTAATCCGGCGGAGAGTCCAGCGTCCGGCGTACTTGGTCTACCCCGAGGTACCTGGGGCGGCCGGTCCTTTTCGGGAAACGGAGTTCTGAAGACGGAATTCGTGTAGAGGAAGTCTATCGAAATCTGTCAGCGATTGTCGAGAATAATTGAGAGGCCGAGACCTTGCCACTGCAGCAATTCCAAGGTGTACCAAGCAGCGTCTGGAGCCCCTTTATTGTCTAGGGGGCGCGGCGCCAGTCGTTGCGGCAACGCAGGCGCGCAACCGGTCACAGAACACGCTCACAGCATCCTTCGGTACTGCATTTTCCACAGCCGCACGGGCCGCCTGGCCCATTTGAGCCCAATTCCCGCGCCGCTCCCATGCCCGCTCCATGGCCTGGGAGAAAGACTCCACCGAAGGATAGGGCGCTACAAAGCCCGTTTGGCCATCAATGCATAGCTCCGCGTTGCCCCCAATATCCGTTACCACTGCGGGGCGACTGCACCACATCGCCTCCACCAATGCCAGCGGCAGGCCCTCAAAGCGCGATGGCAGGACCAGCAAATGGTTTTGCTTCCAGATGGATGCAACGTCGTTGACGTATCCGCGAAAATGCACGCTTTTCAAATCGAACGCTTCGGCCATGCGGCGCAGAGCTTTCTCGTCAATGCCGGTGCCATATAAGTTCAGCTCAACGGGGCGGTCCCGCCATTCACTGCACGCCAGAGTTTGCAGCAACAAGTCCTGTCCCTTGGCCGCCAGGAAAAGCCGCGCCACGCACGCCATCCGCCAAGTTCCCGAGTCATCCGGCCACGCCAAGGCGTTGTCAGGGGAAACATTGAAGGGGTTGCGAATCACCTCAGCATTGGGCAGCGGTTGGCTGATCTGGAGACGGAGCAGATCGAGATTCTTGTGAGAGACGCAGAAAACCTTGCGTGCGGCAGTGTAACTCGCGACGGCCTGATCGAACTTATCCTGGAACCACCAATGCTCGCAATTGCAATGGACGATCATTACATACGGTACTGCCGCCTCACGGAAGGCCTCGGCCCACTCGAGTCCACCCGCATTGAACCCTTGAGAAATGACCGCCAGGTCGGGATGAAAGCGCTTCAGACGCTCATAGCACTTGCGGCTTTCCCGCGAGAGCCTGTGCCAGATTCTCAGAGCACGTGCAGAGTGATCCGAAGGGTGGGTTCTGAGCAGGATCCCCTGCTGCTCGAGGGCCGTGACCCTCTCTGACAGGCGCGACCTGTGCGGTACTGACGCCATCACTTCGTGCCCTTGCTGCTTGAGTCGGCTGGCAGTCTGGCTCCAAAGCTCCTCGCTTCCGCCCCACTGCGCCTCCTGCATTGTGCTGATGAACGCGATTCTCATTTCAAATTTCCGCAAGACTGATTTTCCGCAGTCTTCGGTTGAAGAAGACGCGCGAAGAATGCGGCGCTGGTATCGATACTTGCCCGGTTGGCGAAGTATTCGCGCGCGTTTTTGAGCACTTCCATCCGCGCCTTTGCAAAGGCATGCCCATCGGTTAGGAGCTCGACGATCCGGCGAAATGCGGCTTCAGGAAGCAGGGTTTGCTGGGGAGAAAAGCATGCAAATTCGCCGGACGTGTAGCCATTCTCCGTTTCGAGGAAGATCGCCGGCAGCCCGCAGGCGGAAGCAGCGGCGAGAACTCCGCTGAAAATACCGGCGATGACGGACGAGCGGCGGAGATCATCTTCAAGACTCCAGGAAGGGTGTGAAAGTTCGCAGCGGCCAGGATGCTGGCGCGCAAGCCGCTGGCAGGCATCGAGATCGAGATTGTTCCAGTAGGGATGGGGCCGGATAATCACGCGCCTGAGTGGAGCATCGGAATTCAACAGCCGCTCAGCCAATTCCAGCAGGGCATCGCACTGGCTCTGGACGCCATAGAAGTCCCCGGCAACGACAGGAACATCGACGAGGAGCAGCGTCTGGCGTTCGAATTGGTCGGGCAAATCGATTACCTCATCGATAAGGCTTCCGCCATTCACATATTCGACAGGCGGCTCCGGCATCCCAACCGCCTGAAAGAATCGCCGGTTCATTTGCTCCAGAAAACGTGCGGAGGGCTCCCCGAACGCGACATACTTGGAGGCTGTCACGGGAACGTCAAGGGTGTGGCCAATCACTCCCTGTTGAAAGGCGATCACCGGTTTTCCTCGCTGCCGAGCCGTGCGGCATACAGGACTGCAGAGCGCGTGCCAATGGCAACGGGCGACGACGGCATCGAATTCAACAAAGGGCGCCAGGCGCTCCCACGCCTCCACGTAGTTAGCGAGCCGATGGAAACCAGCTTCGACTTCCAGGCCCGGACTCAGCCCGTGCGGTTCAAGAATTTGGACTGCTTCCCGAAAAGCGGAGCGCGAGCGCTCCCAGGCGAGCTTTGAGCGCAGGCGCCCCTCGATCGGATTCAAGGGAAAAACCGGATCGATGAACTCGACTTGTCCGCTTCGCCCTTCAGCTTCAAGTTGAGTGGTCAATTCGTTCCTGCACGGAGAATCGGCGGGAAGCAGACAAATGATCTTCGCATCGGTTCGCGCGATACCCAGCAGAATACGAACGAAAAGACTCGCCTCGGTTTTTCGACGGAGGTCCGGATTGGGGCAAACAAGTACGTCCGCCTTCAATTTGCGGCGCGAGCTAACTCCACTGAGCTTGTAGGCGCATCGAATCGTCCAGGAGAGGAGCGGGCTGGAAGCGCGCACGCCGGCGGATCTTGCTCGCCGGCTGGTGAGCTGGTCCAATTGAAGCGCCTCAAAATAGTCCTGAAAGCCGGGATCATTGCGGTAAAGGAGCACCTGCTTTTGCGAAAATTCGGCAATGTGGTTTGCCGGCGAATGAATCAAACCAACGAGATCCATGTGGGTCAAAGCACCGTTGGCCGCGAGCCCGGACTACCGAGGAGAGAGCCGACAGCATCGATCACGCGATCCTGAGTCTTGGGCGCGAGTCCGACCGAACACGGCAAGCTGATGGCGCGGCTGTAGAGCGCATCGGCGTTGGGGCAGGAAGCGCTGTTCGAGGAGCAATACGCCCGCGACCGATGAATGGGCTGCCAAAGAGGCCGGGTTTGAATCTTCATACCGGCCAATGCGCGAAGAAGCTCACGCGAGCCAATACGCGACTCTCTTTCATCGATCAATACTGTGTACATCCAAAAAGTGCTGAACGCCCATTCGGCCTCCTTGGGCAAGCTCAGTCCGGGAACAGAAGCCAGCGATTCGCGATAGCGTTCTGCAATCTTCCGCTTGCAATCGACAAATGTGTCGAGCTGTTCCATCTGCGCGCACCCCATGGCCGCCAGCAAGTTTGTCAGGCGGTAGTTGTAGCCCACGGCATTGTGCATGTATTCGATGGGATCGTCTTTTGCCTGCGTTGTAAGATATTTTGCGCGCGAAGCCCACTCGGGATCATCGGTAACAATCATCCCTCCGCCGCCAGTGGTGATGATCTTGTTCCCGTTAAAGCTGAAGCAACCAATTTTACCGATACCACCCAGCGGGCTCCCCCGGTACAGCGCGCCCAGGCCTTCGGTAGCGTCCTCAATCACCGGCAACGCGAATTTTGCCGCGACGGCAAGAATCGGATCCAGGTTAACCGGATGGCCAAGGATGTGCACCGGCAGGATGGCCTTTACGCGGCGGCCGGTCTGGCGGTTGCGCAATACATGCCCGTCCCACTGGCAGTTGTTTTCGATAAAATCGACAACCGCTGCAGGATCCATCTGCCAATACTCGGGTTCCGCATCGATGAAGACCGGCCACGCGCCAACATAGCGGATCGCGTTGACCGGAGCGATAAAGGTGAGCGTCGAAACGAGTACCTCGTCGTCTCTCTCAACGCCTGCCAGAATCAGGGAGATATGCAAGGCCGCGGTTCCGTTGACCGTCGCAACGGCATACTTTGTGCCAGCCCGCTCTGCCGCCATCTTTTCGAACCGGTCAACATAGCTGCCGACGGAGGAAACCCAGTTCGTATCCAGGCATTCCTTGACATAGCTCCACTCATTCCCGCGAATTTCGGGGACAATCAATGGAATAAGCTCATCGCCCGGCGAAGTTTCCGGGACCCATTCTTCTTTCGAGCTCAATTGCGGTATCTCCCGTCGCCGAAGTTAACGATGACGCCACTACGCACCAAGTGCGCTACTTCTTCAATGCCCTGGGCGACCGTGCGCGTGATCCTGAAGCCCAGTTGGTCTGTAATGCGCGCGAATGAAACGCGGTAGTCGCGAGGATCTTCTGTCTTGTGCACGAACTCGACAACAGCATCGGGCACATAGGGCTGGATCATTTCTACAAGTTGCTGCTTCTGGAAATTCTGGTCGGTAGCTCCCACATTGAATACGTTCCCGGCTACCTTCTCCGCGGGCGAATCAAGGACGAGGTGAATGGCTCGAGCCGCATCGCGTACATGCACGTATGGGCGCCAGAATTGCTCCCCATACACTTTGAGATATTTCTTGGTGAGCAATTCCATTGTGAACTCATTGACCGTTAGATCGAAGCGCATACGCTGCGACACGCCGAAGACCGTAGCGAACCGCAAAGGGGTCGGGCACCATCCGTCATCGCGACCGCTGGCTAATAGGGCTTTTTCGACGGCAACCTTGGTCTCGGCGTACAGCGACACCGGACTCAATTCCGATTCCTCGTCTACATAGGCGTTCGAATCTTTCATCTTTCCGTAGTTGCTGCACGTCGAGGCAAAGAGAAAGCGCTTCACGCCGGCGCGTCGACTGGCTTCAATCAGTTCAATTGAGGCCTGAAGATTAACCGCTCGCGCCACATCGGGCTGGCGAGAAGCCGCAGGATCGCCTACGATGGCAGCGAGATGCACAACCGCATCCATCCCGTGGACGGCTGCCTGTAACTGAGCACCGTCGCATAAATCTCCGCGCACGAATTCGAAACCGGGGTTGGACCAGAAACCCAGTAACGGATCGCCACCATGCAGAAGGCAGTCGATCGCGCGCACTCGATGCCCGTTTGCGAGTAACATCGGCACCAAAGTCGACCCAATATATCCTGCGCCGCCGGTAACAAGAATGTTCATTTTGATTTGTTCGCTCAACTTTCGGTTTAGGGGATGCTGCTATTGCTTGGAGAGTCCAGTCGCTCTCAAGAACCCGCGCCGGTTTTCTCACAACGAAAACGGATTCAGAAGTAAAGTGGCTTTTTCTAAGTCTAATGCACGTGCAGCGGCCTGAATTCTCGCTCAAAGAATGTCAATCAACCCTTTGGCCGCCCATCGTTCCAAATACTCCAGAGTCTCTTTTTCCGGCAAGCCGACTTGATCGGCGAGTGCCTTCACGCTGGTCGGCCTGTCGAGCGCAGGCACCAGGTCCATTAAGGATCGCATTCGGCGTTGCTGATCGAGTAAAGTGTCGCCGAGAGCGATCTGACCGTAGTCGACGTACAGATCATATTGCGGATTTGACAGGCAGACGTTGCCTTCAAATTTCTTCACGATCATGGGGGATGATTCCATCCAGTTTACTGCTCCAATGAGGGCCTCGACAGCCTGATTTAGCGAGGATTCCAGGATGATTTCCATGCTGTCGCGGCTGGAGTGATATTCAGGGTAGGGAAACCGCGAGAACGACAGCATCGGAATCCCATAGTTCTCCCAGACATACTCGTCGTTCACAATGATGCTTTCAAATGGGCCGGTGCGATAGGGCAATCGCAGTTGGTCGAGGCTCGCCTTCAGAGCATGCTTAACGCTGACTTCGCCGCGGCGAGAGTCCTGCACTGCCAGCGGGGTGTCAGATCCAAGCATCTCCAGAAAAACGCCCTCCAAAATCTGGCTGCTTTCAAACTTGCTCAGACCGGCGAGGTAGAACTCGGAACCGATAATTCCCGGCGAGAGAACCAGCGAATAAGTAAATCTTGTTTTACGGCCGCGCAGGCGGCGCATCACTTCAATGCCTACAACGCAGCCCGCAAGGCCATCGTTGGCCACGCCGGCGTGGTCCAGATTGCCGCCCAGGGCAATCGTTAAGCCGAGCGATCCCCGATGCGCATACTCCAGGATTTTCAACTCGCCGGGAGCTTCAGCGGTGCGGATCACGATCTCATAATCGCCAGCAACGAGCTCATCGAAGAATCGCTTGGGAACGCAGAATCCCCAGTCCCTGCTCCAGGCGCGGAATTGCTGCCGATAGTGGTATGGAATGGAGTCATCGTGGCGATGATCGAAGTAGAGGTGACGCCGGAGCTCATCGAGATCGACAATTCCGGAAAAGCTCTTCGAGAGGGCTATGACCCCCAGCGGATGGGCCAGTCCATTGTAGATCGTGCGGCCGTCCTTTATGATTCGCGCTTCCTCAACGTCCCATGAAGGAGGAATCAGCCAGCCGTTGTGATCGCGCGAAGCCGGCACGGAGATGACGCGAAATGGGAGCACGTCGCGAAGATAGTCGACCGCGCGATCGTAACCAAGCGAGCACACGGCCCGATTGAGCGGCGTGAGCTGCCTCAGGATTTCCATCATGCTTTTCATGGGCAGCCTAACTCGGCAAATCGTTGGTATCCAAACGCGGCAGGGTTAATCGATCATCGGCGTCCAGATCCGCAATGCGGGCGTCCGCGGTAAAACCAAGCGGACAATGACGCTGCCGGAGGATTTGAAGCAGTGATTCGTTGAATCCGCCATAGGGATAACACATAGTCCAATCGTCTTTTCCAACGCCCAGCGCTTCAAGGAACGCGATGGAACCGTCAATCTCCGCCGCCTGCATCTCCGGCGGCAGATGATTCAACCACGCATGGGTGCGGCCGTGCCCGCCGATGTGCATTCCATTGCGCAGCATGCATTCGATCTGGTCCACCGACATATACAACTCGGAGGCGAAAGCTTCTTCGTCGCGGGTGACATATTGGGCGAACAACCGCTTGACGATCTCGCGTCGAACTGCTTCCGGGAGCTCGCGTTGAAGCAGGCGCTTGACTGCGGTCACTTCGCTGGGATCGTAGCGATGCCGCTCGGTGAAGGCCAGAAGATATTCCTCTTTTGTGCGGAGCGCATATTCTGATCTGAACTCATCGAGAGACGCAAAGATCTGCTCCAGGAGAACGCCGGCTTCCGGCACCGACGCAAGCACAAACTGAATCTTATTGACGTCCAGAACTCTGTGCTCAAGAACTGCCCGCACTGTGGGGAAGAAACAGCCTTGAATTCCTCGAGCGTCCAGCAAAGGGAATACGTTTTGGAAGTGGTCGCTGTAGCCATCGTCAAATGTCAGCAAAATGGCGTTCGACGGCAAAGCTCGGCGGCCGGGAGGCAACGCTTCCATCAGATCCTGCACGGTGACGGGAGTATAGTGCGCCTCGATGTAATCAAGCTGCCTGCGGAAGCGTTCGAGCGAAAGGCCCTTTATCGCGGGAAATCGCGAGCGCGCCAGATCCCGCACGTAGTGATACATCACGATGGTGATGTTTCGAGTCATATTCTGTGCGATTGAGGAAAGCCGCCACTTTCTTGAATTTGAGTCCTACCAATTCCATACGAGGTACTCCATCTTGTAAGAATGACTGTGACCCTCCGGAAAGCATTCTCGCGTATAGAAAGCATGTTTGCGTCCTAAGTCTGGCCCGTGAAGTCTGATCTCGATGAGGAGCGAGGAAGCTTACTTACGAAGGTGACACCGGTTCTTCAAGCAATGGAATTGACGAGATCGTGCTCCTTCTCGCTCGCTGGGAGAGCGATTTACCCAGGCGGATTGCGGGCTTTTCTATCACGAAATACGAGAGTGGCACGACCAGGAACAGAAGCGGATACATTAGCGACGTAAACTCATGGGCACCGGAGAATTGAAATCTCCTCCCTGTGAACATCTGCTGCCACAAATAGATTCCGTACGATGTAACGCCAACAGCCTGCGCGGGTTTGCTCAATAGAAATGCCCGGAGCCAGCGTCCGCGCTCCATGCTAAACAGCAACAAAAGACCGATGGACAGCGGCAAAAACAGGCTTTCGTATGCTATTTCCTGCCAACTTGCACTGCCTGTCGCATGCGCGAACAAGATCAGCGTGACCAACGCCACCAGGAATCCTGGAATGCGCGCGGCAATGGCGCGGAGGCGCATCTCATGGATGGCCATCAATGCGCCGCACGATATGCAAACGAACCCTCCGCGCACGGTAGTGGATATCATTGGCTCCGTATTCGCAAACAAGGCAGAGAAATTCCACGCTATGCACGCCAGAAAAACGCCAACAAACACCGGTGCCTTTAAGAGCTTTGGCGCCAGCACCCATATGGCTGGGAAGATTACATAGAACTGCTCCTCGACCGACAAGCTCCAGGAATGAGCATCGAACCAGCCGACACGCCATAGGTGAAAATCAGTTACGAATACTGCGGCGCGCAGAATCTCATCCCAATGCTCGTGAATAAGTCCACAAAATAGCAATAGCGACACTAGCGCGAGATAGAAATAAAACGGTGGCAGGATGCGACAGGCTCTCCTTATATAGAAGGCCTTGAGCGAAACTGATCCGTAACGCGCCTCTTCTAGGATCAACAGCCGGAAAATGACGAATCCGCTGATCACGAAGAATATCTTCACACCGAGTCCGCCGAAAGACGCAATATGGGTCCCAACCGTCGGAAAGCGTGTGATGAAGCCGGGATGCTGGAGGAAACAATGCGCCAGAAAAACGAACGACACGCTGATGGCGCGCCACCCGTCCAGTTCTCTCAGCCGGCCGTCAGTCTTAGATTGATTCAAGGTGTCCATTTTCATCGTGTTGATTTAGAGGTTCATTGGGGCGCCAAGTTATCGATCTCATAAATCCTCAGGCTTCCGGTGCGCTCCTGTTGAACTAGCCACGGCGGTAATGGCCTGGGCAACGCGATGTCGGTGCCGGGTCGAGCTACAAGCCACCGGACATGCCAAGCTTCGGCAATGCGGTGCAGGGTTTCAGGATCTGTCGTACTGAATAGCATGTCGTTGTCGTGAAGCAGCGGTTTGAACCAGGGCAGCACCTGCACATCATGGTATGCATAGCCCTCAAGTAACACGGGGCGCTCGGATATGGCGTCGTACGAATACGATCGCTCCGGCTCGGTAGCCGTGGTGTCCACCAGGTGCTTATTGGTTGCGAATCGCTCGTCCGGCGCCGCAAGCCCGCGAAGACGATACAAGCCCGTAACCTCGCCGGGCGAAAGAGTGACGTCCATCTTCATTCGTCCCATTCCAAAATTGAGCCATGGCGTAATCCAGGCCAGAAAGCCAACCATGAGGACGCCCATGAGAATAGCCGACGCGGCGATTGAAAAACTGGAGTGGCGTTTCATCACGGCCGAGATACCGATAAGGAGCAGGATGAAAAACAGACAGAGCAGCAATTTGAACGGAAAAGATGTGATCCCTGTGTGGCGATGAGTGAGGAAGGCGACGGCAAAGACCAGAAGCCCACAAGCGGCGAGAAAGATCATCCCGATTTTCGCCATCCTGAGCCACGCCATCGTCCATTTAGAGCGCTCCGCACTTCGCCACCATCCCGGGGTCAGGCGCGAAAACGCAAATATGCTGAAGAGGGCTTGAAGATAGTAAACGCCGTAGCGCTCGTTGCCTTCCAGTTGCATCAAAAGCCAAAACAACATCAGGCCAATCACGCTTACCAGCACCAGGGCAGACATTGGATCTTTGAACGGCTTTGAAATCCATTGAAAGCCGAGTATCCTGATCCCCAAACCTACCGTGAACCAGACTGCAACCGCCCACCAGTAGCTGCCTGGATTGTGATTGATGGTCGATACGGCCACGTCTCCGGCGTGGCTATAACCCATGATTTTCCATGCCCCGAGAAACATGCCGAACATGAGGACGATCAGCGGCCACGAACGCGCCACCCGGAGCCGATCCCAAAACAGCAGAATGCCGACGACTCCGAGGCAGTACAGTGCGGCCACCGAATTGATTGCGACCGCGAGAGCCGGCAGGGCCGCCAGGGTCAGGCCGCGCGCGGTGACGACAGCTTCGTGCTCCCTCTGAAGAAGGCAAAGTCCCATGATGGCAGTCATCGCAACCAGGCCATGAAGCACCGAATGACCGAGGATCAAATGACTGAATGGCCCACCTTGAGCGAGCACTTCAATGCCGGGAATGTTAAATAAGATGGCACCCGTCACATAACTCGAACTATTCAGCTCGTTATTGAAAAGCGATAAGATCGAGCCGTAAAAAAAGAGCCCGGCAACAGACATGATCCCGCCAAGCTTTTCGCCCGTTGCCTTGATTGAGAGCAGAGTGCCGAGCCCGAAGCAAGAAAGAACGAGAGCCCAGAGCGATGCCCCGCGCGTCACCCGGGCATATGCGTCGCCAAGACTGAGCGAATCAAGCCGGGAGATAGCGGCTGCCGGTGCGTAGGGCCCGAAATGGTAGTAAAGTTCGGCAGTCGCCGTTCCGGGTACTGTCGGCGGGCTCGCTTGCTTAATGTTCGCGGCCATTGCATGGAAAAACTGCGTATCCGCGTACATCCAGTTGAAGCTCCCGTCGTGCCTCATGACCGCATCCCTTGAAGCGCCGGGAAGAAAGAAAAGAACGCAGATCAGCGCGGAAAGCAGAGCGAGCGCATAACCGTAGGGGACGGTGCTTCTTGTCCACAAAGCGCGATCGGTCCAGAGTCCCAAAGCTCCGGCGACTGCCAATCCGACCCAAAAAGCCGTGGCCCAAATCAGTGGGTGGCCCAGCCTTACCCAAAACGCTGTCAAAGCTGAGATCGCCAGGATGCCGGCTGCCGGAGCCAGAAACATAGCCTGAGCCCGGGCAAAAGCAGGCAACGCCGCACTTATCAGGCTATAGCCTGCGGCAAATACCACGATTGCATAGGCGAGAAAGTTAAATGCGGCCACACTTCCAGCAGTAATGAGCACCACTGCCAGCCACGGCAAGAGCACGAGAGGTATGACAATCAGGTTGCGCTGTTCAGTGCGCAATAGAACGTTCATTCCCATTTCCTCATCTGGCAAACG
Organism: uncultured Occallatibacter sp.; assembly: GCA_964407295.1. Classification (GTDB taxonomy): domain Bacteria; phylum Acidobacteriota; class Terriglobia; order Terriglobales; family Acidobacteriaceae; genus Telmatobacter. Next base: position 23,978 of record CAYOVE010000001.1, read on the forward strand.
CGGAGGCAGCCCTCACCCCCTGGAACCCTTAGAATTCTGCCTGTTGGTGGTGGCCTGTGAAGACCAGTTGGCCAACGAACACGCATATTGCCAGGAAACATGCGAGCAAGAGATCAACAAGGAGTGCCGTTCGACTATATCGTCCGACCCACGCACGATCGAGTTTGGACCCGACAGCGGTCTTATCTCCCGCGCCAAGCGCGCGAACGCATAACGCTGCAGCGCCCGGGCTACAAGGATCGATCTGGATGAGCGGCAGGTCGCGCGATTGAACGATATAGTCATCGAACGGACCATCCGAAATGGTCGGCCTGTTCGTCATAACAAAGCGGTTGCCGAAATTGGCCCGCACACGAAATTGGGCGACCTTGGGCTCGTAGTTATCGTAACTAAAACAATGTTCGATACACGCCCGATCTATGATGTGTGCTCCGCCAACATTCGTAGAGGAAAAGGTCTCGATGGTACCGACAACTCGTTCTCCCGGGGGCAGATTGCGCACCAGGCTGTCTAACTGATCTTCCATGCGATTGATTGCACCGGTGTCTCCATATAAGCAACCAAAGAAAACAACTGCGATAGCGGAAAAGCCGAGCAGTTGCCACTTCTGCGGCTTGATTGCACCCAGCATGCAACAAACGAGAACCGCCAGTACCGTGGTCAGCCTTTCGCTAAGAAATCCAATCGAAACGAAACCCATTCGGTGGAGCTGTCGCGAATCGATGTCGGTCGGAAGAAGAACAATCGCGGACAATATGATGACATAAAGCTCGACCGACAACCGATAAGAAGACCACCAGCGGAGTGAATGACGCCGGCGCACGAGATCAAGCAAAAGACAGGCACAGATGAGAACCCGAAGCAATCGCGAAGGTAATAAGTATCTGGGCCCAAAAAGCAATAACTGGTCAGATCCGTCATGGATATAGTTCGGTATGCTGCCCCATGTGACACCGTTCAAAGGAAAGTGAATGTAAATAGCGACATGTATTGCCGCGAGCAAGAGGACCGCGGACGCAACCAGATACAAACGAAGGCGCAGAGATATCCGTTCGACGAGCAAAGCGTAAGAGCCGGCAGCGCCCAGCACCAGCGCTCCGAGCGGGTGCGCGAGCCAAATGAGAGGGATAAGGACTACGGCAAATGCGCGTTGCCAGCCCCGGCCCCGCACAAGAATGGCCAATGCAACAAACGCCAGGCCAAATGAGATATAGCAGTTCATGAAGCCCATCTCAAATGTCCAGCCGTACGTAAAGATGGCCACGCAGGGCAGAATGAACCAGGGGAGAGAACGTGTAATCGCCGATGCCAGGGCAAAAGCGCCCCAGAAGAAAATCAGCACCGCTCCGCCGGTGGCGATCTTTTCAGCGGCCCCCCAGCCGAGAATCTTTCCAAGCCCCGAAAGGGCATAGTCAAAAAAAACGTTGTTCCAGCGCCGTGCGAGCCACAAACCCGGCATTTGGCCGGCTTTGATCAGCTGCGCGAGCCATGCGTTGTACACATGACTTGCGAGGTCGCCGGCTTCAATATGACGGTGCCAATAACAGGGGACGAGTACACCCACTGAAATGACCAGCAATCTGAGCCAATATGCCCGCACAAATTGACGAAGGGCGGCACAAGTTGAAGGATGTGCGTTTTGCTGGTACGAAGGGCCCGACAGGTTCATGAGGTGACTTTCTTAATTCAGTGCTCTCGAAGTTCTCGTCTGCTAAAGATGGTCAATCCCGCGCCGCGCCGGTGAGGCGCTCCATTGAGAATGATTTTCGACGAGAAGCCCCGCTCCTCCCGCATATTTTGGCTTGAAGGCAGCTTCCGATGCCTGACGAGGGGTCGAGTTCAGCGTTCGCTTGATCCACTTACGTGCCGGAGTCTCAATCCAAAAGTAGCTTGCAATGCTCAGAAGTGTACACAGGGTGAAACAGGCGAAGAAGGAAGTGAAATAGATGGCGCCAAATTCTGCGTGCGCTGTTCCGTGCAGCAAGTTGCGGATAGCAGGGGCCGTGGCGTTCAGTACCGGAAAGTGGATAAGATAGAGCCCGTAGCCGAACTCTCCGGAGATCACAAGCCACTTGGTACTAAGCAGCCGCGAGGGAATCGTGGTCCCGCTCGAAAGCCCCCAAATAACCATGCAGAAAATGGGAGCCAGAAGGCCATCCGTCAGGATTGCTCTGCTTGCATACTGGGTGAAATACGCGCCCGGAATAAGCTCGCCGATGGCCAAATATGCCGCTACGGACGCTGCCAATGCAACGTATATCTTCGCGGGCCGAACCAAAACTCCGCCAGATTTATTTATCGAGGATACTTGCAGGCGCGCTAATAGGATTCCCACAAGGAAAGTGGAGACATGAAGCGGGGGGCAGTAGAGTAGCTCTTCGGTGTTCAGATGATGGGCTGCCGAAAAGGCCGCGGCATAAACGAGCGCGGATTGGCCGAGAACATAAACCAGAATCATCGTAATCCAAATCCACACTCCGCGAAGCCGCCACAACAGCACTCCTGCAAAAGGAAAAAGCAAATAACATAACGTCTCGACAGAAAGGGACCAATTGGGAAAGTCCATCCCCCAGAAGCGAGGCGCCCAGGCTTGCAACATGAACAAGCATCCAACAAATTTAACTCCCGTTTTTATGAGCCCTTCATGCAGGCCTAGTTGGGCATTGTGCGAAAGGTAATACCACGGAACATCAGCCAAAAGCGTGACCAGAAAGACTGGGTAAACACGAGCAAAACGGGCGACATAGAATCTTCGCTTGTCAATCTTCTCATTACGCCTCAAATAGACCCACGCAAGAATATAACCGGAGAAAAGATAGAAGAAACTGATGCTGATTGAGCCTAATGGGAGAAGTCGAAACAGAAATCCGCTGCGCGGCCGGATCGGCACCAAAAGCATCCAATGAAATAACACCACGTAGGCAACTGCAAAAAAGCGCAGCGAGGCCAACGGGAGCAGCCGTCCACTGGACGGGTCCAAAAGGGGGGAGGTTTTCATAATTCTATTTTCTTTCTAAGACGCGTAGCGCGTGACCCTGGCGCGGCAAATCGATCTCCTGTTTATTGAGAAACAGAGTTGTCAATTCGGTAAATCTTGAGGCTACCGGTATCCTGCAGTTCAGCCAGCCAGGCGGGCAGCGGTCTGGGCAGTGAAATGTCAGTGCCGGGACGGGCAACGAGCCATTGGACGCGCCATTTTTGGGCGATGTCGCGCACAGTTTTCGGGTCGGTGGCGGTAAAGAGCAGGTCGTTGTCGCGAAGCAGATCACTGAACCACGGAAGCAGGTTTTCGCCTCGATCCAAATATCCTTCAAGCAGCACCGGATGCTCGGCCAGCGCTGAATAGCCGTATGAGCGATCGACAGGAGGCTGAAGGCCAGTCGGATCGAATGCATGCCGGTTGGTCGCAAATCGCTCGTCTGGCGCCATCAGCTTGCCCAGGCGCCGCAGTCCGTGAACCTCATCAGGTGGGTAGGTTACGTCTGTTTTAACTTCTCCCATCCCGTGTCTGAGCAGATCAGGAATCCAAGCCAGAAAGCCCACCATCAGCACCGCGATGAAGACCGCGGAACAGACCGCGCGAAGGCGACCGCTTCGATTCATAAGCGCCGAAGTCAAGACCAGCAGCGAAAGCAATACAATGGCCAGGAGTAGCTTGAGCCCCATCATTGCTGTTCCTGTCTTGTGATGAGTAAGAAAGGCGACGCATGCAATCAAAACGCCGGCGGCAGTTATGATCGTCAACCCCACCTTCGCCGCCCGGAGCCATTCCACGATTAATTTGGAGCGTTCTGCGCTGCGCCAAAATCCCGCAGTCACCCTGGAAAAGGCGAATATGCTGAAGATGCTTTGCAGGAAATTTATCCCGTAACGCTCGTTGCCGTCTCTGAGCTGGAGAAGAACAGAAAACGCGAGCAAGCCCACAACGCTCGCAAGAACCGTTGCGGAAACAGGATCCTTCCAGGACCGCGAGATCCAGCCAAACCCCAGAATTCGAAATCCGAGACCGACGAGGAACCAAACCGCGAGCGGCCACCATTGCCAAGTTACGTGATGGTTGATCGACGCCTGCGCTGCATCCTGCGCATGAGTGTAACCCATCGTTTCCCAGGCCGCGAGAAACAGGCAGAGCATCAAGATGATTGGCGGCCACGACCGCATCGTCGCGAGACGGCCCCAAAACAAGAGAATGCCCGCGACGCCGAGGCAGTACAGAGCGGCCACCGAGTTTACGGGAACTGCAAGTGCCGGCAGCGCCAGCAAAACCGCGCCCCTCCAGGAGAGTGTCGATTCCCGCTCACGTTCAATCAGGCACAGGCCCAAGACCGCGGCGATAGCCACAAGGCCATGAATCAATGAATGGCCCGAAAGGAGATAACCGAATGGTCCACCGAAGCCGGGCACTTCCACCCCCGGGATGGTGAAAAGGACGGGATGGATCATGTGGCCGGAGCCGTCCCACTCGGGCGTGAAGAGAGTCAGGAGTGAACCGTAGAAGAAAAGTCCCGCGACGGACATGATCCCGCCGAATTCTTTGCCCGTGGCCCTGATTGACAACAGTGTGCCAAGCCCAAAACATGAAAGTAGGAGCGCCCAAAGCGACGCGCCACGAGTCACGCGGGCGAGTGCATCCCCAAGGTCGAGCCCATCGAGCTTGGATATGGTTGCGGCCGGTGCATAGGGCGCGAAGTGGTAAAGAAGTTCGGCAGTAAATGTTCCGGGCGTCTTCGGGGGGCTCCCCCCATCCTTGATGCTCGCGGCGATCGCGTGAAAGTGTTGCGTATCCTTGAACATCCAGCTGTAACTTCCGTCGCGTCGCTGAACGGCATCCTTCGATGCCGAAGGGAGGAAGTAAATCATGCTGATCAACAAGGAAAATACAGCCAGCGTTAAGCCATAGGAAACGGTCCTTTCTGCCCAGAGAATACGATCTTTCCAGAGTCCAACGACCCCCACCACGCTCAGCACGAACCACAACGCCGTCGCCCAAATAAGCGGATTGCCCAGCCTGACCCAAAACGCGGTTAGAGCCGATATAACCAGGATCCCGATAGCGGGAGCAAGGAAGACGACTCGAATGCGTGCAGGTGCAGGCAGCGCAACAAAGGCGAACCCATACCCCGCGGTGAGCACAACGATCGCGTAGGCGAGGAAGTTAAGCGCGGCCACGCCGCCAGCCGTAAAAAGCACCACCGCTATCCACGGCAGGAACACGAGTGCCATAACGGTGTGAATCCGTTGCCCGGCGTGTAGAACCGGTTTGATGTCGGGCTCGGCTGACGTCATACATCTCGAATTCTCCGGACCATCAACAAGACGAGTGTTCAAATGATCACCAGAGAAGCGATGCGGGTGTATTGATTGTTTCTCAAAGGTCAAGCACCGGTTTCTATGCGCGACATTTGTCTTTTGAGAGCGAGAGGGTGTCATTGCCGTCTATTCGCGTATTAATGAACGGAAGTCAAATCGCAATTATCGGATTTGAGTTTTGAGTCCTGTGGAATATTGAAGAGGAGCAGTGGACCTATGCGCTCGGTTGGGTCAATTTTCTCGTACCACTCGACCGGCGTCCCTGGGCCCCGATAGTATCTTGCCCCAGACCAATAGCTCAAAGACTTTTCGACCGTTGTGCTGACCACGTTCCAGCCAGGAGCAGGAACACAGGTGTTTACCTGTTTCGCATCCGGAAGCCCGTACCAAGCCTCCAGATACGCGTAGTGTGCTTGAGGGCCGTACCCTGCGTCCTCGGTTATTGCGAGTGCGACCTTCTGGACGCCTTGCTCGCGTAGGCGGCCGGCGAGTAACCTCAAGTCCTGTCCCCAGTCATAATTGGAGTCCACGAGGATCCGTTCGGGCTTACTGCCTGCGAATCCGTTGAAATAAGCCAGATAGTCGGGGTGATGATTGGCGACGGAAAGCACCAGCCACGCGATCAAGGCGCTCCCGAAAAACACTGAAGCAATTCCGGTGCGTGTCCATTGCAGAAATTGCCGAAATCCGAGCGCCGAGATGACGGAAAGGCCAATCCATATCGGCTCAATATGGCGAATTCCAATGTCGATGTGACTTCGCAGGGCCGGCAGAAAGATACCGAGTATGAGAGCAACCGGCATTAAGTAAATGGGTTGCAGGCGTTCCTTCAAACACACAAACAGCCCCACCGCGGATAACAGCAGAATGGCAATCGGCGTCTTTACCGCCAAGGCAACAGGGAAGTAATACCACCAGCCTCCCCGGCCAAAATGTCCGAGAAGGTAAGAACCATGCCCCCCGATGTTGTGCGCGAGTGAGGTTTGCAGTCCGGCGAAGAGCCCGGGAGCGGGAAGAATAAACACTTTGCCTGAACGATGAGTGACGAACTTTCCGACAGTGAACCCATATCCGGCCCACACCAATAGAATTGCGGCGACCGCCGCAACTACAAAGGTCAGTGCGCGCTGCGTCGCCAGACTCCACAATTTGCCCCATCCCGGCCACTCAACGGCCAGATAAAACAACAACGCCAGGCCCAGGCAACCCGGAATGTAACCTAATGCTGTGAACTTTGAAAGGCACGCAAGCGCAGTAAACATGGCCATAAACAAAGCCCTGAGCCACGTAGGGTTTTGTGCCCACAGGATCGCAGCGAATATGGCCGCCCCCACAGTAGCGGCCAGCGCAAGATCGGTAGTCGCGAGCCCGCCATCAGCAAGCGGCGATGGCATCAACGTATAGAAACAGGTCGCCAATACCGCGATCGGCTTTCCAAATGCATGCCATGTCAAGCCGCAGACAACGAGACAAGCCAGAATGTAAAAAGGCAAGTTACCCAACCGCATCAGGGCAATCGTGCGTTCCGGATGGCCAGTCAGGGCGATCAAATCGAGGGGGTGCAAGGCGGCGATGGGAAGATTCGGGAGTCTCGCGCCGGCAATATACGGACCGAGGGCCTGCATCAGCCGAGATAGCGGGGGGTGCGCAATATTGTAGGTGTATGTATGCCTCGTCAGATATTCGAGCCCTGAGGCAAAGTCGTCTGGCTCGTCGGTGGTAAGGCTCAGCGCGTTATAAGTAGCGATGATCCGCGCGCATGCAATCCCGATCAAAGACAGGCACAAGGAGACGAAATGGCGTCCGAGAAATGGGCCAAGTTTAGCCTCCCAGAAAGAGGAAGCCGACCTCCCTTTGTGGGAGGCATGGCGCTCGGCATGCCAACTAGCAGTTTTCATATTGGGAGGATCAATCCGTTTGCAATCGTCGATATCGGAATCACCGATATTTCTCGACGGCAAAACACGGTGCGAAGGAGATCAAGCCCAACGAGGCCTCGGATCGGTGCTGATTGCAGAACTTAATTCCAGCACGATGACCGAATTCTCGAAGAGATTACGGAGAGCCAACTCCAGCGTTTGCCAGAGCCTTACTTACTCCGATTCGACGTGACATGAGCTTGCCAAAGCGCATCGCAGGCTTCTCGATGAGAAAGTACGAGAACGGCACAATGAGGAACAACAATGGTAAAAGCACCGTGATGATCTGGCCTGCTTGGGAAAAATACATATGTTCTCCAGTCGCTGACCAATATGACTTCGGCGCCGTAAACAGCTGCTGCCACAGATAAATCCCGTATGATGTGAGGCCGATAGCCTGCATTGGTCTGCTGCGTAATATGGCCCGAAGCCATGGACCACGCTCCAGGCTAAAACACAGCACAAGACAAATTGCCGGGGGTACGATCAGGGACTCATACATTGCCTCGAGCCAACCGCCGGGAACCACTGGATGAACGACAACCACGAGGCCTGCGAGAGCCACGATTGCGGCGGGAATGATCTTTGCAATCCTGCGGGCTCCGTCTTCGTGAATCGCCATTAGCACGCCGCAGGAAATGCAGGCGAATCCTGCCCGAGTATTACCGGACGTGAGCGCGTCCCATCTTGTCAAGACGTCCGATAGATTCCACGCTGCGATTAGGAGAAAGATGCCGAGCGCGGCGTGCGCCCTCCGCGACTTCCGCATCAAAATCCACAGACCTGGAAATATGAGATAGAACTGCTCCTCAATCGCGAGACTCCAGGTGTGCCCCACAAACCAGCTGTGAGGAGTAAAACTGAGATCGAATGAGAATAATCCGCTCTCGAGAATCGCCTGCCAGGACTCATGAATGAGTCCGAGTGCAGTTAATAATGATATTGCTCCAAGATATGTATAAAATGGCGGAATAATTCGGAAGATTCTTCGGAAATAAAATCCCTTCAGTGAAACCGAGCCTGTCTGGGCCTCCTCTCTTATCAGAAGCCGACATATTACAAAACCGCTGATTACGAAGAATATCTTTACGCCTAGCTGGCCAGTGTTGAAAGCAAATTGCGTTAGAAGGGGGGACCACGAAACCAAGCGGGCATGCTGTAAGCCAAGAATATGGTACCCGATCACAAGCATCACGCTCGCTGCGCGCCACCCATCCAATTCCTGTATTCGCTGAGAATGCGCATCCGCTGCCAAATCCATGTGTGGGTTCAGTCGCATCTACTCGCTTTTCCTCTGAGCCGAAGCGCCCATCGATTCGGAACCAGTTAGCGCGGCTTGACAATGTTAGCTCTATAGATCAATCACACTTGCGAGACTTAACTCGTCACCAGGCGCTAAGCCCGCCGTCGACAACGAGGCAGTGACCGGTCACATAACTTGAAGCGCCGGAGGCAAGATATACCAGCGCGCCGACCATTTCTTCGGGCTGCGCCATCCGAGCCAGAGGAACGCGTGCGGAATAGCGCGTCTTGAAGGTTTCGTTTTGCCCGCTTTCCACCCCGGCCGGTACCAGGGCGTTCACTCGAATCCCAGCGTCAGCCCAGTTAGCCGCAAGGTAGCGGGTCAGTCCGACGACGGCGGCCTTCGATGTTGAATAGACCGCGGGGTTACTAATCTGGCGGCCCATGTAAAACGACCCCTCGTAGATGCGCTTGTCCGAGGAGAATAAACCGTAGATCGACGCCGTCTGGATGATGCTGCCGCCGGTTCCCTGCTTTTGCATTTGCCCGCCGACGGCCTGGGCGACCAGGAACATGCCGTCTACGTTCACCGACATGATTCGCCGCCACTCTTTCAGCGAATAGTCTTCAGTGCTGGCAAAGAACGCGTCAAGGTCAGCCGACTTCGATGCAGCATTGTTGTGGAGAATATCGATCGAGCCGAAGCGGCTGACCACCTGATCGACCATGCCGGCTACTGAGGCCTGATCGGACACATCGCAGGCGACCCCGATGGCCGCCTTTCCATAGTCGCGCTCTAGGTCAGAGGCGAACGCGGCGCATCGATCGAGGTCGAGGTCAACAACGGCCACATGCGCTCCGAATTCAGCCAGACCGCGGCAAAAGTGCTGACCGAGAATGCCCACCGCTCCAGTAACGATAGCCGCCTTCCCTGTCAGATCAAAGAGGCTTTTATAGTGGGAGTTCATTGAGAAATACCTCTCTGTTTTCATTGCGGGCTATGCGACCTGCGATCAACGTGCGCATAATTTCAAGTGTTCTTTCTGGCGGGATCGCCGGCTGCGCGGTGCGAATGGACTCGGCGAATTGCCACAGCATGCGGCGAAACATGGAAAAATTATCGGTGATGTCGAACGCCCCGTTGCGCTCCGTTCCGAAAATTTCTATGTGAAACGTGCGTGCGCATTCTCCCAACGCATCGATCTGAAGCAGCACGCCATCATCCAGGAGCACAACTGCCGAGGCATGCTCGACAGGAAGCATACGCACTGAAACAGGATGCGCCGGGGTAATTGCCAGAACGGCCTCCAGTAAATGGACGCCATACTTTTCCCATGACAAAACGATCGCGCCGCGAATCGACTTCAATTGGCCGTATGCCGCAAGATTGACGCGCGGCTCATCCAACTCGCGGGAGTAGCGCATGCCCGAGCACGACATCAGCTGACCTTTTTCAAGATATGCCTTGAAGATGCGCAATTGGGCGAGATCGAGGCTGAGAGGTTTGTCAATAAATACCGGCAGCCCCGCTTCAAGAAAAGGCACCGCCATCTCGAAGTGGGTTTCATGATCATCGCGGGCTATGATCACGGCGTCTACCTTACCCAGAAACTCGCGGTAATCCCCTGCGCAGTGAGGAATGCGGCAAGCGGCGCACAGCCGCTTGGTCGATTCCGGATCCTGCGTCCAGGCGTGGGTGATCCTCCAGCCCTCTAAGCCGAATTCTGACGCGTGTCGGCGCCGAACGTAGTCATAAATGCCCGGCCATCCGGATGCCGCCAGCCCCTCCGTAGAGTAACCGTTGATGATCGATCCATAAGAGAACGGATGCCCGTTCCCTTCGCTCAGTCCAATGATCCCGAAAGATTTCACCATATAGCCCATCCGCCATCGACGCAAAGATTCTGTCCGGTGATGTAGCTCCCGGCGTCGGAGCAGAGCAACGCAACCGCGCCCTTGAGCTCGTCAGGCTGGCCGATGCGGTTCATTGGATTCTTGGAGCCAAGCTTTTCCATGAATGCTTCATGCTTCTGCGTCGCGGGATGCGGAAACGCGCCGGGGCTCAGCGCGTTTACGCGGATGCTGTAAGGCGACAGAAAACTCGCCAGGTACTTGGTGAACTGAATAACACCGGCTTTGGCTGCTCCGTAGCTTGGCGGATTCGCGAACTCCTTGCCGTCGTAGATGCGGTAATCGGGGCCGATGTGGCCGTACATCGAAGCAATGTTGAGAATGACTCCGCGCGTGGCTTTGAGATCCGGAAAAGCCGCCTTGGTAAGCCGGAAAACCGAGTTCAGGCTCATGTCGATGTCATGCTCCCAATCCTCATTGCTAATGGAGTCCCAGGAGTTTTTATTGCCCGACCAGGCATTATTTACCAGGATGTCAATGGCCTCGAATTGCTCGTGCACCTGAGCGAAGAATTTCGCTGGTGCATCCCGGCTGAGGACGTCGAGTTCGAATGCCACTGCTTTTACCGAGCCACCTGTCAGCTCTTTGATCTCATGGCACTTCTTTTCGCATTTCGCCTTGTCGCGGCTGGCCAGAACCAAATTGGCGCCCAACTCGGCGAGCGTCTCACTAATGGCAGTGCCCAGATAGCCCGCGCCGCCGGTGATTACAGCTGTCTTACCCTTTAAAGAAAATAGCTGTTGCAAAGTCTTGCTCATGATTTCTCTTTCTGGAGTAGAGCTTCCACAATCTTAAAATCGAGACTGTCATCTATATCCTGGGAACGTTCCCGTGGCATAAGTACCGCGCCGAGCTTTCCCAGTAACAGCGACTTAGATTCATTTTCAAGCATTGCCGCGCGGAAGACGTAGACCGCTCCGTTCAACTGATACGCTTTCGGCAATTTCTGGCGGGGAAGCCATGGAATCGCGCCCGGGATGAATACTTCCGGCACGCCTTCATTCAGCTTCCACGCGCGGTGCGGATTCAATTCCGCATCCTTGAACGTGGCGACAGAATCGTAACCGCCCTGCGTGACGAGCGTCAGGCACTGGCGCACATCGTCCGCTGTGCGCAAGGGACAGGTCGCTTCAAGCAGAACGATCCACTCCGGTATTTCACCCTCCGCCTTGAGCGTTTCGATGAGATCCTTGAGGGCGTCGATGACGAGTGCCTCGTCAGTGGCCAGATGCTCAGGGCGCGGATAGACCTCGGCGCCATGGCGCCGCCCGACCGCGCCAATCTCGGTATCGTCGGTGGATACGAGAATACGGTCGATCTCGCTCACCTGCTTGGCTACGTCAATCGACCAGGCAAGCAGGGGCTTTCCGCCAAGCGGCCGGACGTTTTTTCCGGGTATCGATTTGCTTCCGCCGCGCGCGGGAATAACGGCGATCACTCGCTTTCCGTTCAGCATACGTGGCCTGACGTAGAGTTACTCATTCGCCGGAGTTCCGCGCGCCAAGCCGGTCAAGGCTGTCAAGGGCCTTGCGGTATTCGGTCCACTCCCCGGTGTCAACCCAGGCATTTTCGCCGATCGGAAAAACGCCGATGCGGCCGCCAGCGCCCTTGACCAGCTCAATGAAGTCGGTCATATCGCACCGGCTTCCCTCTGGAATCAGATTGAGCCGGTCGCGGCGGACAACATACATGCCGGTGTTCACCAGGAAGCTGTATTGCGGCTTCTCGGAAATTCGAGCCAGGCTGCCGCCTTTTTCGAGTTCGCATACCCCATAGGGAATGTTGTATTCCTTGAGCGACGCCACCAGTGTCAGGTCGTATTTGTTATCCGCATGAAAAGCCACTAACTCCGCGATATCCGCCTGGATCACGATGTCGCAGTTAGTGACGATCAATTGGTCCGTGCTAGCCGAATAGAGTGCGCGGAGTCCGCCCGCGGTGCCGAGAGGCTGATTCTCCTCGATGTAAGCCACCGAGTAGGGAGGCGCGAGCTCTTCAAAGAACGATTTCAGGATTTTAGATTTGTAGTTGATGGAAAGATGAAACTCATCGATGCCGTAGCGCAGAAACTGGTCAATAATAATCTCGATGACCGTACGGTCGCCAATGGGAATGAGGGGCTTGGGCAGGACATTGGTGAACGGCGCCATCCGTGTTCCTTTGCCTCCTGCCATGATCACGACCGGCAAACTAAGGCGCGCCCTGGGCTTGATTGCCACCTGGCCTTGAAAAAGTTCCTTCCAGAAAACCAGCCGAACGATCTCGCGCGATGCATTTACGACGGGAACACATCCAAGATTGCCGCTGAGCATGTCGGCGCGGATCTGATCAATCGCGAAGCCCTCTTCGGCCACATAAGGATGGCAGTTACAGACGCGGAGCACTTCCGCCTTCAAATCTCCATCGGCCAGGATCCAGCGTCGAATATCGCCATCAGTCAGCGAGCCGATCAACCGGAAATCGCCGTCGACCACGAAGAGAATCTTTTCTTCGGTCTTTTCCAACTGCTCCATCGCCTGCCGGATGGTGTGCCTCTGAGGCACGAGAAATGGCTTCACATCTTCATTCATGAATATCTTCTCAAGAGTTCCAGGGGTATCCCGATTCATCTGGTGCGGAATCTCCTGCGCCTGCGCTATTTGAAATCGTAGAAGCGTTTCTTTAAAAATTCGCCGCCGAAATCCGTGTCCCTCAAGACGTTCTTGATTCGCTCGCTGGCTCGTCCATCGTGAAAGCGATCGTAGGGATTGCGCATGCCGCGCAGTGAAGATCGAAAGCGTGCGGAAACTGCCCGCTTGATGCCTTTTAGAATCGCATCGCGCGTGCAAGGAACGTCGATAACATTCGCGGCCCGGACGCGGCCGCGCTGCCGATCACCAATATTGACCACGGGCAACCGGAAGGAAGGCGCCTCAGTGAGTCCGCTTGAGGAGTTGCCCACCATCACCGCAGAGTGCTTGAGCGAACTGAGATAGCGCCGATGCCCGAGATGCGGGAACCATTTGAACCGATGGGGCTCAGCTGCGCAAACCGACTGGAGGTACGCATTGATGGCCGCTCCCTCCGCATCTGCGTTGGCCATCGTAAAAACCGCCTTAAGCCCGCTCGCCCGAATGGCAGCCACCAAACTGCCGGCCTGGGCACTGGCACTGCCCGCGGTGCGGGTTGCGGGATGAAAGGTGACAAGTGCGACAGGCTCCTTAAAGGAAAGCCCAATCTCCTTTTCAAGCTCCGTCCTGTTCATAAGGGCGGAATCGTGAATCTGGTCGAGCCCTGGCGCCCCAAAATTGAAAACCCGATCGGAGGATTCTCCCATTTGAAGAATTCGCCGCCTGTAAGCTTCCGTGGCGGCGAAGTGAAGCGAAGCCATCTTTGTGATGGCATGGCGAATCGAGTCGTCAATTGCGCCCTCGCTAAGTTCGCCTCCGTGTATGTGCGCGATCGGAATCTGAAGCATCAATGCGGCGATTGCGGGCGCCAGAAGTTCGAACCGGTCTCCGAGCAGGACAATAATTGCCGGCTGCAAATCATTCAAGGCATCGGCGAATGCCGCGATACCCAGTGCGACCGATTTCGCATTGGTCGCGCCGGAGCCACCGGTGAGCCGGAGATCGATCTTGCGATCGATCTTCACGCCTTCAGATTCAATCTCCCGCACCGTCAGCCCAAATTGTGGCGCCAGGTGCATTCCAGACACAATCACCTGGAGCCGAAGGTCCGCATCAGTTCGGATGCTGTTGAGAAGCCCGCGAAGCAGTCCGAATTCAGCCCGGCTTGTGGTTACAACACAGATCTTACGTCGGCTCACGTTAGTCAATCTTCGCACGCACCGGAGGGTTGAACATTCATCACCACCGGCGATGACAGTGGCACGGCGCGGGTTTTCCGCTCATGCCAGATGATCCCAGCCGATGATGTCGTCTTTCTCGATTCCGGATCGGAGAATACGCCCGACCAACTCCGGCAAGAGTTTCGGTGCCAAACCGTTCCCCGGCCGCTTAATGTCAAGATCCGCGCTCTCAAGCCGGTGACCGGCAGGTAATGAGCGGGCAGCTACGATACTTTTGCGAGCGATCGGCATATTCGGAAGTTCACATGGAGCCGGCGCCTTGACGCCAGATCCTAGCGCCGACTCTACATGCCGGATGGCGGCCACCATCTGTTTAAGCTCTGCCGGCTCAAGTGAAGCTGCGTGGTCCGGACCGGGCAGTGACCGGTCAAGCGTGAAGTGTTTTTCAATAACCACCGCTCCCATGGCCACCGCCGCTATCGCAATCTCGATGCCAGGAGTGTGATCCGAATACCCCACGGGCAGGTCAAAGGCCGACTTGAGAGTCTGCATGGCGCGAAGGTTGATCTCCGCATAAGGAGCGGGGTACTCTGTCACGCAATGCAAAAGCGTCAACTCTGTCACTCCTGCATCGCGGATGGTACGAACCGCTTCTTCAACTTCTTCCAGCGTCGACATCCCGGTTGATAGAATCATGGGCCGGTTCTTCCGAGCTAGGTGCTCAAGAAACGGCAGGTTGGTGATCTCACCCGACGGCACTTTGTAAATGGGCATGTCCATTGCTGCAAGCAAGTCCGCGCTGCCCTGGTCGAACGGGCTCGATAGGAACTGGATTCCAACCTTCTGGCAATGCTCGATCAGGCGACGGTGAGCGTCAGCATCCAACTGCAGCCGTTCCAGCATGACGAATTGCGACTCGGCCTCCGTCGTGGTGCGCTCCTGATATTGTGCTTTCGGTGCGGATCGCACCGCGAGGCGGTCCGCGCGGAAGGTTTGAAACTTGACCGCATCGGCGCCGCTCGCCTTGGCCGCGTCAATCAGTTTCAAGGCAAGTTCAAGCGAGCCATTATGATTAACACCTGCCTCGGCAATGATGAAGACGTGGGACATTGGAGTTTACCGAATCCGGCGCGCCGGACTACCCACATATACGCCGGATTCAGTCAGATCACGCACCACAGTGGCTCCGGCTCCGACGATGCACTCCGGCGCAATCTTCAAACCTTCAATCACCGTAGCTCCCGCGCCGATCATTGAGAAGCGCCCCACCGTGACTCCTCCGCATACCGTAGCTCCCGTGGCTACATGAACCCAATCCTCGAGGACCGCGTCGTGCTCAACGGTACTGTTCGTATTCACGATTGCGCCTCTTCCCAGTGAAGCGCCGGCGTTGATCACTGCGCCGTCCATTACCACCGCGGCTTCTCCGCCAGAAACGCCTTCGTTCACAATTGCTCCCGGCGAGACAATCAAAGGAAACGACAGGCGAAGGGATTGGCAGCGCTTCCAAATCTCGCATCGGCGCTTCCCCAACCCAACCTGCCCCACGGCGAGCGCGGCACTCAGCCCGTTCCGCTCGAGCGCCAGTTTATCCAGCTCGTCGTCAGATCCGAGAAATGAAACTCCCAGGATGGAGCCGTTGCCCTTCAGATCCGTATAACCAAGAATGTGATGAGTCTTCAGCTTTCGAAGAATGCCAATCACGACTTTTGCGTGGCCGCCACCGCCGATAACAACAATCGCATCCATGGTCATTTTATTTCGAAGTCTGCGCGAATCTCTCAGCCGTTCATGTGCCGTTTCAAAAGGGCCGGGAGCGTCCGGGCTTCGTCGCATCGATTCCGGGCCACCTGCCTGATGCGGGCGCGCAGTGATTCGCCATCGCTAAGGTACTTTTTCGCGGTCGCAACAATCCGGTCAACGTCAGAGTCTCCCGGAAAAGCATTGAACTCTAGTGGAACTTCGTATTCGAGCACGCGGGACAGGCTGCTCATTTTGTGCGCATGCGACGCGAGAAAAATGCAAGGCGTGCCCCCAAGTGAAGCAAAAATCGAAGGATGATACCGTCCAGCGATGAACAGCCGGGCATGCGCCAAAACCGCGCCGCACTCGAGAATCGGCGTGTCAACCGGAACGATGCCGATCCCCTTTTCGAGGGCCACCTGCCGTAAGAATCTGTCTGGCGAATCATTCTCGGTCAGGTAAACGCGATATCCGAGCTGACGAATCCCGTCCACTAGCCGCCCATAGCATTCGATGGACCTGTCAGGCTCGCTGCTCGCCAGGGCTCCTCCACCTATACATATGTAAGGTTCCGAAAAATCAAGCTTGCCCCAAAAGTCTTCGTTTTCGGGATAAGGCAGTATGAAATCTCCATTCAGCGGCGGACGGGAGCTTTCATTGTCGTAATACGAGTACCACGCAAAAAGCGAATCGGGAATTAGACTCGACCGAGCCTCCGGCATTTCCTTCCGAACGTATTCGAGCGACTCAGGGTCGCGCAAAGTTATAGCCGTGCACCGCGTAAATAGCCGCCTTGCCGCTGCGAGCGTTTTTTCATTCCGTCCGGTCAGCGGACAATCTGAAATCATCGAATTCACGAGGAAAACAGGCTTGTTGAGGCGGAGGCCTAGTTCAATCATCGCCAGCAGAAAGAGTGTGGTGCGGCGCGGCGGAGTTGAGAAAATGATATCGCCATCGCCGTCGAGCACCATGCAATCGGCCGACGCCGCCTGGTCGTAAATTCGGTCGAGCTCCGGATGCTGATTCCTGTGAGCGATCAGGTTATCGATGCTTTGCGCTGGATCTTCGGCAATAAAATCCTGGGCGCCGAATTGCCGCTCCAATTTCATGTACCAGGAAAATGGCCGCCGCGACTGCCTCGCCAATAAGTATCGAAAATGCCTGTAGTATCTTGGCGGAAACAGCGTGCCTACGTAGCCGGCCTCCGCTATAGAAAGGTCGAAAAGATCCCCTTTCACGCGCCCAACAATGTCGAATGAGGCCGATAGAAGTTGCCCAAGAGCGATGCTCGCGCCGCGGCCCCAATTCAAGCCGGTGCGATTATCGGCTACCAAAAACACCTTCATTCTGGCCGGCATTCCCCTTGCTTGCGTAATCGGCGTTGCCAAATTCTCAGTGATGTCTGGCATCAACAATCAATTCGAACGACGGCTTAATGCCACGGCCGCGGTAGTGCCGTCTGGTAAACGCCATTCGTAGGGGACGACCACGGGCGTCGAGCGGAGCGCCCACGCCGCATACTCCCCTCTATAACCGTATTCACCCAAATCTCCCACCACACTGAAACGCGCCACCTCCTGATAGGGCACGATGATTTCCTTTACGCTCGCCGCCTGAATTCTCATGTTCACGGTGTAGCTTTGCGGCAGCAGAGGAAGTGACTTGAACGTGCATGTTACGGTTCCCGCGCCTTCAAGGTACTCGGGCCTGTGTCCGTCGAGCAGCATGTTGGAAGTGAAACAGGAGCCGCCGACTCCGAGCACGCCGAGGGCGAAAATC
Source organism: uncultured Occallatibacter sp. (assembly GCA_964407295.1). GTDB lineage: Bacteria > Acidobacteriota > Terriglobia > Terriglobales > Acidobacteriaceae > Telmatobacter. Next base: position 41,672 of record CAYOVE010000001.1, read on the forward strand.
GGCCTTTCGACGCGCTTCTCGGCGTCATACGATATCTCTACGATCAGATCGTCGCCGGGATGAAACTGGCCGCATTCTTCACCGCTCATGTTCTTCAATGTAACTTTTTGAATTGTCAGTCCGTATTCCGCGTTTGTGGTCGAAAATGCGACTGCATCGGAGATGCTGTTGAAATACCCCTCGATAATTTCCTCGGTCTTACCGTCCTGATGGAGGCGCCCGTCCTTGAGCCAGACCGCTCTCTGGCATAAGCTTCTCACCGCTTCCACATTGTGGCTGACAAAGATAACTGTCCTGCCGCTCTGAGCAAAGCTGCCCATCTTTCCCAGGCATTTCTTCTGGAAGGCGGCGTCGCCGACTGCAAGCACCTCATCCACGATGAGAATCTCCGGCTCAAGGTGCGCGGCAACCGCAAAGGCCAGCCGCACATACATGCCTGAGGAGTAACGCTTTACCGGAGTGTCGAGAAATTCGGAGATCTCCGAGAACTCGACGATCTCGTCAAATTTGCTTACGATCTCGTCGCGGGTCATTCCAAGGATGGCGCCGTTCAGAAAAATGTTTTCCCGTCCGGTAAGCTCCTGATGAAAGCCGGTGCCAACTTCGAGAAGGCTTGCACATCGCCCATCGATGCGGATCCGTCCCTCGGTCGGAACAGTGATGCGGCTCAGAAGCTTTAGAAGAGTGCTCTTCCCAGCGCCGTTGCGGCCGATGATCCCGATTACATCGCCCTTTTGAATTTGAAAGGAAATATTTCTCAGCGCCCAGAAGTCCTCGGTCTTTGGATGTTTCCGTTGCGACGATTTGAGCCACGCTAACGGGGAGCGAATCGCGTTTTCAATCTTGTGCCGCAGTCCGTCGTCGCTCGCCCGCAGATGACCAATGCTATATCGTTTTCCGATGTTTTCAATCGCGATTGCGCAGTCTGGCATAAGGATGTTTTCAGCGAGCGGTTCGATCTCGTTCAAATCACGTCCGCAAAGGTTTGCTCGGTCTTTCTGAAGTACCAGATGCCCGATGCGACCATCACAACAACATCAACTACTGTTAGTACAAAGCCGGGCCAATAAACGCTGTCCCGGCTGCCCAGCAGACACCACCGAAAGCCGTCAATAATCCCGACCATCGGATTGACGGAATAGAGAAGGCGAAACCGCGCGGGAACAACGCTGCTCTGAAAGCCTACCGGCGATATGTACAGCCCAAACTGAACTACAAACGGCACAATAAAACGGAAATCGCGATACTTGACCATGAGTGCGGCGACCCACAAACCGACTCCGAGAGACGCCCCCAGCATGAGCAGGACAAAGAACACCAGGAAGATAACGGTTGCCGGTGGGACGTACCGGTACCAGAACATCAGGACTACGAGAAAGCCCGCGGAGATCAGAAAATCCACAAAGCTCGAAATGATGCTGCTCACCGGAACGACGATGCGCGGAAAGTAGACCTTCGAAATCAGGTTGGAGTTGGATACGAGGCTATTGCCGCATTCAGCCAGCGCCGCGGAAAAAAACTGCCAGGGCAACATGCCGCAAAGAACCAAAAGAGGGTACGGCGCTCCGCCTGACGGCATCTTGCCCAGCTTTCCGAAGACCACCGTCAGCACCAGCATGGTCAGGATGGGCCGGATCAGCGACCAAGCCACTCCAACCAGGGTCTGCTTGTAGCGCACCAGCATATCGCGCCAGGCGAGAAAATAGAACAACTCCCGGTAGCGCCAGATGTCGCGCCAATATTGCCGCTCGGTTCGACCCGCCTCGATCAGTAACTCGCTCACAGCACTTCGCTCATTCCGGCTCTTTCACGTCTCTTGCGGGCCTTTCTTTGTGGGCTTGCACCAGGCCCCTCGCTAAACTGCCGGCCTTCAACATTGCGGGAGTCTCGTTCCGCGCCTCTGGATGGAATGCGCAATCAAGCTCGGATTGCCGTTATCCGAGTCGCCTGCCAAACTGTCAGACCTGCTTCAGAAGTTGCGGGGCATCGCCATACACGAATCTGCGTTCCGCGGCCAGCGCCTGGTCGTACATTACCTCGGGCTCGTAGACCACCACTTCGCTTCCTTTGGTTGAGAAAGCGAAGGGAACGCACAGCAGCTTCTTGAGCCGGAGCCTGAGGGCCTCACGTTTTTCCGGCGGCACATAAAACAACATGAATCCACCGCCTCCCGCGCCCAGAAGTTTGCCGCCGAGAGCTCCGGCGCTAAGTCCGGCTTCATAGATCTCATCGATATTTGAGTTCGATATCTTCTGAGTGAGTGTTCTCTTTATTTGCCAGCTCTCATTCATCAAGCGGCCAAAGTCATCGAGCGGCCGATTGGTGTTCACCAGAATGTCTTCCGCTTCACCCACCAGTTGGAACATCGCGTCGAGTTCCTTCTTCTTGTGCGGCGTTACTTTAAGCTGCTCCTGCGCGATCTCCGATGCGATTCGAGAAAATCCCGTGAAGTAGAGCGCCAGGTTCTGTTGAAGTTCCGTAATCCGCGTTCTGGAAGTCAGAACGCGCTTTACGTCGATTGAACCGTCGACGTTGAAGCTGATGCGGTTGAGGCCCCCATACGCGGCGCTGACCTGGTCCTGCGCGCCAACCGCTTCCTTGAGAAGGTCTTGCTCGACTTGTATAGCTTCGGCCGCAATCGTGTGCTTGTCGCGCATCTGGTTCCTGAGAGCGTAGAGGCCGAGCAGCAATCCCACGGTAAATGCGGAACTAGTACCTAAACCCGTTCTTGCAGGCAGATCCGCAATGTGATGTATCTCGATTCCCTCGTTGATTCCGAGAAACTCCAAACAGGCGCGGACCGAGGGGTGTTGAATATCGTGGTTACTGCTGACATTTTCAACTTTTGTGTAGGAAATACGGCTATGGTACTCAAAGAACGGCGGCAGCCAGCGGCAGGAGATATAGCAGTATTTGTCGATCGTAGTTGAAAGGACAGATCCTCCGTGCTCGCGGTACCACACGGGATAATCTGTTCCGCCGCCAAAGAAGGAGATGCGAAGGGGGGTGCTGGTTGTGATCATTTGCCTATCTCTTCACGCTATCCGCTGTTCTGGAATTGTGATTTCTATGAAACGTTGGTTGGTCGCCGAACGATTCGAAGACCGATATGTTTCGTTTTCCGAGAGGTTAGCCGTCCCGGTCACGGACAGTGGCCAGCAGGATCGTGTTAGCCTGCCGCGCCCTCTCGCTAAATCGCAGAACGACAATCGATGGGTGAGCTTTCATAAGTTGGCGATCCCCAACATACTCTCATAAGCTTTGCGCGTCAGGTCAGCGACCCCGCGCCAAGAATGGTGAATGTCGGCATAGTCTTTGATTTTCTTACGATTAATCCCCAGATTCCTATAGAGATCGCTTGCAAAATATGTCTCGATCGCTTGGGCCAGGTCTTCGGGATCGCCCGGTCTGCAAAGGAATCCAGTTTCCCCTTCGACAACCTCCTCGCGAAACGAGCCAACGTCCGTCACAATCACAGGCAAGCCGAAGCTATAGCCCAGGAACAGCACGCCGCTTTGAAAGATGTCCTTATAAGGAAGGGCCAGTACATCCGCGGCCTTGAGATAGATTTCCGTATCTTCATCCGGAATGAATTGCGTCTCGATGATGATTCGCCCCTTCATCTCACTGGAGATGGACTGGACTAACGAGTTCATGTAATTCTCGTTGCCCTTTTGAACTTCCCCGGCAATGATCAACCGGTATTGGCGATCTTTCGGCGCCAATCGCTGGAATGCAGTCAGAAGGTACTCGATACCCTTGTAGGGCTTGATCCGTCCGAAACAGAGAATTGTCTTGTCTGTATCTGCGAGGCCAAGGCAGCGCTTGGCTTCCGACGGTGTAAGCTCCGTATCCGGAAACGCATTGTTGATCGGATGACGAATCACGGTGACCGATGGATCGGCGACCCCAAAGTCCTCCAGCAGCTCGTTCTTCATCTTTTGAGTGTGAACAAATATATGATCGGTAAGCCGGTACTGAATTCTCAAAGTCAGTCGATTAAACCATGTGTCCCGTGAGTCCCTCTTCGCCTGGTTCACATTGTGCGCGGTAAGAGCCACTCTTTTGCCGAGCGCTTTGTAGTAAAGCATGAGCAGCGTCCGATCAAACCACTGAACCTTGCTGTTCCATAAAATGTGGAACACGCGGGGTCGGGCCGCCGCGGCATAACGGATGAGCGACCCATAGTGACTTAGAATTCGCAATAACTTCGCGAACAAAGTCTTCTTAGCTGATTTGACCGGCCAAAGGTTAAGGAACCTTAGATTTGACGTGGTATGCATTTCGAGACTGTCCACCACGTCGCTCCCGATGACTTCAAGGCGAACATTCTTCGCCACCAGAGCCAATGCCAGACCAAACGCGTATGGCCTGTCGACGCCGCCGGTCAATAACGCGGCATCGAGCGGAGCCAACGGCCTGCAGCATTCCGTTTTGGGCGGAACATCTTGAATGAGTTCAGATTCCTGAGTTTCCATTTGCCTTCATCTAACGCTCTACTCAGCGACACCGAGACTCGTTCCGCGGTGCTCGGTGCGATCCGAACTGAACAGCCGCACCCATTTGCGCTTCATCTTCCGCACTTTCCGAGCCAGGAGTTTAGCCACTATCAAGCCGACTCCCTCGCCCATCGCGTTCAATCGCCCAACATCGCGCATCGCCCGCTTCATTCGCATATCGTGGATCTTGCATTCAGCCGAAGCGTAGAACACCTCCCGCAGCAACTCGCGGACGGTTGATTCATACCGCGTACCTTTCACCTCCGGCATCGAAAGCCATTTAACAAATATTCTGTCCGAGCAGTCAAAGACCGTGTCGTCCCGTGTGCTGTACATTTTGCACAAACCGAGGGAGCGAGATGGAGTCCGGTCGATCTCAGTCAGCGGTTCGCCCACAAAGCTGAACGCTGTCTTGAAACAGAGGCGGAACATTAGATCTGTGTCTTCGCGAATGGCAAGACTCTGATCGAATCCGCCAACCTCGTCCAACAGTTTTCGCCGGATCAGGAAGCTCGATGTGAAGAATGGCTCCCTGCCCTCCAGAATGAGCCCTGTCGGGTCATCGAGCATGCCGATCGCCGGTGCATTCTCAAAGCCCACTTCTTCAAACCGCGAGAAGGTCATCTCCGGGTGCCCGCCGTAAACATTGTTGGTAAAACACACACCCGACCCGCCTCCATATGACCCGATCGCCGCAAACTGTTTCTCAATCTTCTCCGGATGCCACCAGTCGTCGCTGTCGAGAAATCCTATCCATTCTCCGCGCGCTTCCCTGATGCCGTGGTTCCGCGCCGCCGAAACGCCGGCATTTGATTGCCTGATGACGCGCACTTGCGATCCGTAATGCTGTTCGACGGCCTCTGCCGTGCCGTCCGTCGAGCCATCGTCCACGACGATAACTTCAGACACGGGATATGTCTGGGCGAGCACACTGTCAATCGCCCGCGACACCTGCGCGATGCGATTGTACGTCGGAATAAGAGCCGTAACTTTCAACCCTTCCCCCTCATGGCCGAGCCACGCCGTTGGCGGCGGCCAACTCTCCTTGCTCTTTCTGCCGTTCTGAGCGCAAGGCCGCGATGAACCACTGGCGCTCGCCATGGCTGAAAACGGCAAACCATGACCCGGCAGCGTAGGCCACTGTCGCAAAAACGGCTGAAGAAATCAACCAGAAATAGTTCGGCCTCAGCCCCCACCACGATACTGCGACGGCCAAAGCAGCAAGGCAGGCGCAGCGCGCAAACGCGCTGCCCGCGAACCTCATATACGCGCCGTAGTTGAGTCCGCTTACCTTGCACACCCACCAGGGTTGCAGCACCACCCGGATTGTAAACGCGCCGATGAATGTGCCCATCGCTACGCCCAGGATTCCATAGGGCCGCGCCAGTGCCAGGCTGAAGCCCAGATTCACCAAAGCTTCGGCGCCGTTGATCCATGCATAAAACTTCTGGTTGAAGGTCGCAAAGAGCAGGTCGGCCGACGAGCGCTGGCTCACGTCCACCAGCACCGCCAGCGCCAACACTACCAGCGGCTTGTAGCCATCCAAATATGCCGGACCAATCCAGCGAGTGATAAATGGCCGTCCCCAAGCGATCAACCCGCAGCAAATAAAGACTGACAAGCAACAGGAAATCTTGGTCCCAAAGAAGAAAAGCTCATCCAGGCGCGAGCGATTTCCTGCCCCGTGCAGCCGGCTGAACACGGGTAACATCATTCCTACTGAGGCAAACACGATCTGCAGGTAATACTGCGCCAGGATACCCGCAACTTTATAGTGAGTCACCGCCGCAAGGCCGATCATGGAGGCGATGATCAGCGGGTCCAGCTGGAACCTCACTACGTCCGCGATATAGGCCAGGAAGCTGTACACGCTGTAGGAAAAGAAGCTTTTGATTCGCTCCACCATCACAAAACTGCTGTCCAGGCGCACCCAATCAGCTTCGCGCATGGCAAACCAAATCTGCAGCGCCGTGAGCGGGATCGTGGCGAGCAGCGTCGTCCACGCCAGCGCCAGCAGGCCTCCGCCGGCCAGAATCGCCACGACCACAAGTCCCGTTCGCAGCACCAGCCCGAGGTTCGCAAGCCAGGACTGGATGTCGAATCGCAGTTCGGCGTCCAGCGCAGCCCAGAACACCCGGGCCGGAAATCCTATGGCGGCGTTGATTCCCAAAAGCGCAATAACGCCGCGGAAAACCGGTATGTCTCTCGCGCTATGGCAGAATAACGGCGTGATTGCGACCAGCCCAAGAGTCGCCAGAAGCGCACCGCCACCGATCAGCAGTTGCAGGCGGAGCGCGGTATTGAAAACCACTCGGCACTCGGTGTGGTTCTTCTGCCCGATCGCAATGCACATGTATTGCGATATGGCGCTCGAAAGCCCCAGATCGAGCAGATTGTAGTACCCGACAAAGGCCGTCGCCAGCGACCAGAATCCATAGACGCGATCACCCAGGTGATGCACGATGAACGGCATCAAAAGGAAGGACGCTACAGCCGAAGCCGCCAGGTTCACCACCCGAAGCATCGATCCTGAAAGAAGCCTGCGCCCGACGGATATGGTCTTTGAGCCGATCATGGGGAATGGAGAAGTTGGAAGGGATGAAGTGAAAGACTCTTCAGTGTGGTTCCGGCGGAGTCAGTGCGTGCGGGTTCATCGGAGGAAAGTTGAATCTCCGCGACATCGCCCATCTGAGATTGTTGTGTCCGGCGGAATCACGACAGCTACAGGACGATCGAGTATGAACCGCTTACGCCATTCGCAGGTGACGGCTGTACGGCGGTTCCCGAGCTATCCGGCGCGTAACAACTCGCAGCATTGAACGTCAGCATGCTGCCGGTCCCGTCTGGTGGCCCACTCATCTGATTTAGATAGCAGCGCATGGCTGGGTTCGAATTTCCATAGCCGCCATTGGTCTCTGGCCCTGCCTGGAACGATCCACCTGCGCACTGGGCGCTCGAAAGGGCCCGCGACCATTTGTAAGTTCCGCTGGTGCACATGCCGATGTCGCCATTGGAAACGTCGGGGCCGACGCTGGGGTAAGGAGGGCAGGTTCCGGTGGCCGGGTTCTTCCAGAAGTTCAGGCCCGTGCCGCAACTGGAGTGGGCCGTGGTGAAGCCGTCGTACAAGCTGGCGGGGAAGGCGTTGCTCAATGGCGTGATGTTTGGAAAATTCGGATCGCCCGTCGGAACTTCAGACGAATTCCATTGCACAGAGTTGTTCACGGTGTCATAGTTTCCCCACCGCAATGTGGACGTGATGGTCAGCAGGTCGTTCGGAAGCGATGGGCTGTTGTTGAAGTCGAGCTGCCCGTCCTCTCCGGAACTCCCTATGTTATAAATCTGGTTCATGCTGGGCCCGGAATTGTTGCAATATCGCTGCGAACTGCTCGAGGGGTTACATTGATACACCGAGTGGTAACCAGCCGTGCCAAGGACATTCCCCAGGATATTGTTGTAGCGTGAAAAAGCCGCGATCGTGATTGGAATCGTATTTTGCGAGGGCATTGTGCCGTCATTGGACTCGTAGCCGTTGTAATAGTTGCGGAACAGGGTATTGAAGAAATGCGGACCATGGATCGCGTCCAGCAGTGCCAAAGAGCCGATATTGCCTTCGTTCAATACATAGTCAGTGGAGGCGGCATGAAAACCGGTGACGGGGAAGAGTGCGGCAGCGCCATTCTGATAGTCCGGATTCACGGAAAAATTGTAGGCAAACACACATCCCGAGCAGGTTCCAGCCGCGTTGGTCGGATCGGCCACGCCCTGAAAAATATTGTTCTCAAAAAGCGCATACTCGACAAACCCTGCGGACCCGATGCCATAACTTTTGTCGAAGTCTGTATAGGTCTGGTAGAAGTAGCTGTTCAGCACGGCGAATCCATAGGAATAAGAGGTGTAGACGTGGAAGTAATTGGCCGCGTCGCAGGCGATCCCGCTCACCCAAGTCTTGTAGGAGGAGCTGAGCGTCACGCAGGATGCCCCTCCGCTCACCGCAGTTGGATCGAGCAGCACATTCTCAACCCCGGCGTTGGTGGTTGTGGAAGTGCCCCACCATGCTTGCGGACTCTGTCCTGAAGACCAGTTACCGTGCATCAATGGCGCTGAAAGGGTGACTGTGTACGGTCCTGAGCCTGAGATTGCGGTGGCAATCACAACCTCCGATTGCGACCGTGCGTTGCGCGAAGTGTTGGCGCCCGATTCGTTTTCGCAGATCATGGCGATCGCGCATGCAAAGATGCCGCCGTTGTCGTACCCGGTCACACCTGTGATCTGCACTTCAAAGCCTGAACCGCTGCCGGTCGTCTCCGTTGTCGTCGTCGGAGCGCCGAATGTCCCATTCATATTCGTGTAAGTGTAGCCGCTGCCTTCGTTGGTAATGGTGAACCCTGTTACTGCCCCGCCGGAGACCGAAGTTACCTGATAAGTCGCACCCGAACCAAAGTAAGTTCCAAAACTCAACACCCCGTTAATCACGCCCGTATCGCCTACGTTGTAGCCGCTCCCTCCGCCTCCCGAGTAAACCGATGCCGCGCTGATTGCGCCGCCGGTTGCTTTACAGCCAGGACCGCCAGAGATTCCCGTAAATCCCGTATCACACTCGTCGAGCACAATGGGCGTCAGATTCACTACGATTCCACTCACATTATCGAGCGTGATCGTGGGCGAACCCTGCGAATACCCGGAGGTCCAATTGGCTGAATTCTGCCAGCCCGCAACCAGGTCGTTCGCCGGGCATGGCCAGTAAGTACCGATGCTGCAATATCCTCCGTAGGTGTTCGAGCCGACGATGCACACGATTGCGTTATAACCGTTGCAGCCGGGGCTTGTGGCGGAGTTAACATGAATGCGCGTCTGGTTGGCGCCCGAGCCGCGCAACACACAATTGCTCGGCACGCTCACCCCTCCAGTCAAGTAGAAATCGCCGGCGCCCAGCAGGACAAAATGATCTGCCCCGCAGGAGTTGAGCGCCGCCTGGATGGTCGACGGCGCGGCGTAGGAAGCGCTTGATCCGTAAGCTGCGATGGTCGAGCCGCTCTGCGTCCAGGCAGCATCGGGCGGCACGTCGCCGGGCAGCCCAGCCTGCGTCCACGACACAGCCCGCGTGGGTGATAGGATGCCGGTCCAGGGATATTGCGCGCTGCAAACGGCCGGAAGCAGAAGCGTTGCCCAAACAAGAGTGGACAAAAAATGACGATAGGTCTTCATCAAGCAATTCCTCGGGTTAGTTCTGCGATCGAAGGATTGTTAGGCGATTCTAGCAAGACACAACCCGTCCGTAACAACATTCTTCACCATAAGTAACGTCAAGCGTGTGACTAAAGTTACCTAAACCGGCGCGGTCGCGGAGCGTAATCCGGTGTCAACGCAAAACACCCGGGACACAAATGCGCAGCACTGGGTACTTTTCCTGCATTTGAGCAATCGACATTCCAAACGCCAGCCGCTCTATTCTAAAGAGTTAATAATTGCAGGACCCGGCGGGATGAGTGTAAATTGTGCTCGATGAGCGAAAGCGGTTACCCAAAAATACATGGTCCCGGCCGGGGCCGCAGCCGTTCATGAACTCGCGACATCGGTCTCGAGCGCCCGCCTGCCGCGCATTTTGCTGAAAGCTCTTTCGTAGGCCGCTAAGAGGTTGGGCACGGAGTGCTCCCAAGCCAGCTGCTCCTCGACCCGCTTGCGCCCGAAATCGCCCTTGCTCCGCCGCTCCTCAGGGTGGTCGAGCAGCCAGAGAATGTTGCGCGCGAAGTCGGCTACGCGATCCTCATTATCGCTATATAAGGATGCATCTTCCGCGCTGATCCTTCCTTCGCGAAGATCGAATTGGACGATCGGCTTCCCGAGGGCCATGTATTCCATGATCTTGATCATCGTGGACATGTCGTTCATCTGGCATGGCTTGTCCGGATTGACGCACACATCCGCTGTCGACAGAATTTCCAGTAGCTCTGCGTCGGGAATCCTCCCGGTGAAATTCATCATCTCGCCGAGATCTTTTTCCCTGACCATCTGCCGCAGTCCCGCGAGCGCCGGCCCTCCGCCCACGCAGGTAAAGTGCACGTCCCGGCGTCCCAGGCTCCTGATGTGTTCGGCAACGTTGACCAGAATATCCAGGCCCTCTTGCTCGCCCATAGCGCCAACATACCCGACAAGATAGCGCTTGCCGTACTTGAGAGCAGGATTCTGAGGCACCAGCTGAAAGGTCTTCAGGTCGGGCCCGTTACGAACGACAAATACATCCTCCGGCGACTTATGACCGCGCGTCAGCGCAATCTCCTTGTAACTGTCGTTGGTCGACATCACCACGTCGCAGGAACGGAAGGTCATCTTTTCGAGCCACACCAGCACTCGATAGAGCAGGCCTGCCTTCTCGTATTTCGCCAGGTATAACTCCGGATTCACGTCGTGATGATCGAAGATGAATTTCACACCCAGCAGCTTGAACGGCCAGGCGACAAGAAAAATGTCATCGGGCGGGTTACAGCCCTGGATGACGTCGAACCCATGACGCACGTAAATCCGCAATGTGTACAGGAACTCCCAGAACAGGGCCCATCCGTATTCCCAGATGTATCCGATTGCGCCGCTGCCCCCCGCGGGAGACGCGTGCCTGTAAATATGAATGCCCTCGCGGAATTCGTAGCCGCGTTCATATCCTTTATCTTTGGGGCACAATACCACGACATCGTAGTTCGATTCGCGCAGCGCAAGAGCTTCTTTCCACACACGCGGATCGAAGGGAACCGGAGCATTCTCGACAATAATGAGAACTTTCCTTTTCACAGATACCTCAGTGGTTACTCAACCGCTTGTAAAGTCCTGCCATTGCACAGAACATCGTCGCTTGTCCCCAATGCAGTGTGGGAGTCTTATTCACCACCCATCCTGAATACCGTCGATAGTAGAAATAGCCTGTCTTATCCTGCATATTCTTGATCGTCCACCGGGCTACGAGAAGCGCCAGGTCGAGGGCCTCGGGGTCGGCATCTGAAAAAAGCACCAGCGTGTCGATGGCCTGAGAAGAGCATTGGATATCGATGGGCAGTGTCTTTCGGTCGTAATACCGGGGCGTGCCATCCTGAAGAAAGAATGTCTTCTTCCAGTATTGATATCCCGCGTTCAGTTTTTCTTCAAACTGATCGTCGTTCGTTGCCTGCTGGTAATACTTGAAACAGTCCAGCACATACGCCGTGTGGAAGTTGTCAACCCAATGCAAGTTGGACGGCTCACCGTAGTACCAGGAACCATCCTCTCTCTGATGGTTGGCGGTATAGCGCATCGCTTTTTCCGCCAACTCCTTGTAGAGCTCGTTCCCCGTGCGCGCATACGTACGCGCAAGAAAGCTGGCGCCGAGAGTGTTCGAATTGTGCACCGGATTCATGGCCCCGGGAATATAGCTGAGGCAAAGGGCGTCGTCACCCTCGGCTGCTCGATCGAGGTCGCGCACGATGTGCTCGCATGCGCTCGTCGCAACCTCCAGGTAGCTCGGATCACGGAAATGATCGTAGGCGTCGATGAAGGCGTGCCCGATCAGCGACGTCCAGACGATGGTCGGTACACCTTTCGCCAGATAAAAACTTCGCGATTGGTAGTCGAAGTGATTGCCCCAGCAGGCGCCGGAGTAGCCTTTTGATTCGTTCTCAACCAGCCACTCAAAAGCGTCCCTGGCCTTCGCTCCCCATGCTTCATCGCCCGTCGCATCCTCAAGACGCATGAAGCCCCTGCCCAGAAACGCCATGCCTTTCGTCGAGCGTTTGCGCGGTATGGCCAACACGGGCCGGAGATTCAGAGGGAAGCGGCGCACGCCTTGCTGCAAGACCGTGCGAAGCAGTTTGGTCTCGAAGGTCAGCGGGCGGAGATACTTTGCGTTCAGTCCGTCAAAGGTATCGTAGCCGCGATAGTCGTTCTTTTCCAACCAATGCGCGAGCCGGTCAATCGATACGCGAATCTCTTCCCTTGAAGCCTGACTCGCTCCCCGCGCAATCGTGTTTTCACCAACAGATGCCGTCGTACTTGCCATTCTCACTCCTGGAATCTCGAATCCTAACCAAGTCCACAACGCGCTGGCCCTCGCGCAGGCGCTCCAAAACGCTCTGAAACTCCCGATCCTTGTTGCCGATCACCACCGTTTCGGCATGCTCCAATACCGCGTCAATGCCGTCGACCATCAGCCTGGATATGTGCGGAATCCGATTGAGAATGAAATCCTTGTTTGCGCCCACAAGTCTTGCCAAATTGACATTTCTATCAAAGATGCGCAGGTCATAGCCCTTCCCGATCAATCGCTCAATCACTTCGATCATCGGGCTCTCGCGGAGATCGTCGGTCCCAGCCTTAAAGCTGAATCCCAGAATGCCTACGCGCTTCTGCCCGGACTCCATAATCATCTGCAACCCGCGCGCAATTTGTAATTCGTTACTGGGCAGAATAGAAGCCAGAATCGGCAGTTGCAGGTCGCGGCTCTTTGCCTGATACGATAATGCGCGAAGATCCTTCGGCAGGCAGGACCCCCCAAACGCGAAGCCCGGTAGCAGATACGCGGTCGAAATGTTGAGCTTCTGGTCTTTACAGAAAATCTCCATGACGTCGTGCGCATCGATATCCAGGGATTTGCAAAGATTTCCGATTTCATTGGCAAAGCCGATTTTGAGCGCATGCCAGCTGTTATCGACGTACTTAACCATCTCAGCAGTCTTTATGTCGGTGCGAACCAGGGGCGCTTTCAATTTCGCGTAGACCTGGGCCAGTAAATCACCGCTCTCCGGATCCAGTTCGCCGATGACCGTCTTGGGAGGGGCATCGTAGTCTTTCACCGCGGTCCCCTCGCGCAGGAATTCAGGGTTATTGCAGAGGCCGAAGTCGACACCGGCCTTCTTCCCTGAATGTTCCTCGAGAACCGGTATCACCATCTTGTGCATTGTGCCTGGCAGAATCGTGCTGCGGATGACCACCGTGTGCCGGGTCGGCTTATTCCTGAGGGCGTCGCCGATCAATTCGCAAACGCGCCTCATGTAGGTCAAGTCCAGATTCCCGTTGATCTGGCTTGGCGTGCCGACGCAAACAAATGAAAGTTCCGATTCGCGAATCGCCTGGTCCTGATCGCTGGTCGCGCGAAGATTCCCTGACTTGACGGTTGCGCGGATAATCCTGTCAATCTCGGCCTCGATAATGGGCGATTGGCCGGCGTTGATCAAGTCAACCTTGGCGCTCACAGGATCCACGCCAATCACCTCGTGGCCGTCGCGCGCGAGGCATCCAGCGGATACGGTCCCCACATATCCCATACCGAAGATGCTGATTCTCACTGTTCGCTCTCTTTCACGTTCCCGATCGCCGGGCCATTTGTTCGCCCTGTTGTTTCGAATTCGCTCGCCGGCGCTTTCCAGAAAACTTCGACGGCGCCGTCAGTACACCGCGCGAGCTGCGGGACGAAATCTTCAGCCCGTTGCCAATGCTCCAGTGCGAATCCCTGCTCGCAATCAGCCGCGTAATTGAACTCGCCGGCAGCCGCCAGGCGGCCAAGAGTCTCGACGCACTCGATTCCCTCCGCCTTGAACTCCGGCAGATTCACTTCAAACGACAAATAGCGGACGGGACGCTTCAGGCCTCTGATCACGTTCAACTCATGCCCTTCGACATCGATTTTGACAAAGATCGGAACTCCGTGCGTGGAGATCAGCTCTTCGAGCGTCGTGGTCTCGACCGTCTTCTGTTGCGTAAATTCCAGACCGAAGTGCGCATGCGAATGGCGCTCTTTGTGTTCATGGAGCGCCGTCGCCCACTTTTGGCTGAGGGTATTTACCGCCGACCCCGGCCCGTCAACCCACATCGTTTCCGTCGCACTCTTGTCGCTGACCGCCTTGCCCACGATAACGATCGGCTTGGGGGCAAATCGAAGCTTTCGAAATCTTTCTTGTAAGATTGCCTGATTCGTCGGGTCAGGTTCAAGCGCCACCACTCGTGCTCCCAGCCTCAGGAAAAGGTCTGCCTTAAAGCCCTCGTTTGCGCCGATGTCGAAGATAAGGTCGCCGGGACGCAAATCCGAAAGCAGGGATCGATAAAAAGCAAGCTCCTTTTCCCTGGCCAGAATCCAGCGATTGCCCGCGAATCTCCAATAGAGGTCACGGGCGCCTGACGTCCTGAGCCTGTGGTATAAGCCAGCGCGTTGCAGGAGTCTCTTGAGGTGCGATCTAGGTGATTTCATCGTTCTTGCGCGCCCGTCCGTGGATTCTTGTGTCATCGGAAGCTGAGACTGTGACTGTTGCCGCCGTGCGGTTAATCGGCTTGTTGCCGAGGCTTGAAAACCAGGACCGTGGGCAACGCAGGCAGGTCGAACTGCTTCGACTCCACAACGTCAAACTCGCGCTTCATTAAATCCATCTTCGACGTCACGCGGGTCTTGATCACACCTGGCCGATGATCTCCGGCGTATAGGCGGACAATAAAGACACCGGTGTTTTTGAGATTTTTTGAGAATTTATTCAGAATCGGAAGAACCTGACCGAACGGAACATGGTACATGGATTCGCGAAATAGGATGATGTCGAAACTCTGGCTGGGTTCGTAACTCAGGAAATCGGAGTTGACGAAGCTGTTCTTGCTCTCCCGGCCGTTCTCCTTCGAGCGCTTAACAGCCTTCGCCAGAGCAGCTTCAGAGATATCGACGCCGATGTAGCTTTGATAGGCGTTCGCGGCCAGCTCATTCGCAGTATTGCCAGGGCCACAGCCTAGATCCAGAATGTTCCCGTTGCGCGCGTACTTTTCAAGGAACGGATACACGCAGTCGCCGGCCGTGTTATCGATGAAATCCCACTTGACCCCGGAAAACTCCTTATCCCAGAGTCGCTTCTTGAGATTGGATGGACCATATATTTTGAGAAAAGAGGAAATATGCCTCTTAGTGGTTTCCGCAACTTTCATGGTTTGTTCTCCTGTAAGGTTTCTACGTTTGGAACGTGCGGTTCGGAGGGTTGATACTCGTTCGCCTTGTTGTCGTCAATCGATACTTGCTGTCACCGCTCGAAGCTTTCTTGGGCCACTGTATTCGCTCAGCGTCGGCTTCCCCGGATGGGCGAGGAATTGCTCTCATGCGTGCCGCAGCAGGGCAATCTGTTCCTTCAGGCGGTTACGCCGTGCTTGCTCAAAAGCGCACGGATCGCGTCAAGATTTCGAAAATGATCGGGGATCATTTCCTCCACATCAATAAAGACGCTATAGCGTTCTTCAAGCGCAGCCACAAGGGTGGTAAGGTCAACCGAGTCGAGAACACCTTTGGCGAAGAAGTCATCTGTTTCCGAAAAGTTCTCCCCGGGGCGAATGTCGTTTAGGATCGCGATTAGGTCCTGCATAGTAAATTAGAGCGCCGGTGCTTCGCGCTCAACTCTCCTCCTTAAGGCGAATGAACGGCGGCGCGGCCACGCGGGCCGGATCAATGGCTGCTCCATCGACGTTGAGGTACTTTGCGGCGAAGAATTCCCTCGCTGGCGCGTTTCGCGGACCTTCAGTTACTGGCGCCGTCAGTTGCTTGGCACCTGAAAGTTGCGCCCGAGCGATGACAAACGCAAGCAGCAATTCCTCAACCTTCTTGCCCATGACCCGGCAGCTCATAACAAAGTCCACGATTCGAGCCTGCCGACCGCGGCGCGATACGGTGACCAGCCCAGTAAGACCGGAATCGCCAAATCGGTCAGAAACATGGAAAACATAAGCATCGTTGCCCTGCTCGGAGGCCCAACTCCAGAAACTGCTCTCGTCCATTCGGCGCAGAGTGAGGTTGAACTGGTTGGTTTTATTCAGCAGCTGGGCCGCTCGGCTCAGATTCTCATGCCGCAGGGGCGCGGCCCGAACCTCAATCTGCAGCGATTGCAGCCAAGTACCTATATCGCCGCTCAACTCGAGGGCTTGCTTGCGGCCGCGCTCTGCATGATACATTTCGGTGCGCCCCGCATCCTCACGCCCCAGCGACGCCGTCTCGAAGCACGGGAGCGATAAGACAAAAGGCGCGAGTTCGGCCGGCGATTGGGGCGGATCCGGTGTGTAGACCTGGGGAAGTACCTGGCGAATCTGCTCGCGCTCTTGCGGACTGTCGTCGATGAAGACGAATGAATCGAGACCCAGATTCAGTTCCTCGGCAAGACTTTGCAGGTTCTCGGCCTTGTCCTTCCAGTTGATTTGCCAGGCGGCAAAGTCGCGTTTGCGCAGGACCATCGACGGGTGATCTTCAATGACCGACAGTGCGAACTCCTCATTATTCTTGCTGCAGATAGCGAGTAATATGCCACGCGAGGCCAACCCCTTGAGAGCGGCCTGAAAGGCAAGAAAACACTCCCCTACCGGGTCGGGTGCTCCAAGCTTAATGGCGTGCAAGCCATCGTCGCCTGCCACGCCTCCCCAGAGCGTGTTGTCCAGATCGCAGACGATCACCTTCTTTGCCAGACCAAGGGACCCTCGCAGGACGGCCTTTATCTCGGCGGCGGCCTTCACCAACAGCGGCTGGGAGTAAAGAATCTTTGACACCGCATACATGCGAGGGTCATGCGCGGGCCGTCCCAGGCCGGCTTGCCAGTTCCCGGCATCGAGCAAGACGATATTGGGTGACTGCGAGAATTTTTCGGCCAGCAGCAAATTGGCCCTGGCAAGCAGGTTCGCGAGACCGGAACCTTGCCGCCACGTAAGCGTCTGTATCCAGCGCTCATAACTCGGCAAAATCCAGGATGGCACGAGCACGAACGCGACGCGGCTGGCTGCTTGCCGGACTGCATCTGCGAATTGCTCAGCCTCACGCAAGGCCTCTTCGTGTTCCGCTGACTCGAATCGCATCACTTTGCCCACCGAGGGGAGCGTGAGGTGTGGTGCGGTCCATACCACTAGGCAATCCGGATTAGAGGCCCAGGCCGGATGACTGGCATCGAGCAGGACCTGATAGATTTGGCCGTAAGGCGCGACGGAGCATCGCAACTCGGGGGTCTCCGGACTCCGCTCGAGCAGGCGCGCCAATGGGTCGAGCGTTGTGTCGCCGGCCAAAAGTATGCGCTGCACCTTGGCATCGCCCGTACCATTGCTGTTGCCGGTTGTCATCGCTCCGATTCCTTCGCGGGCCGAAGATCGTCGGGCCGTAGAGATGCCTCGTTAACAGGAACGCGGCCGTAGATGGTGATTCCTCGGCGCGCGGCCTCCATCAAGCGCTCGGTTACGATTCCCGCGCGGGTGACAACGAACAGCGGCACACCGTGGTAGCGCCACTCCACGAGCTCCTCTTTAGAGAGCAGCGACCAGAGCACCCTGAGATCCAATCGCCTCGACCGATCGGGAAGTCCAAGCTCGTAATCGAAACGCTCTCCATCGTAGTCAATCAGCGTGACCTTGGTCGTGACGCTGGCGAACTTGATCGGGTACTTGTCGGCCAGCGCGTGGCCTGCCGTGTGCGCATGAGTAAGGCAACGAAAGTACTCGACTCCGACTCCCAGAATTGCCGTCCTGCGGCGAGTCATCACTCCGAATGGGCTGTCCGGGCTGAAGCCAGTCCGCGCCAGGCGGTGACCAGCGGTCAACTCCGCCGCCAGGGGCCCCAGAGCGCAGACGCTTGCCGTGGGATGAAGGCTGCGCAAGACGTTTGGCGTGCGGCGAAACATCTCCGCCAGCAACCCCATCTCCGACGGCGTGCGGCGAACGTCGAACGGGCGTTCCTGAAAATATGCCTTGGTGTCAAACTCGCGGCCGCCCATCACGAACGAGGGCATCACCAGCGTCCGCTGCGGCCCGCAGATCCCGATGAGCGCGGCCAGAAGTTCAGCCGGGGTTCCCTTGTACATCGGCAAAAGCCCGTCAAAGGAGCTATGTACCATCAGAACTTCAAAATCTTCCGGCAACCGCCGCGCCAGTTCTTCGCGTAATTCGCCGGCGCTGAAGGTTCCGTGAACGAGCGACAGAACCGGCGCAAGTCTCTTGCGCGCCTGGCCTTGCATGCGCTTCAGCCTGGTGCGCAAATGCTGACTCAGACCACGCCGAAGAGCCGCGCGGACGCCGGCCCGCACCGTATTAAGCCCTCGCGATGCAACCCTCACCGCGGACCGTCCGCAGCAGCACGTATAAACCCTGATAGCATGCTCAACACTTTCATTTCGCCGGTGGCGGTTTCATCTCGGACAACACTGATTGGAGCGTGATCGATAAAAATCAGCCGGCAAGAGTGCCCGCAGCAAAGGGCTATAAGAACGCCGCCAAACTCATGCAACTGAAGGGGGTCGGCACGCCGCCGTCCAATCAGGAAGGACATTCCATAAGCAACCGGCTATGCGCTCTTTAAAAAGCCTTCGTCGAACTTGCGGCCTTCAATCTGGAAAAGAGTCTTTTCCCAGCGCCGTATCAATGACCATTTCATGCGCGGCAAAACGATTTGCGCCCGCTTTGCCTGCTGTCGCCCAAACAGTGCAGCGATCCACGAATACTTCCACGAGAGCTTCGGAGGTTGCAACGTCCCACCCAGGCTCGCAGCCATTTCTTCGGCTTGCCTAACCAGGTCTGGCCGTTCGGGATAAAAGAAGAACAGCCAGTTTTGGAGATAGGTCACACACGCGTCCCGCACTCTTGGGCTGTCCTCGAGCGAGCGAATGTAATTGATGTGCAGCTCCATTGAGTGCCACTGCGCCAAAGCCTTCTTATCGGAGTGGCCTATGTAGCTCAAGCTGCCCGGGCCCGAAGCGCGATAGTAAACTCTTGCGCCCGGCACAAACCGGACGCCGCTGCTCGCCAGCAGCACGCGGCAAAAATACTCGCCGTCGTCATCTCCCAATAATCTGGTATTCCATGGGCCGGCCGCCTCCGCCAGCTCGCGGCTTACTAGCCACGAGGCCGTCTGCATATAAAGGTTCAATCGCATCTTGCGCAGCAGCCATTCGACAGGAGAAAGGTCGCACCACAAGGCACTGGGAATGAATTTGGTCCGATAGTAGCGGTACATGAAGTTTCCCCAGCTGCCGGACAACAACGTCCGTTTATCCGGAGATTGTCCCAGGGCTTCCATCTGACTGGCGATTTTCTCCGGCCCCATAAGATCGTCGGCATCCAGATACTGAATGTAATCTCCCTTGCATAACGAGAAGGCGGCGTTCCTGGTTGCGGCTGCGCCTTGATTCTTCTGTGTCACGACGCGGACCGTCTCAGATTCGAATTGGCGGGCGACAGCCAGCGTGCCATCCGTCGAACCGTCATCCACAACGATGATTTCCTTTGGCTCCCAGGTTTGTGCGACCGCGGAACGAAGGGTGTCAGAGATCCATGCCTCCGCGTTGTACGCGGGAATCAGAATTGATACCAGAGGTTTCATAAGGGCCATTTCTCCTGCATCCTCGCCGTGACGCCGCCCGTCAACCGGGTACCCGACTGCTCCCGAGTCGCTCGCAGCTCTGCGTTTCCCTCGCGACAGGGCGCAGTGCCAGGGCAAATCACTGCATTGAGAATCCACGCTGAGGGAATTGCCAAGAATATCGGCGCGCGCGTGACTTCAGCGGGTTAGTTGGTTAAAGGCGGTATAGATACTTTTTCTTTCCGGGATAAGTATGTCGCTGGCAGACGTTTTTTTTGCTGTGCTGCTGCGCGAAGCAACGCCACTGGGCTTTTCGCTGCGGATGAGACCGGCGGCGATCCCGCTCGCGCCGACAACGGCCAATAACAGGAAATCCCATATCGGATCCAACATTCTGAATCCAGCTTCGGTGACGCTGTAGACCGCGGCGGCGATGATATAAGCCAGCATCAGCGCCCCGAGGGATGAGTTCACTCGAAACGCCGACCCAGCACGCAAATAACCGTTCACCAGAATCAGTGAGATTAAGACCACTCCCACCCAGCCCAGTTCCAGGTAAACCTCAACATAGCCATTATGAGCTTCGTTGAGACCTTCGGGGTGCCACCAGCCCTCGGACCGCATCGTGTCCTGAGCTATCAGAACGCTCGGGCTGATCCAGAAGCTCTCGAATCCCGCACCCACGATCGGGTTGGGCGCCGCTGGAATCAAGGCCGACCAAATCATAGTTCGGCCCGAAAGATTCGATTTCCTGCCCAACGCAGTTGCAACGTCTCCTTCGCCACCAGTAAGGAAAGCCAGTCCCCCGGTAGCCAGGATTGCCAGACAAATCATGTGCACAAAAGCAGGCCGGATTCTGACCACGCGCAGGCTCGTTGCGAGGATAAGCCCGCCACCCAGGAGAAAGCACACGATCGAGGTTTTGGAGTCGGCCATATCCAGGAGCACGATTTCGAATGCAAGCAGCACACCTTGAGCAATCAGATGCCGCCGGCGATTCGGCTTGCCCTTGTCACGAAAAAGAGCCAATAGGCTCCATACTGTGCCCAGTGAGATCACGAGCAGGATCACCCCGAGCAAATTCTTGTTGGTTGTCACGCCGGTGTTCATCTGGCCCCCATCAGGGTCGTAGTTACGGCCGAGGAACCCGTAATACTTGATAAGTAAGATCGATGTCGGAAAGAGCAGAAATCCAACGCGGGAGAAAACGCGAGTCAGGGCATCTCGTATCTCGGGTTCGGTCACAATGACCAGCACCATAGCCAAGTCACCGATCGCCTTCACCCACCGCTTCAGCGCAATATCCGGATGGTACGACCAGAGCACACTGATGAGACAAAAAGCGACGTAAAGCAATATCGGCCAGTTTGCCAACAGTAGGTTGCGCGTGCGGCGGCCTCGGAAAATCAAGACACCGATCGCGGCAGCAGTAAGAACTCCGAAGACAGCCGCGTCAACCGGGCTCCCCTCGAATTGCGATTCATAGTCACCGGGATTAACGCCGAGCCAATCCGACACCGGTCTCGATCCAATAATCCAGATCCAGATCACGGGAATCCATAGAGCCTTGGAGGTGCGCAAAGAACTGTCCCGGTCGAGATAAAACAGACCGGCAATTCCGCAGGCGCATATCAGACTGGCGAGGGTGGGATTCATTCTAGTCCGATTCCGGCGGGGCCGGCACCTGGCAATGAACTGTCATGCGGCATCCACGAAAAGCCGATGCAGCAGCTCGAGCGAAAGCAGGCGATGTATTTCGGTGGTGTAGTTCCGATTTCCCTTGAGGTGACCACGGACAACTGCCTCAACGGCGGTTCGATTCAGGTAAGGCCGCGCCAGCGAACGGGGATCGAGCAGCATCTGCTGAACGTATTCCGCAAGGATGGTCCTGTACCACCAGCGAAAATGAAATAACTTATGGCGACCCATCCAAAGGCGCTCCAAATGGAACGGCGCGAATGCATGATCGACTTTGGCCACCCACTGGGGCATGCCGTAGTCGTAGGCATATTCGGCTTTGAATGTGAATTCCAGGTAAGCCCGGTTGACTGCAGCTGCAAAGCGATTGGAACCGCCAAGCCCTCGGTCGGTTCGCAGTCGCGCCAGCGCCGGGCTTCCGTCGCGAATCAGGCGAAGTCTCACGTCTTCACCGCTCTTAACACGCGGAGCCCTGAATACCGTTTGCACGATTGCATTATCGAGGTAAGGCGCACGAATCGTGAGCTGTGTCTGCTCCATCATGAGCACGCCGACGTTGTATGCCGCTGGCTGACGGAACGCTACCATGCTCGTTGTGTTGCCACGACGTTGATCGCTGTACGTTTCAGCCGCGCGCGAAACCTGCGTCATAACCTCTGGCTGAAACACATCAGTCGCGGGCATGACAGCTTTGAACATCACGGCGTCGCTGATGATCTCGCTCCCGAAAGTTCCGACCATGCGCACCGGTGCGACTTGGCGCGCCATTCGATTGTTATATAGGTCCGCAGACCGGCTGATGTCGACGCTTCCATCCGACATATAGAGCGTGCTTTCGGCGTATTCGGGGAATCGGGCCATACACGCCCCGTCGACCGTGATCAGTTCGTAGGACTGACCACAGATCTTCGCCACGCGCCGCGCCAGGTAAACATCCTGGTTCTCGCGGTACATGCTGCCGAACGTGTAACAGGGCAGCGAACCTGCCGGCGCCTTGCGCCAGGCCATGATAATGCGTGTGTCTAGGCCGCCGGTGAGCGAGACGCCGATTTTCTCCGGCCCGTTGAAGTAACGCGGCAGCGTATTGGTGAAGGCATCGCGCAGCTGCCGATAGTAACTCTCAGCGTCGAGCGGCTCTTGTTCCTCCCACTCACGCGGTTCAAAATAGGCTGTCTTTTTCTCGATGGTTCCGTTACGAAAGCTCCAGGCGGAAGCGGGCGGGAGGGCGTAAATTCCCTGAAAGAGCGAGCGGTTCTCCAAAACGCAGCCGCAGGCAATGTATTCGCCGAGCCCGCGGTGATCTATGCTGCGCAGTTCAGGCCGAACTGCCAGAATCGACTTGGCTTCAGCTGAAAAATAGAACCCATCTTGCGCTTGATGGTAGTAGATTCGCTGCAGCCCAAAGCGGTCATTGAACAACGTTGCAGTTCGGCGCGGACGATCGACCACCAGCCCATGGAACCGTCCATTCAGGTTTCGCAGGAAGTCCGGGTCGTCCTCATAGAGATGAACCAGATAGCCTGGGCCGGCCTCTTCGCATGCATGCCCTCGCTCTTTGAGTCGGCGAGCGGTGCCAGGCTCGGGATAATCCTCGCCAGAAAAAACCAGCACCACATCGTCCCGTTCATTGCGAATCGGCATTTCGGCGGCGAAAGAGTTCTCGCGCGCCACCCACCCAACGTAGATTCCAAGAGATTCGTCAATCCATGTTCCGGATACGTAGAAAGGCTCGTGAAGCAGAACTTTGACCATTTGGTCAAGCTGCCGCTCAGCCCACTCCCTAGGTTTTCTTGTGATGAGTCCTACGATTCCAGGCATGCGTTTTGTTCAAGACTCCTTCAGCGTTTCAACTTCACGGCGGTACCACATTTTCCGCAGGTCACGAAGTTTGGTCGCGATCGATTCGGGAACGCGATCCACCAGACGATGATGCATGCCCAGGCGCAAAGCCACCCGTCCAAAACTCGTGATCGGGACGTAATAGCGGGGAAGATCGACCCGCTGGAAGCCGTTGACCTCTTTGAAGTGACTGAGGCTATCACCCTGCTTATTGCCGTAATTAAAGTGTTCGTATACGAGATAGGGAACATTCTGTTCCGCGCAATACCGTACCGCCTGAGCGATAAGTCCGTTGGTGGGAGCCTTGTCGTTATGCTGCATCATGGAGAGGATATGCACGATGCAAGCCTGGGTGCGGCTCTCATCCATCGACAGTTTGATGAATCCGATCATCGTCTCACCGACGAACGCGCCGATGTAGGTGCTGCGATCAAGAAATGTCCCGGCATATTCCCGCGCCCGTTCCATCGTCATTCCAAATAGCGGGAACCGCTTGCCCTGGCGCACAGGAGACTCGTTGTAAATCCCGCAGATACCCTTAAGCAGTTCGTCTCCAAATGCGACTTCCCGAAACACCACTCCCCGCTTCTCGGCTTGCCGCGCCCGGTTACGCGGATACGAACGGATCTGGTTTTTCCACCAGTTTTCAAAAGTCGACACACGGAGAACCGCCAAATTATCCATCTCCATCGGATATGAATACTGGGGCAACGCTTCGGGTAACTTCTGCAGGAAGGTGAAAAGGTCGGCGCGAGATCCGCAATTCCGCAGACCCCTCAGAACTGCCTCAGGATCATTTGGAAAGGTGTACTTTTCGCCTTCCAGACGTGCGATCTTGACGAATCGCCCTTTGATCTGGATTTCATTCTCGCAAACCTTCATGAGCGCTGATCCTTTCCTTTTTCGTGCCGCCGAAACCGGCCACCAAGATTCAGCGGCATTGGACACCACGCACACAAGGACACTTATCTGTTGTCGACGCTGGTAGGTACAACGACACTGCAGGCGGCAACACGTGAATTCCCGCTTAAGAACTTCTTCAGGCGGTGCATCTGTTCGTGCCTGACAAACGCCACGAGCTCTGGAGGGATTGGAATCTCAGCTCGCCGAATAAACGACCAGCCATATCCAGCTCCCAGCGCCAGACCTCCAAGCACGTACGGCGGGTTCTTGATCTGGTAGACGGTCCGAAAAATCTGCCAGAGCGGGTGATTGCCGACCGAATAATCCTTCATGCCAAGCCTGAATTTGGCTTTCAAGCCGCCATGGAGTGCTGTTCCCATCAGGCGATGATGCATGCAGACTCTTTCGGTGAAGGTTTTTGTTTGCCAGCCGTGCAGCCGTGCCGAAAGAACAGCGACATGATCGATGCATCCGCCCTTCAATGGCATGTATCCACCGATGGCCTCGAAGCATTCGCGCCGGAATAACTGGCATCCGCCCCAGACATTTTCAATATTTGTAAATCGATAGTCGTATTGAAAATTTCCTTCACGGAAGGGAGCACCGGCGACTCCGAGCCGCTCGTTTTCACTCATCTTGCCAATGAGAAACTCAAAATGGTCAGGCTCGAAAGAAACATCGGCGTCGAGATTTCCAACCACATCAAAGGCGAGATCCCTGACCCTTTCATAACCGGCATTAAACGCTCCAACCTTACCCGCAAAATGCCGCTCCTTGCGCGCAGGCATCTGGACGAACTCAATCCACTCGCATTGGGCCGAGGCCTTGCGCACGATTTCATCCGTTTGGTCGGTCGAGCCATCGCTTACGATCACCCACCGCATTGGACGATATGTCTGCGCAATCATTGACTGAATTGTTAAGCCAATGAATTCCGCTTCATTCCGCGCGGGGGTAATGAGTACGTAGCTTAGGAGCTTTGGCATCTTTATTCCGTCTTGGCGCGCCGCTGTGAAGATGTTGCGGTGTTTCAATTCTGATTTTTGTCTTGCCTGTTCAAGTTCAGTCCTTGGGGACAAATATCGCTTCCTCG
Source organism: uncultured Occallatibacter sp. (assembly GCA_964407295.1). Lineage (GTDB taxonomy): Bacteria > Acidobacteriota > Terriglobia > Terriglobales > Acidobacteriaceae > Telmatobacter. The sequence goes on from CAYOVE010000001.1 coordinate 67,008, forward strand.
ACGGCGTCGGCGCCGACGCCGGCATTGCCCAGGAACTCAAGAATCTCCTTTGCTACTCGCTGTTGCTGAGCTTCGGCAAGATGCGGGAACATGGGAATGGAGAGAATCTCGGTAGAAACCCTTTCGGCAATCGGGAAATCTCCGGGGCTGTAATTCAGCGAGAGATATGCCTTTTGTAAATGGAGCGGAATTGGATAGTGAATTCCGATTCCGATGCCGGCGTCCTTCAAATGGCTCATCAGGCGCTCGCGATTGTTGGTGCGGATGACATAAAGGTGATACACGGCGCGAGACCAGGATGGCTCGAAAGGTACGCTTAAAGTTTCATCGCCATCGAGAAGGCGGTTGTAGAGCGTAGCCCGTTCCCGGCGTTGCTGGTTCCACTCCGCGAGATGAGCCAGTTTGGCGTTCAGGATCCCCGCCTGAATCGTGTCCAACCGCCCGTTGTACCCTTCCATATCATGGAAGTACTTCTTCGCTTGCCCATGATCGCGGAGCATTCTGACTTTTGCCGCAACGTCCGCGTCATTGGTTGTGACCGCGCCACCTTCGCCACAAGCTCCCAGGTTCTTGCCTGGGTAAAAGCTGAATGCAGCAGCACGGCCCATCGAGCCGGCTTTCATCCATCGATTCGATCTCTTAGAGAAATACTCCGCGCCGTGCGCCTGGCAAGCATCTTCAATCACCGTGAGACCGTACCGGTCCGCCAGGGTCAGTATCGCGTCCATGTCAGCCATTTGCCCGTATAAGTGGACCGGCACTATGGCGGTAACCGGCCTCCCGCTCCTCAGGCTGATGAGCTTTCCGGCGCTGTTCCGGACACACTGCTTTTCCAGAAAGCGTTCGAGCATATGCACCGAGATGTTGTAGGTGCGCTCGTCGATATCGACAAACTCCGGAATCGCCCGGGCCTGGGAGATGGCCTCCGTGGTGGCGATGAACGTGTTGGGGACCGTGATCACAACATCGCCCGGCCCGACACCGCAGGCCATCAATGCAAAACGTAGCGCGTCGGTTCCGCTGCTGACAGCCACGGCATGCCCGGCGGAACAGAAGCCGGCAAAGGCGGCTTCAAACTCCTCCACCATCGGACCGCCAATGAACCCTGCGGTTTTGAGGGCCCGGCGAAAGACTTCCGTGAGAGGTTCCTCCAGCTCCACATGCGGCGTAATCAGATCAAGGAATGGTATTTGAGTGGCTTCTGACATTGATCTCCTCGCTTGGTGTTTCAATGGACCGCAGAACCCGGGCCGGGTTTCCAACCACAACCGTATTGGGTGGGACGTCTTTCGTAACGACGCTCCCGGCGCCCACAATCGAATTTTCTCCGACGCTCAAATTGCACAAAAGCGTGACGCCGGAGCCGATCGACGCGCCTTTTCGCACCACCGTGGGCTTGACTTCCCAGTCCGTGCCGGTCTGCAGCGTCCCATCCGCGTTCGTTGACCGCGGGTAGGTATCGTTAGTGAAAATCACTCCGTGACCAATGAAGACGTTGTCTTCAATGTCCACGCCCTCGCAGATGAACGAGTGACTCGAGACCTTGCATCGCTTCCCGACCCGGGCATTTTTCTGGATTTCGACAAATGCTCCGATCTTGGTCTCATCTCCGATCTCGCATCCGTAAAGATTGATAAATTGCGACAGTTTCACGTTCGCGCCGAGCTTCACGTCTGCCGCGACGGAATTGAATTCGTTCATAAGCGGACAAACGCTCCTTTCTTGTTCAGAGATTGGCTCGCGGCCTCAAGCATTCGTACAACCCGGAGCCCCGCGTGGCCGTTATTGAATGGCTCATTGCCGGTCGTGATGCACTCTACGAAATAGGTGAGCTCTTGGCGCAGGGCTTCAATCTGCTCCAGTTGCGGCGACCACATATCTCCTGAGCGGTAACTGACCAGAAGATCGTAAACGCCTTCGCGGCTCTTGATCTTGACTCCCTTGTCGTAGACCTTCACTTTTTCGTCGGCCTCAAGATCGTTCCAAACGATCATTCGCTTCTCGCCGCCAATCAGCGTCGTCCTCACCTTGACCGGAGACAACCAGTTCACGTTGATGTGGGCGATGATCTTGTCGGGAAAATAGAGAGTCATGTACGCCACGTCTTCGTGTCCGTTGAGGTGGCCTTGCCCGGTCGCCACGACCGCTTCGGGACTCGCTTTGATGAGATGATCCATGATCGAAAGATCGTGCGGCGCCAGGTCCCATAGCACATTGACGTCGTGCTGAAAAAGACCAAGATTAACGCGAGTCGAGTCGTAGTAATAAAGATTTCCCAGTGCGCCCTCGTTGATCAGCTGCGCAATCCGTCTGACCGCACCCGTGAAAAGAAACGTGTGGTCAACCATCACTTTCAAGTTCTTCTGTTCCGCGAGGTTGACCAGTTCCTCTCCTTGAGCCACCGTGCTGGTAAACGGCTTTTCGACAAAGGCGTGTTTCCCATTCTCCAGGGCGGCTTTAGTTAACTCATAATGGGTCCAGACTGGCGAAACGATTGCCACTGCATCGATGTGAGGCGACGTGATCACTTCCATTGCACTGGCCGTTATGGTCGCTCCCGGATAGGCTTTTCGGGCGCGCGCTTGCGCGGCTGGACTCACATCCGAAATTGCGCGGACCGCAACGCCTTCAAGGTTGGCAAGATTCCGGACGATGTTCGGACCCCAGTAGCCGTACCCGATTACTCCGAAGTCCATAAGTATTTCTCCTACTGCGCGATCCGCGCAGCCAGCTTCACTCAGAGAGCACAGAAGCCGTTCCTGTTCTGAGCGCAACTAGAATCGCGTCGCGAAAGTTTTGTTTGTTTTTTGAGTGAACGAGTGCCGCAGGGCGTCTCGTCGTTGCGATCCGACCGATGCGACCGCTACACAAGCCGGCCACATTGACTCTCTGGGCTCAAGATCCAGGAGGACGGGGGATTTAAAGTTCAATAAGCTCCCGAACCGCGAATGACTGCCCCCGGAGTGCGCAGCAGGATCTTGAGATCCAGCCACGGCGTCCAGGTTGAAGCATAACGAAGATCCAACCGCACCATTTCATCGAATCGAACGCTGCTACGGCCCATGACTTGCCATAGTCCTGTAATTCCCGGCTTTACGGCCAGCAGGCGATGCCTGTGCCAAGTCTGATAGGCTGCCAGTTCGTATGGAATCGGCGGGCGCGGCCCAACCAGAGACATCTCACCCTTCAGCACATTAAGGAACTGCGGAAGTTCATCGAGGCTGGTTCTCCGCAATACCTTGCCCACGCGCGTAATTCTCTTATCGTTTGTAAGCTTGTAGATATTTGCGCCACTCTCTTTAGGCGCCGATTCGCCAGGCTTACTCGCGATGAGCCGCGTTACAAAGTCTTTGTGTACCTTGCTGTCGTTATTTACTAACATTGAGCGAAACTTGAGGAATGTAAAAGTCTGTCCGTACCGCCCGACTCTTTGTTGGCGATAAAACACCGGCCCCCGGGAAGTAAGTTTGATGGCGAGAGCAATAACGAGGAACAGGGGCGCCAACAGAATTAGCATGATCGAACTGCCGACGAAATCGACCGTCCGCTTGACAAAGAGGACGGTACGCTGACCTTTGTCACGGCTAGCCAAGTCGGGGTACAGGGCGACATTCGTCGGCGGGCCTGGCTTTTCATGATCCCAGTCGTCCGGGAAAAGGTGGAAAGAGATCCTCACCTGATTGAACTCATCGGACGTTAGTTCCTCCTGCAGAGCGGCGCTCACTTTGGCGAGGAATGTGTCCAGGACTGCCCGCTTGTCATTCACAACGAGCCCAGTGAACATCGTGCCGACGATTGCGCCCTCTTTGTACCAGCCAACTAAGTCGGTGTCTCTGCTTGCAGACAGCAACGCAGACGCAACATGATGCAGTGTTATGCTGCTCTTTTTGGGGGCACGATCATCGACGGTTTCGAGCAACATGAGGACAAAGGGGGCCTTCGAGCGTTCCGTGCGTTTGCGCTCAATAGCGATCATTCGCCGGAAAGTCGCTTCGTCTAGAAGCGTGCGGCTAATTGCTGCAACAGCCTCAAGGAGCGGATCAACCGCGTTTGATGCTTTCGTTTTGTTTGATTGGCGCACAACATGCTCCTTTTAATGGCTGACATCGATCTCGATTGGTTGATCGAATCAATCGGAACTTCCATTTGGATCTTGTTGTCCCGCGAATGCGGTCGCGGAAGGGGCGTAAGAAGCGAGTTCGGTGGTTGCTTTCATCTGTGCTGAGCGGCGACCGGATGGATGGTTTCCTAACGATGGATCAATTTCAGACAACTCTAGAGTGCACGATCCCTGCGTTGTGCGGCACTCACTGGGAAGAAATGTTCGAGTGGTAATAGTAGCCGCTATATGCCGATGCCACCGAACCGTTTACGATTGCACCGATCAGCTTGTTCGATTGCAGCGCCTCAAGCCCCTTGGTCAACTGCTGCTTCTCGGTCGTTCCCTGGCGCGTGACGAGGAGAATCCCGTCCGTGAGCCTCATCCAGACGCTCGTATCGGCAAGAGGCAGAACCGGTGGGGAATCAATAATGATCCAATCGAACAACGTGGCAACCTGGTCCAGCAAGTCAGGCAGTCTTTGCGATTGCAGCAGCTCGATGGGATTGCTCGAAGCTTGACCAGAGGGCAGAATCCAAATCCCTGCATCCTCGAGCCGGCAGATATTCGGAATCAGATCGCGTTCTTCCTTCAGCCATTCATAGACTCCCGATTGTTTCTGAATTCCGAACATGTGCGATAAAGACGGGCGGCGCAAGTCACCGTCTACCAGCAATACTCTTTCATCTGAAGCGTAAGCAAGTGCGCAAGCTAGGTTGGCGGAGATCATGCTCTTGCCTTCCTGCGGGATTGTGCTTGTAATAAGGAGTTTCTTCAGCGGTCGCGTCCTGCGGAGGTCTTTCAGCCGCACTCCTAGTAGGCGAATCGCTTCGGCTGTGGGATTCTCCCTATCGGTAAGGCAAACCAGCCGGCTCTGTGGCGGCGGGGAAACCTCCAGAGACTGGAATTGACTTAGAATCTTTGCATGTTGTTGTGCTGAACGGCCTTCAGGATGACTTACCGTCGTCGCGGCCGTTTCTGAAGGAGCAGAGGCAGGTCGTCCAACGCCATCATAATCATCCGCAGCGGTCGTTGCGTCACGATCCACCAGCGCTACAGCGGCGTCCCGATTGGATAGCGCTGCATGTTCCGCGTATCTCAGCAGTTCAGGGCCTTGGGGTAACGTCGCGCCGTCAACACCTGACCGCTCACTTTCCGATCGCTGTAATGCATCGAATATTCGGCTCATTATGGCTACCTTTCAAACAAACAGTAGGATCCGGCCGGCTATGAATTCTGCGCCAAAGGCACAAAAGCATCAAGACGGAACTCGGTTGCCACATCTTCAATGATCCGCGCCGACACCGTTGGCGATTGCCGGGCATAGGCGCTGATCAGCGCGTTTTCACAAATAGTGTTAATCAGTCGTGGAAAACCGCGTGAATATGAATAAACCTGGTCGATCGCCTGCGCGGAAAAGATCGGTGGACGGCTTGAATCTGCGCCGGCGATGCGCAGGCGCTGCTCGATGTATTCCTGCGTCTGCTTGGCACTAAGAGCTCCAAGTTGCGTCCGAAGCGCAATCCGCTGCTTCAACTGTCTCAATTCGACAGAGTCCAGCTTCTTGTCAAGCTCCGGCTGCCCTGCGAGGATGATCTGGACCAGTTTGTCGTCCGCTGTCTCAAGGTTCGATAGGAGGCGAAGCTCTTCCAATGTGTCTGCGGATAGATCATGCGCCTCGTCGACAATCAAGACAGTCGTCAAGTGTTTCGAACCGCGCGCGACAAGGAAATTGCTGAGATCGAGCAGCAGTTCGCACTTGTTCCTTCCTGAGGCGGGCATACCAAAATCTGAAAGAACATATTGCAGAAAGTCGGTCGGAGAGAGCCTGCTGTTGAACAGATATGCATAGGCGATATCCTTGCTGTTCTCCAGTAAGCGCAGAAGGCAACGAAGCAGCAGCGTCTTTCCAGTGCCGACTTCGCCGGTAACCACAACGAAACCTTTGTGCCTCCGTACACCATAGTAGAGTGAGGCGAGCGCCTCGTTGTGCCGGGGAGTGGGCACAAAGCAATGGGGATCTGGAGTCAGATCGAACGGGTTACGCTTGAGTTGGAAATAGGCTTTATACATTCAGATGATGACCTAGTTATGAAGGAAACTAAAGACGGAACCGGCGAGGATCGCGCCCACTACGGCCGCGGAGGCGGCCCACCCAAGCGCCAGTGTCTTTTTCGATTTTCGTTCGTCCGCCGGAGTTACAATCTCCGGTATCTCAGAAATAACGGCAATTGGCAAAAGAGCTTTGATCTCTTTTTCAGTATGGAGACGGTCATCCAGGAATTCAAATCCGCCCGCCACGACAATGCCCAGAACAAAACCCACCACCAGACCGAGTCCGCAGAACTTAAGCCGGTTTGGAAAGTCTGGCTTTGATGGCAAACTTGGAGGATCAAGCATGGTAAACCGCTCACCCTGCTGCATCTCCTCCATGCTGGTGGCCATTGAGGATTCGTCTTTCTTTTTCAGTAGGTCGTCATAATTCTGCTTCGACTGGTCATAGCCTCGGGTCAAGTCCGCCAGCTGCTCTTCGGTTGCAGGCTCCAGGTTCATGCGCCCCTGATAATCGTTGATCTTGGCCTTCAGGCCGGCAATTGCGCTCTCCCGGTTTCCGATTTCCAGTTGGTTGGCTTGCAGTTGACTCTGCGTCTGCTGCGCCGGGCCGGTAAGAGTTGGATCGGAGAAACCATCAGCCGGCGGCTTGGCCGGCTTGTTCGATGCTCTCGACGCCGCGATGAGATTGTCTCTGACCGCTTCCAGTTTCGTTATCTGGATTTTGGTGTTTTGGACATCGGGATAGCTATCGGTGTAGCGCGAGCTGAGGTCGGCAAGCTGGGCCCTCAACTTCTCCAGTTGGTCGTCGATCGTTGCCAAATCGCTGGGCGTGGATGCGTCGCCTCCCTGGCTGCCGGACGACCGGGCGCGGCCCAGGGCAGCACGCTGTTGCTCTAGCAGGGCCTGGAGATAGACCCGCTGCTGCTTCGCCGTATTGAGAGCATCTTCTTCGCTTTGAAGCTGCGACTGCAGGCCATCGTAGATCGAGAGATTGCTCTGTTCCTGCGCCGGCAACGCCCCTTGATGCAGACTCTCGAACTCTCGAACCTTGGCTTCTTGTTCAGAAAGGTCCTCGCGGGCATCCTCCAGCTGTTTCTCGAGAAAGTCAGTCGTTCCCTCAGACTCCGACTGGCGGACCTTTAGGTTCTCGCTGATGAATACCTCCGTGAGCTCGGCCGTCACTTGCTGTGCCAGGCGCGGGTTACTCGCCGAGTAGGAAATGGTAAACGCGGAAATATCCTGCTTTTGTGGGTCTCGCACCAGGTCGACGCCGATGTCTTTGCGTAGATTCGCAATTTTCTGATCGTCTGTCAGATTTCCCTGCGACCCGCCGTATAAGTGAAGCTTTTGAATGATCAGCAGAAGACGTGTCCGGCTGAGTATCTGCTCCGACATGCTTTGCAAGCGTGATTGCAAATCGTCATTGATATTCGGGGCCACATAGTTCTGCGGCATCGTAGGTTGTTCCACCAGAATGGTAGTGCTTGACTTGTAGCGCGACGGCAATACCCAGCTAGCTCCCCAGACAACGAACCACCCAAGAAACAGCGGGATTAGGAATTGTAGGTGCCGCCGGCGCACTACCCCGAGGTAACTCCGAATATCCGGTCTTCCGATCTCTTGCTCTTCAAGCGTTTCCGCCATGGTTATCTCCCGATCGGCCTTCTAAGCTGGTAGGTTAAAGTAATCGACTCGCGGTCGCTGTTTGGCGTAATCGCCTGGATCCCGTTGTAACTCTCTTGAAGGCGTTGATATTGGAATCGAGTGCTTAAGTTGTCGGTGATTTGGTGGTCAACTGAGGCGGACACCGTCAATGTGTTGCCCCCTTGAAGCGATGAAATAAGCGGCGTCTCGGAATTGATGTCCGTGTAGGTGCTCGACAACTCTCCGGTCCATGTCCGCGCAAATTTCCAGCCCCCGGACGCTTGGATGCTTTTCGCTTCGTAAGCTCCGACCAATCCCTGCCCGGCGGAAGTGGTGCGCGAGAAGTTGCCCGCCAAATGGCCGCGGCGGCCTTGCCATCCCGCACTTACTGTGACGGTAGGTGTCCATGAGATGACTGCGGAGGCCTGGGGAGCGGTGGCGTCGACATGATCTATTCCAGCGGAGAAGGAAAAGGAGAACGATTGATTGAAATAAAACGTGTAGAAGGGAACCAGCGTGTTCGTCTGTGTTTCATCCCTTCCGTTCGTAGGATTGGCGACGATATGGGCGTACTGATAGGTCAGGCCTAAGTACTGCGATCGGGAGAAACGCCGGCTGTAAAAGACATTGCCCGCGCTCTCGGTAGAATTATACAGACCGACGACATCGGAAGAATTTGGAAGGTCGAAGGTAATGAATGATCCTCCGCCCCCGATCATGGCATTGCGGGCGAATTGATAAGATAAGACCGCATTCGCAACGTTGGTCATCTGTTCCTCAAATGGAGCAATCACTGAGACGGGAGAGGTCAGTCCGGAGCCGGTTACGGGGCTAGAGAACAGATAGGACGAATTGAATACGTCGGAGGTCCTGGTAAAAACATCGTTGACACCGAAGGCAACCTCGGGGCTGAATCGAAATTGGTAACCGGCGGCCGCATTGTGATCGATTGAATCCAGTGCGCTCACCGACTCGCTGCCCGTCGATTGGTAGAAAGTAAAGCTTGGGCTGTAGCTGAATTGTTCCTTCTGGCGCGGAATAGACCGATCGAATGCGACACCCGGATAGACAAAATAATTGATGGCGCTGATGGGAGTAGCGCCGGAGCCAGGAAGAACATTATCGATATAGGCCACCGACCCGGTGACATTGGCCGACAAATAATTCGACCTCTCTTCCGAGCTGGCAGTATTCGCGTATGGCATTCCACTCACCGGCGGCGGCGTCATCATCTCGCCTTCATCGGGCGTTCCACCTCCGTTGCCTGTCGCGCTCGGCTCCACTTGGGCCAAGATGGGATTGGTCACGCCAAGCATGAAGAACATCGAGAATATGAGAGAGAAATAAGCCCGTGGAAGCATAACCGCCCCTTACGGCACGACGATCGTGTCATTTGGCAGAAGCACGATGTTCTGCGTCGTGTTCTTTTCTTTAATAAACTTGTCGTAGTTGAAGTTAAACCTTTGCTCGACTCCCGCGGAGTTCTGGCGGAGGAGGTATACGCCTTTCTTTTTGGCGAAGTCCTTAAATCCACCTGCAACCGCGATGGCGTCAACGATTGTCGTCCCAGCAGTGAGTGGAAACGAGCCTGGTCTCGCAACCTGACCGAGAATATTGAACTTTTGACTATTAATCTGCTCAACGATCACAGCTACCTGCGGATTCGTAATGAAATCCTTAAGCCTTGCCGAGATATCTTCCTCGAGTTGCATCGGCGTCCGCCCTGCGGCTTGAACATCGCCGATCAGAGGGAGGGAGATCTTTCCGTCGGAACGAACAGGAAGCGATCGAGTGATCTCCGGTTCTTTCCACACGTTAATGGCCAAAACATCGTTAGGGCCGATGATGTACGCTGCTTCGGCTCGCGCGTTCCCGCTTGGAAGATCGGTTGGGGCAGTTGTCCCAGCGGGCATAGCTGGCCCATCATTTTGATGAGATGCCGCAACCCGGCTCTGGAGAGCACCGCAGAATGCGACGGCAAACAGAATGTAAATTTGCAGCGCGCGACGGGCCCAAACTGTTATGACAGTCCTCGCCAAAAGGGCGGAAGTGCTTGAAGTCGTATCTGCGCTGTGACTTTGGATTGTGTTCTTTGTGGTCATTTTAGGCCAATTCAATTCTAGATCGCGGGGTCCTTGAAAACCCGCTTTGTTAAAGCCGAACTGCTGCAGCTAAGGATTGAAAGTGCAGGAAGCACTAAATCGCTGCGATCCGTACCGAGCCAGTGTTCAGGAACCGGTTTCTGCCAGGATCGACGGAAGCGGCCTGAACGGCTTTATCAACCGCGCCGCAAGGCTCCACATCATCAGCGTGGACTTCAACGGCCACCGATTGGGCAAGCATGTCCACAGAAAGAACCAGCCGGAACAGATTCTTTTTGCGAGTGAGAATCCCCTCGACACCTTCGAGTGAGCCCCTGATGACCCGGACGCGCATGCCGCACTTGAGAAACGGATGGGGCTCAACTGCGCACGGCCCTTGAACGACTCTTTGAATCGCCTCGATCTCCTGATCCGGGATGACCGCGACACTTTCGCCGCGATAGAGAATCATGTGTATCCCCGGCGTTGTCACGACTTGCAATTTGCGATCGAATCCGCCCCGAACGAATACGTAGCACGGAAACAGCGGCAGAGAAAGAACCATTCTCCGATCTTTCCAGCGACGGGTTGATTCGTAGAGCGGCAAGAAGACTTCAAAACCCTTCGTGGTGAGCATCTCCGCGACGGCCTTCTCGTGTTGGTGGCGCGTATACACCACCCACCAGGGTTGAGGGTCGTAATTTTCGAATTGGAAGCTTTCAGCGGCCTGCATTTCAAACATCCCTGCTTTTGGCGAACAATCCTAGGGGGCGTCGTGGAGATGTAGCTCCGCCCTGTGAGTCACATCAGCGGGCTGACGACTCCATCTGTGGTGCCCTGTTTACCCCTCATCTTGGGACCTCAAAATGAGGAGAACCGCCATGCTGAACTGGCGCACAAATACTGTGTCTTCATCATGATGGCCCGACCTTTAAGTGACAATGCCCCTATTGTGCTAGCGCGCCAACTCCCGGTAACACGATCACGACGCCTCTGGTAACAATTTCCAGTCAATCGAATCTCCCCCGGCGCTTCAGCCGGTCTGAATTTCGCCGGCGTATGAGGTCCTTCCAGTTCTTTCCTGCCCGCCGAGATGCCTCACCTGCTGTGGACTCCCCGATAGGCGCCGACTAATGCGGCGAATGTCCCCTGTGGGCTCTGCGTCTCTGAGGCAGTCCCACATCGCGTAATTTGTAGAGCAGTGCACGGTAACTCATCTTCAAGTCTTCCGCAGTCTTTCGCCGGTTCCATCGATTCGCCTGCAAGACCCTCAGAATCAAGGCGCCATTCATCGAAGGCGTCGCTTGATTCATCTCACTCTGCAAGGAATTCATCCGAAGCGGCCGGCTGGCGATTCGATTAGTGGGTTGCAGTTGGCGTTTTAGTTCTACGACGAGCGCTTCGTCATCGCCGAGAATGACGGCTCGCGCGACCCAGTTTTCAAGTTCGCGCACGTTCCCCGGCCAGCTCCATTGCTTGAGCAGTTCCAGCGTAGCCGGTCTTAACTGAGGCATGTTCCTGCGAAACTGGCGGGATAGCTTGTGAAGAAAGTACTCACATAGCTGCGGAATATCCTGCTTTCGGTCGCGCAGAGGCGATAAGTGCAGGGAAACAACGTCAAGGCGATCGAAGAGATCTTCGCGAAACGCGCCCGATCGAATGGCCTCTTGCAAATGGGTGTTGGTTGCGCAGACGACTCGCACGCGGCCCGTTCGCTTCTCGCGGCCGCCGATTCTCGTATAGGTACCGTCGCGCAGCAGACTAAGCAATTTGCCCTGCAATTCCAGGCTCATCCCGCCGATCTCACTTAGAAAGAGAGTGCCCCCATCCGCGATCTCAACCAAACCGGGCCGGCCTTCGCCGGCTCCCGCCGACGATCCCTTTTCGGAGCCAAACAACTCTCGCTCAAGCAGATCTGCCGGAATCGCAGCACAGTTGAGCTTCACGAACGGCGCCTCTCTCGGCCTTGAGTGCGTGTGCAGAAACCGGGCAATCACTTCCTTCCCCGTTCCCGTCTCCCCCTGAATGAGAACGGGAAGATCGCACGAAAAGACGGAATCGATTTTGTCCCGGACCTCGCGCATAGCCGGCGTGCTGCCGAAGACGACAGCTTCACCCGGCGACTCACCAGGATCGGAACAGAGGCTCTGATTCAAATCTGTAGGCATAGACCCCTAAGTGCGGAGGAAACACTGAACCCCAAGCTGCAAGCAGGGGGCCAAGGTGCGGCTTGAATCGTTCCCCGAGACAAATAGGTTTGTTGTTGATTTGTAAGAGTTTATGTAGAGCATCCACCCTCGCTCGCAGGGGTGCGTACCCGAAGTATGCAAAACTTTGCACACTTCTTACCAGCTCCTTGCAGACTGTTTGTTGGATTGGGCCCAGTGTGCCGAGTCGCGTCGCACCTGGGCAGGTGCGTCGGATTGACGGCAGGCTCTCAGTTTGCGGATCGCCTCCGCGCCAACCTTTCTTCCCCGGCTCTTGTCAGCACCGGACAATATTCTCTGCTGTCAATCCCCGAGTCGCATTGCGCGTATCCACAACCAACTGCGCTTTGGCGACAATGGCGGAATAGTCATACTGAGAGTGGTCCGTGGAGATCACAACGCAATCGAAGTCCGGAATACGCTCCAACGGTGTACTGGTCATATTGAGGGCATACTTGCGCCCCTGCCCTGCTGAAGGAATAAACGGGTCGTTGTATTCGACAGAGGCGCCGCGTTTCTGCAACAGTTCAATGATGGTGAGTGACGGTGACTCGCGAAGGTCATCGATATCGCGTTTGTAGGCCAGTCCTAAAACCAGCACCCGCGAACCAAAAAGCGATTTGCGGCGCTGGCTGAGGGCCTCAACGATGTTGTCGACGACGAAATAGGGCATGGCTATGTTCACTTCGCCGGCCAGCTCGATGAACTTCGTTCGGAAGTCGAATTGCTTGGCTTTCCAGGAAAGATAAAACGGGTCGATGGGAATGCAGTGCCCACCCAGACCTGGGCCAGGATAGAAGGCCTGGAATCCAAAGGGCTTTGTCTTGGCCGCTTCAATCACTTCAAAAATATCGATTCCCATTCTCATGCAAAGCTGTTTCAACTCGTTGACCAGCGCGATGTTTACGCAGCGATAGATATTTTCAAGGAGCTTCGTCATTTCAGCCGCTGCGGGCGAAGAGACGGGAACGATGCGGTTGAAGATGGACGCATATACCGCCGATGCGAGTTCAACTGCCGCTGGGCCGCATCCGCCGACAACTTTTGGGATATCGCGCCGATCGATCGAATCGTTTCCAGGATCCTCCCGCTCAGGAGAGAACGCTACATAAAATCCGTGGCTGGCATCGTCCATTGCCAGGCGGAGATCAGCTCGATTCCCTTGTTCGAGAAGGGGGACAATAACTTCTTCGGTTGTACCGGGATAAGTTGTGCTCTCTAAAACAATAAGTTGCCCTTCACGGAGGTGAGGCGCAATGCTTCGCACAGTATTGCAAACGTAACTAAGGTCCGGTTCGTGGTATTCGTCGAGCGGCGTCGGCACACACAAGATGACAACGTCCATTTGCGCAATCGCGCCATAATCCGCCGTGGCCTTGAACCCATTCTCCCGCGCTTTTTGAATCAGGTTCGCGGGAATTCGCAAAATATACGAGCCGCCCTGGTTGAGTTTCTCCACCTTGCGGGCATCGATATCGAAGCCGGTCACCGGGAATCGTTGTTCGCTAAATAGAAGCGCCAGAGGCAGCCCTACATAACCCATGCCGACGATTCCGATCCGCGACTCCCGAGTCTCGATGCGGCGCTTCAGTTCGTTCATGCTTGCCGAAGACGTCAATGAACAGCTCCCCCTCGCGCCCATTTGAAGCTTAACTCACGCGCCGGCTGCGGCAGTGCACTCTGCCGGGGAACGAGGAGGCGCGCATCCTGGTGACCCAGGTCTGTCACAGATTTCGAGGAAAAATCCGCCGCGAGAATCGCGCGGACAAAAAGAACGGAGAGAATGATCGATCACGACGTTCGCAGGCCCACCGCATCAGAGCGGATCGGCAGCGAGCTGAATTGCTTTTCCCTGATTCTACGCTCGTCAGCTAGACCGCATTTTTACTGGCTGATCGGGTCTTCTGTAAGGTTTGCCGGGTATCCGCGGCCGACCATGGTCGAAGGTGATGCTCCTGGATCTTGTAGAGCAAACCGCGGTAGCTCATACCGAGATGCTGCGCGGCGCGGCGGCGATTCCATCCGAAAGTTTCCAGCGCACTTTGGATCATCTTCGCTTCGGTCCGCGCCTTCACATCGCGAACCACCGAACGGATGCCCACGCATGGAACGGGTTCATCGACAGGCTCATTTTGTCCAGCAGCCGCGTCCGATGAAGCTGCCTTCGCTTCCAGTTCCCCGGTCGCGGCATCTGTGTCGCGCATAACGATGGTCCTGGTCACGAAGTTTCGGAGCTCCCTCAAGTTTCCCTTCCAATCGTAGAGGAGAGCAGCATCCATCAACCGGGACGGAATGCTGCTGCCAAAACCCTTCACCAGCTCCGCCGGTGAGCGGCGAATAAATTCCTCAATGAGATAGGGAATCTCTTCGCGCCGTTCCCGAAGGGGTGGAACTTTGATGGTGAAAACGCTAAGGCGGTAATAAAGATCTTCGCGGATGGTCCCTGCGGAGAGCGCAAATTCCACAGGAACATTGGTCGCGGCAACAACCCTGACGTCCACCTTGGTCGTTTCCTGGGCGCCGAGCCGGGCAAACTGCCCATCCTGCAAAACGTGCAGCAGCTTGGCCTGCATCTGCACGTCAATTTCGCCAATCTCGTCAAGAAGCAGAGTACCGCGATTCGCCTGCTCGAATTTTCCCGCCCGGTCGTTGATGGCTCCGGTAAAGGCGCCGCGCCGATGGCCGAAGAGCTCGCTCTCAAGCAAATCCGCCGGCAGAGCGGCGCAGTTGACCTTCAGAAATCTCTCCGGCGACCGCCGAGAATTCTTGTGGATGAGCTGCGCAACGACTTCTTTTCCCGTGCCGCTTTCGCCCAGGATCAATACATTGACATCGATATCCGCAAGCAATTTGACCTGGCGGTGGATTTCGAGCATCTGCGGCGAGGCCGCCAGAAAGAAATTGCTGCCGCCCAGCTCTTCAATATAAGGCGTGGCAGGCATGTCTTCGGGAATCTGCGCCGAATGCGAATGGCCGTTCGCGGTCGCAGTTACCGCGGAATCGATGGCCAGGCCGGGAGGCGCGGCAATCCGCTGCGGGGTGGCCGTCATCGATTCGATGACCTTCTCGACGTCATCGCGGGTCAACGGCAAGGTGAGTGCGTGCTGGATGCCGAGCTCGGCGGCTTCCTTGCGCAATTCCGCTCCGCCTAATTTCGTGATCAGGCAAATTCTTTCCGCGGGAACGAATTCAAGTAAGTTACGGAGTGGGGATACCTCCGGCGCCTCGACCGGCGAACTGTCACAGAGCAGCAGATCGGGATCAAGCCCATTGCACAGGAGGGAGTTGATCTGTGCAATCCCAGCCGCCTCGATGACTCGGTGGCCTGCACTCTCAAGAACCATCTTGACGGTCGAGCGCGCTTTGGAATTCTGAATGTGAGTCAGAATCAGCAGGAGCGATTTCACCAAGGCCTCTTTCTCGAAGTGCAGTCTTGTTCAAGAAATCAAGCTAACTTTGAGGAGTGCATATTCGCGTTCTGCCAGAGAATCGTTCGGTCTGTAACGCTCAAAAGACGCGATGGATGCAAGCCTGTTTGTTATGAAAAAGAAAATCCTACTCTCCGCCTGAGCGGTTGTCCGTTTAGCAGCCAGAAAATTGAGTTGGGAATTACGCCTCTTGCGCGGCTATTCAAAATAGCCGTTTGAGGGAATCTTTTCGATCGTCGCGCCCAACGATCCCTCACAGCACGTTCGTCCGTTGCCTATCGGGCAACCTCCAATGAAAAACAGGGACCCTAACGATGAATACCATGAGTTCTAAACTTCAACTGGAAAATGGCGTTAAATTAAGACGCCCACGAGATCATAAATAACAATGTTGTTCTGACGATAGGAGAGAAGCCGGTGGGTGTCAACGGCACAATGGTCATGAGTTCTGCGCCCCGGTAATCCGCGATCGTAACCATTCCGGTTTATTACTTGGTAATCTCTGGAATTTCCGCGAGTTGCATTCATCTTGCTGTAGATCTCCAGGATAGTTGGCTCCAGATCCCCTCAACACGACGGAACGGCCAGCCGCGAGGAGCGTTCCGCCGTTTGGCGCGAATCGAAAGGGCAGGCGCGACGCTTCTTCGTCTTGCCATAGCCTCAAAACGCTAGCCAATAGGATCAAAATCGATCCCTTCCGTCTGCCCCAATGGTGTAGGCATCGCGTCGCAGCTCCGGGGGATGATCGGCCAACACATGATCGTCTTCGCGACCCAACGAACCGGCGATTCCGCTTTTGTCGTTTCGTCGTATCCTGTATCAAGGGTTCATTCCATGAAGACTTTTACTCTCGACGAAGCGCAATCCCTGCTCCCGGTGCTGGAATCCCTGCTCAAGCGGGCCATTGAGGTCCGTGGTTCAGCGCAATCCGTCGAGTCCAATCTCAATGGCCTGACGCAGCGCATCTTTCTCTCCGGTGGAATGAAAATCGACTCTGCCAACGTCGCCAGGCAGCGCGCGGAGATGGAAGAGCTCATGAAACAGGTCCGCGAAAGCATCGCTGAAATCGATGCGATCGGCGTCCAGGTCAAGGACCTCGATGCCGGTCTGCTCGATTTTCCATGCCGCGTTGACGATCAAGTGGTGCTGCTCTGCTGGCGGATGGGTGAGCCGGCAATCGAATACTGGCACACCGTTGAAGCCGGCTTTCAAGGGCGTCAACCGGTGGATGAGCGCTTCCGCCGCCGTGCCGCATCCGGCGACCGCCCGAACTAGAACCTGACATCAAAAGAGCCGTATCATTGGCCTTATGTGCGGACGATTTGCGCGCAGGTCCACGCGCGAGGTCCTTGCGGATTGGTTCGGAGTGGACCTGGAGGATTTGCCGACTTTCCCTGCCAGTTACAACATTGCACCGCAGAGTGTGCAGCCAGTTGTGCGTCTGGGCCAGGAAACGGGAGCGAGGGAGTTTGCGCTGCTGCGCTGGGGCCTGGTGCCATTCTGGGCCAAAGACGCGAAGATCGGCTACTCCACGATCAATGCGCGGGCAGAGGAGGTCGCGAACAAGCCGGCCTTCCGTGAAGCGCTTCGGAAGCGGCGATGCCTGGTTCCTGCCGATGCTTTTTACGAATGGGCCAAGCGCGACGCCAAAACCAAACAGCCCTTCGCCATCGGCTTGAGAAGCGGGGACCCATTCGCCTTTGCAGGGCTCTGGGAACGGTGGCGTCCCAAAGAAGGTGAAGCGCCCGGGACGGCTCTTGAAACGTTCACCATTCTGACCACCGACGCCAATGAAGTCCTTGAGCCCATTCACAACCGCATGCCGGTCATCCTGGAGCCGAAGAATTACAGCCGCTGGCTGGAGCCCGCAGCCCCGGAGCGCCTGCCTGTCGACCTGCTGCGGCCGTTTCCAGCCGAGCAAATGGTCTCCTGGCCTGTGAGCGATCGGGTGGGAAATGTGCGCAACAACGATCCCGAGCTGCTCGCCGCTCGCGAGTAATCACCGCGCTGGCCTCGGCAAAGAGCGAAATCCCGGCTGATCGCGTCTATCTGCTGAAGACTGCCGAAAGTACCGCGCCGTTCGTGCGT
Source organism: uncultured Occallatibacter sp. (assembly GCA_964407295.1). Taxonomy (GTDB): domain Bacteria; phylum Acidobacteriota; class Terriglobia; order Terriglobales; family Acidobacteriaceae; genus Telmatobacter. The sequence continues at coordinate 84,610 of CAYOVE010000001.1, forward strand.
GTTGAGCCGGCGGCAAGACAGAGCGGACAACGAAGCGGTACCCTTTGAGCAGAGTTCTTTCAGGATTCCAGCGAACCAATGAGCGCAGGGATGGGCATGTGCGAGGAATGAAGATGAAAAGCGTGCGTTGGGCAACAATTGGACTGGTCATCACCTCGCTCCTCGCCGGTTGCAAAGGCTTTTGGGATCTTCCTCCTTCGACCACCACCACCACCACCACGCCCACCACGAAATCCAGCGGCGTTTTCTATGTGCTGAACCAGACGACCAAGCAGATTGCGGCTTACGATATTTCCTCGGGCACACTCGAAAATGTCACGGGCAGCCCTTACGCGCTTTCCGCCGCGCCGACTTCCATCGCTGTCGCCGCCAATGGAGCGTTCCTTTACGTCGGTACCGTGAACGGCATTTATCTCTACAGCATCGGATCGGGCGGCGAGCTCACTCTCGCGAACAATAACAACCCGATCTACGGTGACGCCCCCGCAGCCATGATCGTCGACGGTTCCTGGCTCATCGATGCCTACGCTACGCTAACTTCCAACAACCCTGTGATCGATGCAATTCCCATCGATTCCTCTACCGGCTTATACAACGGCCCATCGGGAGTTGCTGCGCCCAGCCAGACCTACAGCGGCATCACCAACGCGTCGCTGAATGGGATGGTCCTTTCTCCCGACGGCGCCAACCTGATCGTCGCGCTCGGCAGCGCGGGGACGATCGTTGTTCCCTTCACCTCCGGCAACGCGAACCCAATCGCAACTACGGCAACGGTCATACCGCTCGCCAACTCAAACGGCTCGGCGCTGTCCGCGGCTGTCGATCCAACCAGCCGCGTCTTCTACATAGGCGAAACCAACATCAACTCGACGGGCGGCTTGCGCGTCTTCAACTACAGCTCGCTCGGAACCGCCGTACCCCGCGCCGAGCCCTCGCAGATTACCGGCTCGCCGATCGCCAGTGGCGGCCTGTCACCGCTCGCCATTCTCCCCATCGCCAATGGCGAATACGTCTACGTCGCCAATGGTCAGGGCGACACGTCTACGGGCAACGTTGCCTGGTTCCCCATCACCGCATCGGGAACAACCTATTCCATCGCATCGGGAAGCAAGATTGATTCCGGTATCTATCCCGACGGTCTGGCCGAGGACTCCGAGGGCAATTTCGTGCTCGCGATCGCCTCCGGCGGAACGACCTCCAGCGGCGATCCCGACCTCGATGCTTTTACGATGAGCTCCGGGGCGCTGACCTCAGCGATCCAGTCCAAGACCGGGACCGATCCGGTTGGAGCTGTTGCCGTCGCGGCCCTTCCGTAACAACGGTGAACGGTGATCGGTGGTCGGCCCACCGCCCACTGCCGTCGTTCACCGCCCACGCGCACCGTTCGCTGTTCGCCATCCACTCGCGCGTCCCAGCGCGCGAAATGCTATCCTCAACTTGAACGCCACGAGCTGTGCTCACTCGTTTGCCAATCCTCCCCGTTTGCTCTCTCCGGCGCAACCCAATCCATCTTGCGCTGCAGTTGGCTGCGCTGTGCTGCCTGATCTTCGCCGCGGGCTGCGCGCGATTCCGGCACGAACACCACGACATGGTGTACGTCTCGATCCGCACAACCTATCTGCACGACCGCGTTGCTCCGGTCTCAAACCGCGTATGCGAGGTTGTGAACGGGCAGCCTCTCGAGGTGCTCGATCGTGCCAAGCGCTTTCTGAAGGTCCAGACCGACAAGAACCAGATCGGCTGGATTGAAGAGCGCGCGGTGATCGACGAGCAGACGTACAACGGGTTCGCGGACCTCAGCAAACAGCACAAGGACGATCCAGCGGCAGTAACGGCTACGCTGCGCGACGACCTTGCCATGCATCTGCTTCCGGGGCGCGAAACGCCACGCTTCTACCTGCTCGCCGGCAACGCCAAAGTGCAACTGCTGGCGCGGGCTTCGGCGCTCAAGAATCCAGCGGAGGCGCCTGCGCCGGCGGCATTGCCCAAGACGGCAAATTCCGCCCAGAGCCCCAAAACGCCCGGCAAGACGCCCGCGAAGCCAACGCCCGGCGCTGCGCCGCCGGATGTTGGAGCCACCGCAGCGCCCGAGCCGCCCGTCATGGAAGACTGGTGGCTGGCGCGCGACTCGCAAGGCCGCGTGGGCTGGCTGCTCGCCAGCCGCCTGGATGTAGACGTGCCCGACGATATTGCCCAGTACGCCGAGGGCCAGCGCATCGTGGGCGCGTGGATCCTGACCAAGGTGGCCGACGATCAATCCGATGCGCCGGACCACATGGTTCCCGAATATCTGACCATGCTCAACCCGCTTCAATCGGGGCTGCCCTTCGACTTCAACGAAGTGCGCGTCTTCACCTGGAGCTTGAAGCATCATCGCTACGAGACGGGTTTCCGTCTGCATCCCATTCAGGGCTTCCTGCCGGCGCGCGTCTTTACCGAGAGCACGCCCAAGGGAAGCGTTCCCGCGTTCAGCTTTCAGATTGCCGGCAGCAACGACATCAGAACCGATCCGGCGACGGGCATCACGCGGCCGGCAACGGCGCGAAC
>CAYOVE010000002.1:0-60041 GCA_964407295.1 uncultured Occallatibacter sp.
ACGCCGAGATCGAAGCCGCCGAGCGCGAGCTGGAACTGATGCGGCAGGAAGGCGAAGCCGAGGAGATGGCGGCCGAATAAGGCTGGTTCATCCCGAACGGTTAACAACTCAAGGCCCGGCCAAAAGCCGGGCCTTTCTTATGCGCATTTTCTTGACTCGGGATCCGAGGCGGTGGCATCGGACGCGGCGGATCTGCCGTGGCCCCGGGATGGCTTAACGGCATACATGGAGGCGTCGGCAGCTTTCATGAGGCTGTCGGCGGAATCAGCGTCCTCAGGGTAGAGGGCGATGCCAACACTGGCCGAGCCGTGCACCACATGCCCACCCACCGCGAAGGGATTGTCGAAACTGTGCTCGATGCGGTTCGCGATCACCTGGACATCGGAGCGGCTGTGGACGGCAGCGACGACGACCGCGAACTCATCGCCGCCGAGGCGCGCCAGAGTGTCGCCCGGCCGCAGCTGATGCTTCATGCGCAGGACAGCTTCCTTCAGGTACACGTCGCCCACCTGATGGCCGAATTGGTCGTTGACCTGCTTGAACCGATCGAGGTCGATGAAGATGAAGCCGAAGATACCGGCGGAGCGGCGGGCTTCAGAGATCATGACGCTCAAATGTTTTTCCAGCGAGAAGCGGTTTGGAATATCGGTGAGCATGTCGAACTCCGAGCGATGCACGAGATCGGCGTAGAGGCGCGAAGTCTCGATGGCCAGAGTCGCCAAACCGCCTCCGAGCGCGAGGGCAGAATCGTCCTCCGCGGAGGGCTTGGTAAGCCGGTTCATAGCAGCGAAGATGGTTCCCAGCGCTGCTCCCGAGCGGCCGGGAATCTCCTGCTGGACGATTCTCTGCGAAGTGAGTTTGATTGGGCGTTTGCCGAGGCATGCGCCATCGGCTATCTCGCACCAGCAGGCGGCGCCATGCAGGCGGAACGACACCACCTCCGCAATGCATTGGAGGATCTCGCCGAGCGGACGGGAGTTGTTGATGTCCTCAAGGATGCGGCTTCGCCGCTGTTCGAGATAGGCCAGCGCCGCAGTTCTCCGTCGAACGCGCCGCTCGATGGCCAAGCTTCTGAGACCCACGGCTATTACGACCAAAAGCAGCAGGCCGACAATCAAGATCAGGTGGCGCACATTCAGCCAGGGCGGCCGCGCGACAATTGCGATGTCGTCGACGTTGCGCATGAGGATATTGAAGGGCACCTCGCCGTTGAAGGGATTCGCGTCAGCAAGCAGGCAGATGCCCGTGACGCGAATGCGCGTGCCTACGGGAATCTCGCGCATCGGGGCGAGGGTGATCAGGTTTATCGGGCCAGGGTGGCGAATGATGGCGGAGAGCAGGTGACCGTCGGAGTTAAGAACATACTCGTCCTGGGTGGCCTGGCGCACTTCCGTCATCACCTGGCCCTCCACTGAAACCAGGTCGAAGACGTGACTGTGACCATCGTTGCCGCCCATGGCTAGTTGACGCCAGGTGAAGAGCGAGGGAGTCACGGGCGCCTGCGTGGATGTCTCGCGGACTTCGCCGCGGGTCAGGGTGAGGAAGCCGTTTTCGACGGCGGGGAATCCGATCGCGTCGGCCACATACCCCACATGCAGCGAACTCCAACTGTCGGTGGTGATCCAGATGCTCTTGGAGCCGTCCTGAAGGACGAGGGCGCCGCCGGGCTGAGTGTAGGTGACAGTTCCATGGACGCGCTGGAGGTCGCTCTCATCGCGAACATGGTAGCCGCTGAGCACACGGTCCATGGGCGTGATGGCGATCGACCAGGGATCGACAGCGGCGCGTCTTAGTATCTTCACCTGATCCAGAGACTGGACGTGAAAGAGGATCCCAGTCTGTTGCATCTTGTTATCGAAAACGCCGGATTGGACGCCGGTGAGTTCAACCTCGGCATCGAGAAGGTCTTTGAGGCGGGAAGGGTCGTCGCTGTCTATGGTGACCGCGGCATGGCCCCCGGCCAACAGGAGGCTCAGTTGGGTGGTCGAGACCGGCGCCTGCGAATCGGGCGCGATGTCGGCGGACTGGATGACGGCTCGCACGGTGACGAGCCGGCAGTCGGTCTCGGCGCGGATCATCTGGTCGAAGCTGGCGTGCACAGGCTTGGGCATTTCGCCGTGCCTGAGGAGTGTAATCGTGGCGTCTTCGACGTAAGGGCGAAAGCTCTCACGCATCGTTCCCCGGACACGGACACGATCACCGGGAACGAGCCGATACGGGAGGGGAGGGTGCACGTAAATCGCCGCATCGGCGTCCTGGACGAACAGGTTCCGTTCATAGGAGCGGTAGTAGGTGACGGTTGCCTCAAAGGAGACGGACTGGTGCAGGCTGGCCTGGGCGTTGGTGAGGGTTGCCGCGTCGTGCGCTGTTGAGATTTGGGCAGGCGGCTGCGGACGCGCACCGGGAGCGCCCAGTGAAAGCATCGCAAACCAGGGAACCACCCACTTCATATCGCGGCTCAAGAGAGCTGGATGACACGGAACCGGCCCTATGGACCCTTATCGGCAGGGGGTGGAGAAGAATGAACGATTCAGGAGGAGAACATGGCGGGCCAAGGAGTTGCAGGAAGGTACGACCGCGGCTCTAGGAGCGGGCCCTGGACGCTAGTTCGTCTTCAGACTGTTCGTCGCCAGCGCGGGAATTAGACAGCCTCGTGTACTTGGCTACGTACATCGCGGCATCGGCCCCGCGCAGCAGGCCGTCGGCGGTATCGGCATCTTCAGGGTAGAGAGAAACTCCAAAGCTCGCCGTGCCCTGGAGGAAGAACCCGTCCCCAATGAAGGGCTCATGGAAGCAACTATGGAGCCGGGCACAGATTTCATCTACCTCGGCCCGGTTGCGGACTTCAGAAACCAGAACGGCAAACTCATCGCCGCCCAAGCGCGCCAACACGTCGCAGGGGCGCAATTGCCGCTTCATGCGCCGCGAGACTTCCTGGAGGTACTTGTCGCCGACGAGGTGACCGTGCAGGTCGTTCACCTGCTTGAACTCATTCAGGTCAATGTAAATCAGCCCAAAAATTCCGGCGGTTTCGCGCGCGGTGTGAATCATCGCGTCAAGCGTCTTCTCCATGGAGAAGCGGTTTTGCACGTCGGTGAGGAGATCGAACTCCGAGCGGTGCACGAGATCGGAGTAGAGGCGCGAAGTCTCGATGGCCAGGGTCGCCAATTCGGAGGCCATGGCCAAGGCCGACTTTTCAACGGCATCGGGTTTGGTGCGAGCATCGAAAGCGGCGAAGATGGAGCCCAGAGCCGGACCGGAGCGCCCGGGGATGGAGCTCTCGACGAAGCGGAGAGATGAAGACTGATGATCGACCGGCCTGTTGCCCAGAGTGGCTCCGTCCGCAACCTGGCACCAGCAGGGCGCGCCATTCAAACGGACCGAGACGAGCTCCGTGATCCTCTCAAGTATTTCGGCGAGGGGCCTGGAATGGTTGATGTCTTCAAGAACCTTGCTGCGGCGGCGCTCGACATAAGCGAGTGAGCCGATGCGACGCCGGTTGCTTCGTTCCATGAACCACGCACGGAAGCCAAGGGCGATGACCATCGCCAGCAAGATGCTGACAATTGCGATGAGGTGACCCACATTGAGCCAAGGCGGCTGGGCGACGATCACGATGTCATCGAAACCGCGAAGGAGGATATTGAACGGCACTTCACCGTTGAAGGGATTGGCATCCGCCAGGATGCAGATGCCAGTGACGCGGATGCGCGCGCCGAGCGGAACACCCTTGATGGGGGGAACCGGAGCCGACCCCTGCAAAGCAGAATGACTCAGGATGACGGAGAACAGGTGGCCATCGGATTCGAGCACGTAGAGGTCTTGTGTGGCTTGCCGAACCTCGGTCACTACCTGGCCTTCGACGGAGACCAAGTCAAAGACGTGACTGTGGCCGTCGTTGCCGCCGAGGGCAAGGTCACGCCAAGTAGAGGGCGCCGGGTTTACAGGGGCCTGCACAAGAGTGTCGTGGATTTCTCCGCGGTTGAGCTTCAGAAAGCCATCTTCAACGGTCGGGAATCCGATCACATCGGCGACATCACCCACATGCAGAGGGTTCCAACTCTCGGTGTTGATCCAGAGGCTCCTGGAACCGTCCTGGATTACCAGTGCCGTGCCCGGCTGGTAATAGGTGACGGTTCCCCGCACATGCATGCGCTGGGAGAAATCGTTCAGGCGATAACCGGTGACGATGCGGTCCATAGGCGTAACCGGAAGCGACCAGGGATCGGAGGAGGCGTGCCTGAGAATCTTGATCCCGGCAAGCGACTGAACATGAAGCAGGATGCCGGTCAATTGCATTTTGTTGTCGAAGTGCCCGGAGACCGCGCCGGTAATTTCCACCTCGGCATCAAGCAGGGTCTTGAGGGCAGCCTCATCTTCGGTGTCGACGTTGGCGTCTACCGGCCCACCGTCAACGATCATGCGCAGATACCCGGCCGCAATCGGGGATCGAGGGTCGGGCACAAAATCGGCGGATCGGACCAAGGCCCGCACAGTGACAAGCCGGCAATCGGCCTGAGCGCGGATCATCTGCTCGAACGTGGGCTGGACGGGCTTGGGCAATTCGCCGTGGCCCACGACGGTGATCTGCTCGCTATTCACATAAGGCCTGAAGCTCTCATGGGTGGTTCCACGCACCAAGACTCGATCACCTGGAACGAGCTGCAGTTTTGTGGTGGCATGCACATAAAGCGCGTCGCTGCCATCCTGAACAAAGAGGTCTTTGTCGTATGAACGGAAGTAGGTGACGGTTGCTTCAAAGGCAACGGGCAGGTGTTGGCTAGCCTGGGCATTGGTGAGGGTGGCCGCGGCGTGCAGCGTGAGCGCGGGCGCAGGCGCAGGCGCAGGCGGGGCCGCCGAGGCCGCGACGACGGTTGCCAAGAAAATTGCAACCGGGAAAACAATGCGTTTTGGCTCTAAGAGCTTCAATTTGCCGTCGCGTTCTTTCTGCGTTCGCAAACGTATTGCCGTTGTGGTGGTCACCCGGCCCATCCAACGCCGCCGGATGATCCGGGAGGAGGCGAAATCGGAAGTAAGCTGGTGAAATGTCTTGCACTTATGCTACTCGGGCGGGTGCGGATGGAAATAACACTTTCGGTGAGTGCGACCTTTAGAACGGGCTGATTTATCCCGTCATTCCCACTCTGGATCGCGGAAAACGATTTCCGGGTTGAAGTGGCAACATTCGCAGCGCGGCGGATGCTGACGGAGTGACCCATGCAACAAGGCTCGCCGCGGGGCTCTACACTAATTGCGGGCTATCTCAACAAACAAAAAAGCGATTTCAAAGGAAACATGGCGAAGAAACTGCGCGTGGGAATTCTTTTTGGCGGACGGAGCGGCGAGCATGAGGTTTCGTTGCTGTCGGCGGCCTCGGTTCTAGGGGCAATCGACCGCGACAAGTTCGATGTAACTCCCATAGGAATCACCAAGGAAGGGCGCTGGCTTGCGGCCGCCGACGCGCGCAGCTTGCTGAACGGCGACGCCGGCGTGGCAGGACGGCGGCTCCGAGCAGGCGATCCAGAGGCGACGCCGGGCGCGAAACTGCTCCATGAAGGAATTCCAACGCTGATGATGCCGGAACCGGCGTCCCAGGGCGTGGGCGAGAGAGCGATCGACGTAGTTTTTCCGGTGCTGCATGGCACTTTCGGGGAGGACGGCACGATCCAGGGACTGTTCGAGCTGGCGGGTATTGCCTATGTTGGTTCGGGCGTGCTGGGCTCGGCCGCAGGGATGGACAAGGACGCGATGAAGCGGCTCTTCGCGCAGGCAGGGCTACCGATCGTGAAACATGTCACGCTGCTCCGATCGGATTGGGAGAAATCGCCTCGCAAGGCGATTTCGGCTGTGGAAAGGGCGCTTCGGTATCCGGTGTTTGTGAAGCCGGCGAACCTTGGATCATCGGTCGGCATCAGCAAGGCGCACGATCGCACCGAGCTTGGTCCGGCGCTGACGCTGGCGGCAAGGTACGACCGCAAGCTCATCGTGGAGCAAGGCGTGGGAGGAAAGGCTGCGCGAGGCAGTGCGGTTGCGCGCGCGAGGGAGTTTGAAGTTGCTGTGCTGGGCAACGACAAGCCGAAGGCGAGCGTGGTTGGAGAGATCATTCCCGGCAAGGAGTTCTACGACTACGAGGCGAAGTACCTGGCGGAGGGATCGGTGCCGGTGATTCCGGCGAAGATTTCGCGGGCGCAAAGCAAAAGAATTTGCGAGATGGCCGTGACGGCGTTCAAGGCGTGCGATTTGTCTGGCCTGGCGCGAGTAGATTTTCTGATGGAGCCGGGCGGCAAGGAGCGCATCTGGGTGAATGAAGTGAATACCATGCCTGGCTTCACGCAGATCAGCATGTACCCGAAGCTTTGGGAGGCGTCGGGGCTGAAGTATAAAGAGCTGATCACGCAGCTGATTGAGTTGGGGCTGGAGCGACACGCGGAGAAGAGCCGGACAGTTTATAGCAGAGAAGAGTAGGGAACAGGGAACGGGGAACAGGGAACAGGGAACAGGGGTACGGTGTCTAATTGGAAAGACGTTGCTGACGGTTTGAGGGCTTCGCAACCTATCGAGATTTGAAGGACGAATCTTATGACATTGCTCGATGCTCCGCAGTTCGATGCTGCGCGAGCAAAACGAAGAAAGCTGATTATGCAGTTGAGCGCGGCGGCGCTCTTCGCGCTGCTGGTGGTTTACTGGCTGGTGGCCAGCCGGCCTGTGGACTGGCCATGGCACTGGCAGCGCTATATGTTCGGGCGCTCCACGGTGAACAAATTCATGGGCGCGCTGGAGGCCAACGATCTTGCGAGGGCCTACGGCGTATGGGTCCACGACGCGAATTGGCAGCAGCATCCGCAACAGTACTCGACATACCCCTTCAAACGTTTCCAGGACGACTGGAGCCCGACGAGCCCGGACAACGACTATGGCCCGATCCGCAGCCACACGATTGCGCTGGCTGGGCCTTATGGCAACGGCTTGCTCGTGGCCGTGCTGATCAACGGACGCAAGAGCGATGCGCTGAACCTGGACTACGATCCCAAGACCGGGCAGCTGAGCTTTGCACCGCCCGGCGTGAGCTTGTATCTGGGGCCGTAAGAGCAGGGAATGAGGGAACAAAGTGCCTGGGGTTGCAGGCGAATTCGTGGCGAAAATGTTTATCGACGAGACGACAGGGTATTCATCGATTGGTTCATGGTTAACTCGTTGATTCTGTTAATGGATGCGAGAGAAAAGCCGAAGGTTCGCCGCGCCCGTGGCGTCTTCCCCTAAGAAATTTCAGGAACCGTGCGAAGCCGGACTCGCGGATCGCAACTGGCGACCACTCCGTCCGCGCAAGCGCCGGCAAAAAATCCGCTTATCTCCAGCACCGCGTGACGCAGGCCGCCAAACTTCCCAGCCACGCCCGCAACGCCGCTCTTCAGTTCACCAGATGCACTTGACGAACCCACATCCCACTTGGATCTACCGCCGTCAAGTAACAGAATCGTTGGTGAAGATCTACTCCTACGGGGGTCTTCATCGCGCACCTTCCTCCTATCCTTCTGCGTGCCTTGAGCACGTATCTGGAAGCTGCGCCGCTTTCATCCAATCTGAGCGAAGCAGCCCGCGATTAGCGCGGCCTGCGTAGTCGAGGCATCCGCGGTTGCATTTCGCGATCTTGGCGCACGCAGGAACGCAGCTTCCCGTTTGCCGATTCGTCACCCGTTTTGGATCGCTCAACCGGCGTATTCAAATAGCGACACCCCAACCAGATAGCGCTGACGATCTGAGACCACTCAACGCTGTAAACTGGTTCCAGAATGCTCGACTTAGGATTCGTTCGTTCCAACCTCGGATTCGTTGAAGAAAGGCTGCGCGCGCGGGGCGCCGATCCCGCCGCTCTGCTCGGAGATTTCCTCGCTCTCGATCGTAGCCGCCGCGAGGCCATCACTCTCGCAGAGCAGTGCAAAGCCCGCCGCAATGAACTCAGCCAGCAGGTCGGCGCGCTCAAAAAGGCCGGAAAGAACGACGAAGCAGCGGCCGTCATGGAAGAGACGCGCACGCTGAAAGAGAAGCTCGACGAGCTGGACAAAACTGCCGCCGAGCTTGACGAGCGGTTGCGCCAGTCCCTTGCCCGCGTTCCCAACCTCACTCGCGACGAAGTCCCTGCCGGCCTCTCCGAAGCCGACAACAAAACCGTCAAAACCTGGAGCGAGCAGAAGAAATTCGAATTTGCGCCCAAGCCCCACTGGGAGATCGGCGAAGCCCTCGGCATTCTCGATCTTGAGCGCGCTGCCAAGCTCTCGGGCGCTCGTTTTGCCGTCTACATGGGCGCCGGCGCGCGGCTGGAGCGCGCTCTCATCAGCTTCATGCTCGATACGCACACGCGCCAGCACGGTTACACCGAAGTGCTTCCGCCGTTTATGGTCAATTCCAAATCGCTCTTCGGCACGGGCCAGTTGCCCAAGTTTGCCGAGGACTTGTTTCGTTGCTCCGACGCTGATGCGGACGCTGCCACACGCGGCGACTACAAAGACAGCGACCACTGGCTCATCCCCACAGCAGAAGTCCCTGTCACCAATCTCTATCGCGACGAGATCCTTGACGACGCGCGCCTGCCCATCTCCTTCGCCGCATACACCCCATGTTTCCGCGCGGAAGCGGGCGCGGCCGGCAAAGACACGCGTGGAATCATCCGCCAGCACCAGTTCCAGAAGGTCGAACTGGTCAAGTTCACGCGGCCTGACGAATCCGATGCCCAGCACGAGCGCCTGACCCGCGACGCCGAGGAGATTTTGGAGCATTTGGACTTACCCTATCGGCGAGTCTTGCTGTGCACAGGCGACACCGGCTTCTCTTCTGCCAAGACCTACGACCTTGAAGTCTGGCTGCCAGGCCAGAGCTTCTATCGCGAAATCTCTTCCTGCTCCAACTTCGACGCTTTTCAGGCGCGCCGCGCCAACATCCGCTACCGTCCCTCCGCCGCGGCGGGCGCAAAGGCCAAACCTGAGTTCGTGCATACGATCAACGGCAGCGGGCTCGCCGTGGGCCGCACTTGGCTCGCCATCATTGAAAACTACCAGCAGGCCGACGGCTCCGTACTTATTCCCGAGCCTCTTCGCCCATATATGGGTGGAATGGATAGAATTACTAAAGAGAGATGACGGCATCATCCACTTCGAGCAACCCAGCCACTGAGCCTAAACGTGGTTTCAAGCAGATCCTGCGCAGCTATTTCTACTGGACCTACTCCCGCGGGTCGTTTCATTACGACATCATGGTCACGCTGATTCTGCTCTTCATCTTCATCACCCCGCACTTGTGGGATTACGGCGCTACTCCTTCATCCGTCGGCGCCTCCAGTCATCCTTTCCAGGTAGTTCCCAGCGGACGCGGCGTCATCATCACCGTGCAAGCGTCCGATGTCAACGTTCCGCCCGGCGCTTCAGACCGGGAAGTGAAACGGATTCTGCGCAAAACCGTTGAGCCTGTCACGGGTGACGATGTTTATGTTCAACACTGGGAAACCGCTCGCGATGCCCAGGGAAACCTTACATGGAAGATCTGGGCGCACCGATAATTCCTTTTTGAGGAATCCCAAGTGCCCGTTCGTGAGTCAAACAGCGTAAGGAAGCGCATGCATCTACGATCGAAATCTGTCTTGATTCCTGTTTTTGTCGCGGCTCTGATGCCCATTTCAGCGCTGCGCGCCGAGGATCTTGCCGACGTGCTGGCTAAGCTCGATGCCGCTGCGACAAACTTTCATACGACCACAGCCAGCTTCGAGTTTGACACCGTACAGACCGACCCCATCCCGGACACGGATAAACTCACCGGCACAGCGTACTACCAGCGCCAGGGCACGCACTTTCAAATGGCGGCACACATCTCTCAGCACAATGACCGTCCCGCCGCCCAGGCCTACATCTTCTCCAACGGCGTTCTTCGCGAGTCCGACTCCGGCAAAGAGAGCGATGCCAGAACCTACACGCAGGCAGGAAAATACGAGAGCTATCTGATGCTTGGCTTCGGCGCCAGTGGCCGCGACCTTGAAGAGAAATGGACCCTCAAGTACGTCGGCACCGAGGTCATCGATGGTATCAAGGCCGACAAACTCGAACTGGTCGCCAAGGACGCTACCGTCCGCCAGAATATTCCCAAGGTCACCATCTGGCTCGACACGGCCCGCGCCGTCAGCCTCAAGCAGGTCTTCGATGAAAAAGACGGCACCACGCGCACTTGCCATTACGCCGGTATCAAAGTGAATCAGGCCTTGCCCAGCGGCGCCTTCAGCTTCAACAAGTAAATCCTCTGGCGAGCCCACGCAAGTGCGACCCCGCCTCCCGCAAACAACATCGGAAAGCACTCCAGCGTGTAGCGTGTCTCCGGCGCTTCGATCGTCAGCAGAAGCGCGCTGCGCAGCAGCATGTAGGCCAGCATCGCAAGCCAGAACCGTGGCCGCATGAAAAGCCCGGCGATTCCTATGATCAGATAAACCGCATTCAACACCGCATAGGCCCAGCTGAATTCTGTCTCCCTGCGATGGTGCGAGTAGACCCACCAATCCAGATCGATATCCAAATTCTCCACGCGCGGGCGCAGCCACATATCCACCACGCGGCCCAGCGGCAGCCAAGCATGCGATCGCAGAGGATCGGCTGCGATCCGCTCGTCAGCCAGCCGTCCGAAGCGCGCGTCGATCGCCGGCGTCAGTCCCACGCCGTGGTTGTTGTAGTCCGCCGCCAGCGCTGCTGTCTCGGCGTATTGCGCAGGCGAGTCGAATGCGCGGTTCGGCAGCTGCCTTACATCGAGCTCGTCCCCTGGCACATTCCAATAAATCTCGTAGGTTGAAATGTAATCCAGGCACCAGCTTTTTACCCACCGCTCCCATCCAGGGTTCGAGCTCTCGCCGGGATCGGTGGCCAGTCGCGGCGCCAAAGGCTCAAGAACATGAAACACCTTCCAGTTGCGCGCCGCCCAGACCGCAAACGGAGCCAGCGCCAGCAAAACGCAAACCGTCGCCATCCGCGCGAGCTTGCTCACCGGAATCGCGCTCTGCCCTTTGCCACGCCGCAAACCAACCAGCAACACAGGTGCAAAGGCAACCGCCGCGAGCGCTCCGTCCGGCCGCAACAACGCGGCGTAACTCACAGCTAAAGTAAACCACAGCGCATTGGCCCAGCTCGGCTCGTCCCTGAATCGCGCCATCGCCCACAGGCCCAGGGCCAGCGCAAACAATGTCGGCGTCTCGGTCAGCGGTTCAGCCGTATACGCGGCCGTAAATGGGCATAGCGCCGCCAGCCAGAGCGTTGCCAGCGCGGCAGTCCGACCCATCCCGGCAGGTGCGATCCGCCGCACAAAGCTCGCCAGCAGCAGGCCGCCGAGCAGGTCGAGCACAATCTGCACGCATGCCACAGAATAATAATTCTCCATCCCGAAGAGGCTGAAGCATAGGGCGAGAAAAATCGGATAGCCGGGCAGCCGTATCAGCGTCGGATACATCTTTCCGCTCGCCGTTGTCAGGTCGTATCGCCCATGCAGCAGAAGGTTCTTTGCCAGTCCGCCGTAAACCAGCGAGTCTCCGTTGACCTCGAAAACGTTCCGCAGCATCCAAAGTCGCAGGGTCAGGCCGGCCAAAAGCGCCAGAACGATAGCCAGCGCCACAAGCGCTCGACCCCTGCAGGCACCCTGAGGACTCTGCGCCGCCAATTGACTCTCTTCGCCAGCTTCCATACGATTTTTAATGTACAGCGTACGGCACGTCCAGGAATTCCGCGCCCTTGCCGGTTCCCCGCCAAGGCCGTCGCATTCGCAGGATGCGACCGCCTTTTTCGCTGGTTTTTCGGAGCGCTCACAGCACAAAAATGCCCGGCCAACAAATCTTTTTCGACCCGGAACGCAAGCGCTGGAAGCGCCTCCGCCGCATTATCGACGCGGTCGCCGTCATCTCGACCCTCGTAGTCATCGGCTTTATCTTTAATGTGATCCGCAACCAGCAACTCCCCGAATTGTTGCTTCCCAACCCGAAGCACAACCTTCGGGCCCTCCCCGGGCAAAATATTCTGGAGCGCAACGGGAAGAACCAGCACCCCGCGCGCCGCAAGACCGCGCGCAAGCCCTCCGAGATCACTCTCAATACCGGTGAAGGACTGCGCGCCGCCTATTACGTGCAGGACGATCCGGCCAGCTATTCCTCGCTCAAAGAACACATCCACCAGCTCGACATGCTCTTTCCCATGTGGCTGCACGTCGATTCGCCCGACGGCACATTGATGGCAATGAGCGGTGACAACCTCAGCGAGTATCCGGTCGTCGAGGGCGGCTCCGTGCGCGACCCCGACTACCTCAACAAAGTCAAAAAAGTCATTCAGGCCGCCAAAGAAGATACTGAAGTCTTTCCCGCCATCAACAACTTCAATCCGCACACTCAGGAGTGGGATACCGGCGTCGGAAACGTGCTCGGCGATTCGGACAAAAGCGCGGCTCTCCTCCAGCAGATCATGAGCTTCCTCTCAACTTACCCGGCCTATCGCGGAATTTCGCTCGACTTTGAGAGCATCCCCGACGCGGATGAGCCGGCGTACCTTCAGTTCATCCAGACGCTCTACGCTGAAATGCACCCGCGCAATTTTCGCCTCTACGTCAATGTGGCCGTAGCCACGGGCGACCAGGACCTGAAGGCCATCGCCGCCAACTCCGACGGCATCATCCTGATGAACTACGACCAGCATCAGACCACGAGCAATCCGGGGCCGATCGCCAGCCAGCAGTGGTTCGTTGGCAATTTGGTCCGCGTCCTCAAGATCGTTCCCAAGGAAAAAATCATCTGCGCCATCGGAAACTACGGCTACGACTGGACGCTTTCCATCCCCAATCCAAAAGATCGCCTCCACCCCAAGCCGCAGGTTCTCGATACCGAGGATCTGTCCGTTACCGATACATGGGAGCGCGCCTCCGACGCCGACGCCGATCTCGACCTGGACTACGACACGCTCAATCCGCATTTCGAGTACATCGACGAGGACAATAATCAGCGTCACGTCGTGTGGTTTCTCGATGCAGTCACCGTCCTCAATGAGTTGCGTGCCGCGCGTGAGCTCGGCCTGCAGACCTTCGCCTTATGGCGTCTTGGCGAAGAGGACTCCTCGTTGTGGAGCATCTGGGACCACCCCAGCGATCCCGCCGCGCTCGAAGCTCTGAGCAGCGTTCAGCCCGGTCATGATGTAGATACCGAAGGCGACGGCGACATTCTGCGCATCACCGGGCTGCCGCAACCCGGCAAGCGCACGGTGGACGTAGACACTGACGAGCCAGACCCGCGCAAGAAACTCATCGACGACGAGCATATGGATGTCTATCCCCATCCCTATACCGTCGAGCAATACGGCTATCATCCCAACGAGCTTGCGCTGACCTTCGACGACAGTCCCGATCCCGAGTGGACACCGAAGATTCTCGACATTCTCAAGGCCAAGCACGTCAAAGGCACCTTCATGGCTATCGGCTCTGAGGCCGCCGAGCATATCGGCCTCATGCAGCGCATCGTCCGCGAAGGCAATGAGATTGGCAACCATACCTGGACGCATCCCGACATCAGCGAAATCTCGCCGCGCCAGGTCGATCTGGAGATCACTCTTACTGAGCGCCTCTTCGAAAGCAAGCTCGGCGTGCAGCCACTTTACTTCCGCCCGCCTTACGACATCGACGAAGAGCCAGACACCGATGACGAAGCCGCGCCTGCCTGGCGTATCCAGCAGATGGGCTACACCATCATCGGGAGCAAAATCGATACCGACGACTGGGATGAACACCCCCGAAAAACCACGTCTGAGATTATCCAGTCGGTTTTTGCCCAACTCGAAACCATGAAGGCCAAGCCGCAATTCCGAGGCTCCATCATCCTCATGCACGACGGCGGCGGAAACCGTTCGGCCACGGTCGCCGCGCTTGGCCCCCTTATCGATGCCCTTCGCGCCCACGGTTACTCCCTCGTTCCGGTCTCGGCCCTGATGGGCAAGACCACCGCCGAAGCGATGCCGCCCCTCACCTTCTGGCAGAGCGTTCGCACCATCCCCGATTCCATCGCCTTCTCTGCGGTCGACATCATCGGCAACTTCATCGTCATGGTCTTCTTTGTCGGCGACATTCTCATGAGCGCGCGCCTCATCATCGTGGGACTCTTCGCCCTCATCGACCGCATCGTCAAGCCGCAGCGCGAGGCCTCGCCCAGGTTTAACCCTCGCGTGGCCGTTCTCATCCCGGCCTATAACGAGGAGTCGGTCATCGTCCGTACCATCCGCTCAGTCCTCAACTCCGACTACAAGAACATCCGCGTCATTGTGATCGACGACGGCTCGCAGGATCGAACCGCCGAGGTGGCCGCCACGGCATTCGCCAAGGAGATCGCCGCGGTTCACGTCCAGGTCCTCACCAAACGCAACGCAGGCAAGGCTGCGGCGCTTAACTACGCGCTCGATCGCATCAACGAAGAGATCTTTGTCGGCATCGACGCCGATACCGTGATCGCCGCCGATGCCATTTCCAAGTTGATTCCTCACTTCGAGGATCCCAGAATCGGCGCCATCGCCGGCAACGCCAAGGTCGGCAACCGCGTCAATCTCTGGACCCGCTGGCAGGCTCTCGAATACATCACCAGCCAGAACTTCGAGCGCCGCGCTCTCGATCTCTTCCACGTCGTGACTGTTGTGCCGGGCGCCATCGGCGCGTGGCGCACCGCGCCGGTCAAGGCGGCCGGTGGCTATCCGCTCAACACTGTGGCCGAGGACGCCGACCTCACCATGAACCTTCTCGAACAGGGATTACGAGTCGACTACGAGGACCGCGCCCTGGCCTACACTGAGGCGCCCATCAATGCCAAAGGCCTCATGCGCCAGCGTTTTCGGTGGTCCTTCGGCACTCTCCAGGCCGTGTGGAAGCATCGCGCCGCCTTCGTCCGCAACAAGGCCATGGGCCTCTTCGCGCTGCCCAACATCCTCATCTTCCAAATGCTCCTGCCGCTGGTCTCGCCCTTCATTGACATCATGTTCGTGGCCGGCATCGTCAACTTCCTCGTCAACCGGCACTACCACCCCGAAGCAGCTTCGGCTGCCAGCTTCGAAAAGCTCGTAGTCTACTTCCTCGGCTTCCTGGTCATCGACTTCATCACTTCGACAGCCGCATTCAGCCTGGAGCGCCGCCATCCCTCCAACAAGGGCGACGGCTGGCTGCTGTTCCACATCTGGCTGCAACGCTTCGCCTACCGGCAGGTGTTTTCCATTGTCCTCTTCAAGACGCTCAAGCGCGCCATCGACGGCAAGCCCTTCAACTGGGACAAGA
The DNA here is from genome assembly GCA_964407295.1 of uncultured Occallatibacter sp. GTDB lineage: Bacteria > Acidobacteriota > Terriglobia > Terriglobales > Acidobacteriaceae > Telmatobacter. The sequence goes on from CAYOVE010000002.1 coordinate 15,307, forward strand.
TCGAGCGCACCGCGAAGATGAGCAAGAACACCGAGATCCTGACCGAAGCCGCGCGCTAACACCGTCCGCCGAACTTCGAATTAAAAACAAGTCTGTCATCCAGAGCGAAGATCGGCCACCGCCGTCAAGGGCAGACCCTTGTTGATCACTATCCGGGCCGGGCACTCTCGACACACGGTCGTCCATGGGGCGCTCTTGGGGTGGTCCATTCGATTTCCCGGGTTACTGCTCGTCACAAAGAACTTCTCCGGTCCTGATCGAATGGACAACCTTTTGGAAAATCAAAGGTGCTCCTGGTGGTGGTGGGTGGAGAAAGGAAAAGCGAATGCGGGTCAATCGACTCGTCCCTCGCTGCGCTCCGGACCCGCTCTGGATGACAGTATTTAAGAAATGGCGTTAGTCGGCGTCTTTGGCGCCGCCCTTTGGTGAAGGATCCTCCGCGTTGGTGTTCCTGGGGCCGGCTTCGGTTTGCTCCGTCCAGCCGGGCAGGGTCTGGTCGCCGGTAATGAGGCGTGCGCCACGCGTGAAGGTGAAGTAGGTCCAGGCCCAGTTGACGAGGACGGAAAGCCGATTGCGAAAGCCGATGAGAAAGAAGATGTGGATGGTGACCCATATGAACCAAGCCGGGAAACCACTCATGTGCGCCTTGAAGGGCCACTCGACATTGCCGATGGCGGACATGCGGCCGATGGTGGCCATGTCGCCTTTGTCGAAGTAGCGGAAGGGCGTGCGACGCTTGCCGGCGAGGTCGGCAGCAATGAGTTTGGCGACATGATCGCCCATCTGCATGGCGGGCTGGGCGACGCCGGGTACTTGATGGCCGTCCTGCTCGAAGTGAGCGAGGTCGCCGAGAACGAAGACATTCAGCAGGCCGGCGGGGTTGAGCTTGTTGTCGATGATGACGCAGCCGCGTTTGTCGAGTTGGATATTGGTTTGCTTGGCGAGCATCTTGCCGAGGGGCGAGGCCAAAACGCCGGCGGCCCAGAGAGTGACGGCGGCGTCGATGCGCTGGCCGTTGGCCTCAACCCACCCAGGGCCGATGCCGGTTACCTGAGATTTAGTGTGCACTTCGACACCCAAATGCTTGAGCGTGGCTTCGGCTTTGGCGGAGAGATCGGCGGGATAGGCGGCGAGCACGCGCGGGCCGGCGTCGAGCAGGAGAACGCGGCTTTTGGCGGGATCGATGTGGCGAAAATCGTGGCGCATGTAGAGCTGAGCGATGTCACTGATGGCGCCGGCCAATTCGACGCCGGTGGGGCCGCCGCCGATGATGACGAAGTTGAGGGGAGGGTGCCAGCCCTGCTCAAGCATCTGGCGTTCGGCGAGTTCGAAGGCCAGCAGGACGCGGCGGCGAATCTCGATAGCGTCTTCAATGGATTTGAGGCCGGGCGCGAGCGGCTCCCATTCGTCGTGGCCGAAGTAAGAGTGGGTGGCGCCGGTGGCAAGGACGAGGTAGTCGTAGTCGAGGCTTGCGCCGCCGGCGAGCGTAACCTGGCGCGCGGAGGCATCGATGGCGACGACTTCATCCATCAGTACTTGGGTGTTGCGCTGGCGGCGCAGGATAGAGCGGATGGGCTGAGCGATGTCGGCCGGAGAGAGCACCGCCAGCGCGACCTGGTAGAGCAGCGGCTGGAAGGTGTAGTGATTGCTGCGATCGACTACCGTCACGTCGACTGGCAAGTGCGCGAGCCCCTTTGCGGCGTTAAGGCCCGCAAAGCCAGCACCGACGATGACCACGCGCGGGCGGCGAGCCGGCGGTAAGTTGGCTTCGCGCACGGGTGCGGTTGGATCGTGTTGCGTTGCTTCGCTCACGGAAATCCTTTCTCGGAGAGGTTCACGCTTTCGGTGCCCCCGGTTTTTACCACCCTAGTTAAAGGATGCACGTACGCGTGGGTTGGTGGCAGCGATTGAATGCGGCCGTGGCAAAGGGTGGGATTTGTGGCTCGGATTGTGGGATTTTGAGGAAGCTCCAAGGCTGCGGGCATGCTGTAGCATCCAGCTATGATTGCGGGCGCGACAATTTGGGGCGCGACAATATGGGGCGCGACGTGGGCATGGTGGGTGGGCTTCCACGCAGTGGTCGCCGTAATCCTGCTGGTGGACTCGTTGCTGCCTGGCCACCGTCGCGAGTCGCGGCATGCACAGGCTTCTGTATGGTTGGTGACGGTTGGATTGGCGCTGGCCGCCGCGGGGTTTGCGTGCTGGATCGCCATGGCGATGGGCAAGCAGACAGCGCTCGAGTTCGTCGCTGGATACACGATCGAGACTTCGCTGAGCATCGACAATCTGTTCGTCTTCCTGGTGCTGTTTGAGGGGTTCCGGATCAGCACGCAGCGGCAGCACACGGCCTTGCAGTGGGGCGTGTGGGGCGCGTTTGTGCTGCGCGCAACGTTCATCGCGCTGGGTGTGACGCTGCTCAAGAAGTTCGAGTGGGTGAATTGGATTTTCGGATTGATTCTGTTGTACGCGGCATGGCGGCTGGTGCGCGAAGGCTCGCCACGCGCGGCGATTCCGGAGTGGATTGTGCGACTGCAACCGGCGAAGGGATCGCTGCTTCCGGTGATTTTGGCGGTCGAAGTGACCGACCTGCTGTTCGCGACGGATTCCATTCCGGCGGTGCTGTCGGTTACGCATAATCCGTTTGTGGCGTACACGTCGAATGTGGCAGCGATTCTTGGGCTACGCTCGCTCTATTTTGGCGTGGCTGCAATGCTCGAGCGCTTCAAGTATCTGCACTACGGGCTGGGCGCGCTGCTGGCCTTCGCAGCGCTGAAGATGCTGGCGGCCAAATGGGTCGATGTGCCGGTGACGCTCTCACTGGTGGTAATTGGCGTGATTCTGGTGGTGTGCGCGGCGGGGTCGTTGAGTGCGGGAATGAGGGCGGTGGACGGGGAGCAGTGAACAGTGGGCAGAAAGGCGGCTGGAGGTTTTCCGGGCCGCTCGGCCATTTTTTGGGCGAGCCCCGGCCGCCTCGATCTCGGCTGCTGCGCGGCCTTTCCCGAGGAGCTCGCGGCCCGGAAATCGGCATGATTTCAGCACGAATCAATGGAGTCTGAAGTGGACCTCGATGGTGATCATGACAGGAACGGGCGTTTGACCGTCCTTCATTGCGGGCTTGAATTTGTATTGCCGGATCGCTTCGATCGCCTTCTCGTCCAATCCCATGCCTAGCGCTCGCACAACATGAACATTCATGGGGTCTCCCTGAGCATTCACGACCAGGCCAATCAGGCAAAAACCCTGATAGTTGGCTCGCCGCGCCTCGTCAGTGTATTCCGCGGCGACGCGATGCCTGACCCGAGGGGCGCTGATGTGGCCGCCGATTTTGTACACGGGCTCGTTCGCCTGGGTCGGGGCTGTTTCGTCGGTGAGTGGAGCGATCTGCCGGGCGACGGCGAAGGGAACGGGCAGGAGGGCCATGAAAGCGATGGCGAGTTCGCGGCGCATAGGGGCTCTCCGGGGTTGGCGAAAAAAGTGTAGCACCGATTGCGTGAATCGGAATGTGCGGGCGAAGACGCCCGCACGACAGCCGGCCGGGAGGCCGGCGTTACAAGACCGCGTCGGGTGCGCGTCGGTCTTCTATCATTGAAGTCATTGTGCAGACGATACGAGTAGAGACGACATCGGCGAAGTACGACGTGTTTGCGGGGAGCGGGTTGCTCCAGGAGCTTGCGCCGCGGATTGAGCGGGCGATGGGACGATTGCTCCGCCACGGCGGACAGGCGCGGCGCGTGTTTGTAGTGACGTCGCCGGAGATCTGGGCGCTGTGGTCGAAGAAGTTTCTTCGGTCGTTTGATGAAGCGCCGGTAACGCTCTTTCTGCCTCCCGGCGAACAACACAAGACAGTCAAGAGCGTGGAACGCCTGCTGCGCGAGATGGTGAAAGCGGGCGGCGACCGCGGATCGCTGCTGATCGCCTTTGGCGGCGGAATTGTGGGTGACGTGGGCGGATTTGTGGCCGCGACGTTCATGCGCGGAATTGATTATGTGCAGGTGCCGACGACATTCCTTGCGCAGGTCGATTCGAGCGTGGGCGGGAAGGTGGGCGTGAACCTGCCCGAGGGGAAGAATCTTGTAGGGAATTTTCATCAGCCGCGTGCGGTGTTTGCCGATATCGGCGTGCTGGGGACGCTGCCCGATCGCGAGCTGCGCGCAGGATTGATGGAGAGCGTGAAGGCGGGATTCATTCGCGACCGCGCGCTGGTGCGGTTTATGGAGGAGCACGCGGACGAGATTCTGGCGCGCGAGCCGAAAGCTCTGGAGCGGGTGATTGCGGCGTCGATCCGAATGAAGGCCGATGTAGTGCGGAAGGATGAGCGCGAGGGCGGATTGCGAATGATCCTGAACCTCGGGCACACGGTGGGGCATGCGCTGGAGCAGGCGACTCGGTACAAGGCGATGCTGCACGGCGAGGCTGTGGCGTGGGGGATGGTGGCGGCGCTGGCCGTGGCGCGAAGACGGGGAACGATTACCGGCGGGCAGATGGAACGGATGGAGAAATTGATTTATCGCTACGGGCCATGGCCGAAGTTGAAGGTGACGGCCGCAAAGGTGATGGCGGCGACGGGGCGCGACAAGAAGAATGTGGGCGGGGTGAGGCGGTTCGTACTGCCGGTGGGGATTGGCGACGCGGGCGTGGTGGAGGATGTGACGCCGGCGGAGCTGGAGGCGGGAGTGAAGTACATGCTGGTAAGGGCGAGGACGGCGGGAAGATAGGGATCAGGGATTAGGGAGCGAGTCAGCGGATCAGTTAAAGACTCGTTGGGTGGGGGTCGTGCTTTCCCACCCATGGCGTCCGCTGCGGCGAACGCCATGGATGGGGACCCCAGGATCCGCGGACGATTTGAATTTACGTTGACAACGTGGGTGGGGCGAAGGATTTAGCATCCACATACGGGCGGCGAACGTCGAAAACTGAGAGCGGTGCGCGGCTTTCCCGGCATTCAAACAAGCATTGGCCCTCGAATGAGCATTCCCCTAGTTGAATTTGATTTTCCATTTTCCCATACCCGGAAATAGTGAGCGAGAATGAGCGATCAGCCCATGTACCGGTGGCTTGAGCAGCAGGGCGAGGCCTTTGGCAACCCGGGGCTTCAGCCGCGCTGGACTTCGAGCGTGAAGGACGCGGTGGTGACGGCGTATTCGGGATCGAGCCGGATATGGTTCACATGCTCGCATGGAATCCTGAACGAGATCTACCACCCGACGATCGATCGCGCGCAGGTACGGGACATGGAGTTCCTGCTGACCGACGGGGAGACGTTTGTCCACGAAGAGAAGCGGGACATGAAGACGAGCTTCGAGTACATCGATGCCGATGCGCTGGGGGTGCGGTATGTGAACCGCGATCCCGACGGGCGCTACACGCTGACCAAGGAGATGATTTCGGATCCGCACCACGGTGTGGTGCTGCAGAGGGTACGACTAGAGGCGCACGATGACCTGATGCCGCGGCTGAAGCTGTATGCGCTGCTGGCGCCGCATCTTGATGGAGGCGGGGCGGGGAACTCGGCGCGGGCGCTGGACCTGGCAGGGCACAACGTGCTGCTGGCCTGGAAGAATGGGTGGTCACTGGTGATGACGGCGAGTTGCGGGTTCACGCGGATGAGCTGCGGTTTTGTTGGCGCGAGCGACGGATGGCAGGACCTGATGCAGAACATGAAGATGAACTGGGAGTTTGGGTCGGCGACGAACGGAAACCTGGCGGTGATGGGCGAGATCGACCTGGGGTGCATCGACGATCTGCGGAACGCGCGGGAAGGCGCCGCCGGCGAGGTTGTGGCGAAGGTTGTTGGCGGAATGGCGGTGCGGGAGTTCACGCTGGCAATCGGGATTGGGGAAGGACATCACACTGCGCTGCAGAAGACGATGGGCGCGTTGTCAGTGCCGTTCGAGGAGCAGAAGAAACGGTTCATTGAGCAGTGGAAGCGGGCAGCGCGACCGGATGAGCTGGCGGCGAAGGCGCAGGATGGCGGGAAGCTGATGCGGGCGAGCCAAGCGGTGCTGCTGGCCCACGAGGACAAGATGTTTTCAGGGGCGTTTGTGGCGTCGGCATCGATTCCCTGGGGGCAGGTGAAGGGCGACGACGATCTGGGCGGGTACCACCTGGTTTGGACGCGCGACATGGTGCAGACGGCGACGGCTCTGCTGGCATGCGGACGGGCGGAGACGGCGCGGCGGGCACTGGTGTACCTGGCGTGCACTCAGCAGGTTGATGGAGGGTTCGCACAAAACTTCTGGATCGACGGCACTCCGTATTGGAGCGGGAAGCAGCTCGACGAAGTGGCGTTTCCGATCATCCTGGCGTGGAGGCTGTGGAAGGCGGGCGGGCTCGGCGAGCTGCACATGTTTCCGTTTGTGGAGCGAGCAGCGGGATGCCTGGTGCGGCAAGCGCCGATCACACACCAGGAGCGCTGGGAGGAGAATGCGGGGTACTCGCCTTCGACATTGGCGGCGGTGATTGGGGGATTGATTTGCGCGGCAGAGATGGCGCGGGCGCATGAGGCAGCGGAACTGGGCGAGTTTCTGGAGGAGTTTGCTGATTGGATTGAAAGACACCTCGAAGACTGGACGGTGACGAACGAGGGAGTGCTGCTGGCTGACGTGAAGCGGCACTATATGCGGATCAGGCCGCCGGAGTGCGACGAAGCCTACGCACACGAGGGCTGCGGGAAGGAAATGATCCAGCTTGCGAATCGGCCGCCGGGAACACAGACGGAGTTTGAAGCGCGCGAGATCATCGATGCGGGGTTCCTGGAATTAGTGCGATACGGCGTGCGGCGTGCGGACGATCCGCTGATTGCGGATTCGCTGAAGGTGGTGGACGCCGTGCTGAAGCGCGAGTTGCCGCAGGGGCAGGGGTGGTTGAGGTACAACTTCGACGGTTACGGGCAACGGCCGGATGGGGGGCCGTATGAAGGATGGGGGCAGGGGCGGGTATGGCCGCTGCTGACGGGAGAGCGCGCGCATCGCGAGCTTGCGGCGGGGAACGACATCCGTGCGCTGATCAAGACGTATGAGGGGTATTCAAGCTGCGGGCAGTTGCTTCCGGAGCAGGTGTGGGATGAAGCGGACCGGCCGGAGCGGAGTTTGAAGAAGGGCGAGCCGGCGGGGTCGGCAGTGCCGCTGGTATGGGCTCATGCGGAGTATTTGAAGTTGCTGCGCTCGGCGGTGGACGGGAAGGTGTTCGACCGAATCGACCCTGTGTATGCGCGGTATTGCGAACCGGAAGGACGGAAGAAACTCAGGCGAGATGTGGAGATATATAGCCGCATACGGCCGATTGAGCGGATGGATGCGGGAAGTACACTGCGGATTCTGGATGATCGTTTCTTCGACGTGACGTGGACCGACGATGGTTGGAAGACTGTGAACAAGGCTCTGGGCCGGGGTTTAGGCAGCGCGGGATTCAGTGCCGACATCAAGCCCGCGGCGGGTAGCCAGGAGCTGGAGTGGACGATGCACTGGCAGGAATCGGATAGCTGGCTTGGATACAATGTGAAGGTCAAGGTTGAAGCGCATTCAAAGTAATTGGACAAGCGCGCTGGGCGCTTCAGGGAAAGGAAATTCAAAGACTTTATGGCATCCGGGATTGCTTCACTCTCACTCGACCAACTTTCGATCGATACATTGCGTTTGCTCGCGCTCGACACGGTGGAAAAGGCCAACAGCGGGCATCCGGGGGCACCGCTGGGTTGCGCGCCGATCAGCTATTTGCTGTTTCACAAGCTGATGAAGCACAATCCGGCGCACTCAAAGTGGGCAGACCGTGACCGGTTTTTGCTGTCGAACGGTCATGCGTCGGCGATGCTCTACGGGACACTTTTTCTCTGCGGCTACAAGGTAACGCTGGACGATCTGAAGAGCTTTCGGCGGTGGGGATCGATCACGCCGGGGCATCCAGAGTACGGGTTGACCGACGGCGTGGAAGCGACCACCGGGCCGCTGGGGCAGGGATTTGGAATGGGCGTGGGCATGGCCATTGCGGAGAAGCATCTGGCGGCGACGTATAACCGGCCAGGGTTTAATGTGGTTGACCATCACACGTTTGTACTGTGCGGCGACGGCGATTTGATGGAAGGGATTTCGCACGAGGCAGCTTCGCTGGCCGGAACTCTGGGGCTCGGCAAGCTGATCGTGCTATACGACGACAATTTGGTCACGCTGGACGGGCCTGCGGAATGGAGTTTTACGGAAGATGTGTACATGCGCTTCGAGGCTTACAACTGGCATGTTCAGCGCGTGATGGACGGTAACGACCTGGATGGGATTGAAGCAGCGGTTGCGGCCGCGAAGGTGGTGAAGGATAAGCCATCGTTGATCGCGGTGCGAACAGTGATCGGCTACGGCAGTCCGAAAGCCGGAACGAACAAGGTTCACGGCGAGGCGATGAGCGCGGAGGATACGGCGGCGACCAAGAAGTTCTTCGGATTCCCTGAGGACCAGAACTTCTACGTGCCGGAAGACGCGCTGAAGAACTGGCGCGAGGCGGAGAAGCGCGGCGCGGGACAAGAGGCGGAGTGGAACAAGCTCTTCGCCGGATACAAGTCGGCGTTTCCGGAGTTGGCGGCGGAGTTTGAGCGGACGCAGGCGGGAAAGCTAAAGGCCGGTTGGGAGAAGACGATTCCAAGTTTCCCAGTGGAAAAGCCTGTGGCTACGCGCAACGCGGGTCAAGTGGTGATGAACGCAATTTCTGACAGCGTGCCGGAACTTTTTGGCGGAGCGGCGGATCTGACGGCGTCGACAAAGACGATTTTCAAGAACAGCGCACACTTTGCCGCCGATCCGGCGGGACGCAATGTGTTTTTTGGCGTGCGCGAGTTGGGGATGTGCGCGGCGGTGAACGGAATGGCGGTTCACGGCGGGGTGAGGCCGTTCGGATCGACGTTTTTTGTGTTTTCCGATTATGCCAAGCCCGCGTTGCGGATTGCGGCGATCATGGAGGCGCCGTCGCTGTTTGTGTTCACTCACGACTCGATCGGCGTGGGCGAAGACGGACCGACGCACGAGCCTGTTGAGCACTTGATGGCGTTGCGCGCAGTGCCGCACATGACGGATTTCAGACCCGCCGACGCGAACGAAACGGCGGCTTGCTGGCGGCTGGCGCTCGAGCGCACAGGACCGTGCTTCTTTGCGCTGACGCGGCAGGATGTGCCGGTGATCGATGCTACGAAGACCGATGTGCTGGCGGGCGTGAGCAAGGGAGCGTATGTTTTGCAGGATGCGGCGAACCCGCAGGTGATTCTGATTGGGACCGGCTCGGAAGTTTGGCCTGCGATGGATGCGGCCAAGCTGCTGGCGGCGGAGGGAATCAGCGCGCGCGTGGTGAGCATGCCGAGCTGGAAGATCTTCGAGGAGCAAACGGCCGCGTACAAGGCCAGCGTGCTGCCGGCGAACGTGCCGAAATTGGCGATTGAAGCGGGCGCGACGCTGGGGTGGTGGAAGTATGTGGGCTCGAACGGCGACGTGATCGGGCTGGATCGGTTTGGCGCGTCGGCTCAGGGGCCGGTGGTAATGAAGGAACTGGGATTCACGCCGGAGAATGTGGCGGCGAGAGCGAAGAAGCTGGTAAAGCAGTGAACGGTGAACGGTGAACGGTGGTCGGTTCCCTTTGTGCCGAATCTGCTTTGTCGACGACGAAGCTTTGATTGGCCGGGAGACCGAGCACCGACCGCCGACCACCGTTGCGAAAGGGACTTGTGAAACTCGTTATCGGTTCGGATCACGCCGGATTTGCGATGAAGGAAGAAGTGCGCGCAAATCTGTCGGCGGCGGGGCATGAGGTCATCGACCTGGGGGCTTGTGAATACGAGCCCGAGGACGACTATCCCGATTTTGCGGAGAAGGTAAGCGAGGCGATCAAGGCGGGCGTGGCGCCGCGAGGAATCTTGATTTGCGGTTCGGGCGTAGGCGTTTGCGTGGCGGCGAACAAGATTCCGGGCATTCGCGCGGGAATTTGTCACGACACTTATTCGGCGCACCAGGGTGTGGAGCACGACGACATGAATGTGCTGGTGATGGGGGCGCGGATCATCGGCTCAGCGCTGGCATTTGAGTTGACACACGCGTTCATCGGAGCAAAGTTTCAAGGGCAGGAAAGCCGCTTCGAGCGGCGGTTCAAGAAAGTGCTCGCGATCGAAGCCAAGTACGCGCGATAGTTAGCGGGCGCGCGATCCGTCGAAGGGTGTAGATCGAGGACAATTACACCGAACTTGATATCGGAACGTTTTCAAGCATTTTCATCGGAATGCAATCCGGATCGGGTGGAATTGTCTGGGTTGGAGCATTTGCGACGGCCGGCGAATCGAATTCAGGCCGATCGTTTTCGATGCCGCAAGTCTTCCTCACTTTAGGCAAGAACGCGCATAGCGCGGGAAAGAGTCGCCGATGCTCCCCTTCGACGTGATCCTTTTCGACGTTGGCGGAGTGCTGTTGACCAATGGATGGGACCACGGTGAGCGCGCAGCAGCGGCTGCGAAGTTCGGGCTGGATGCGCAGGAGCTCGAAGTGCGCAATGCGAAGGTCTATGCGGCATGGGAGCGAGGCGAGATCGATGTGAGTGAGTACCTGGACGCGGTGGTGTTCTATGAGGCGCGGAGTTTTTCACGCGACGAGTTCTTCGAATTCATTCTGGCACAGTCAAAGTTGCTCGAAGATGGGGCTCTCGAAATCCTCAAGGAGATTTCCGCATCCAAGAAGTATCTGGTCGGCGCGCTGAACAACGAGGCGCGGGAGACCAACGATTTCCGGTTCAGCAAGTTTGGGCTGCGCCGCTATTTCAACGTAGCGTTCAGCTCTTGCTACGTCGGGCTGCGCAAGCCTGATCCGGCGATTTACCGACGGGCGCTCGACATTCTGGGGTCGGCGCCGGATCGGACGCTGTTTATCGACGACCGGCAGGAGAATGTGGACGGCGCAGCGGCGGCGGGAATGGTGGCGATTCGATTTGCAGGTGCGGAGGGGTTGCGGGCGGAGTTGGAGAAGCTGGATGTTTTCTAGCACGTCGGCAGGTTAGCATGCGCTCAAGGGCACGTTGGCGAGTTGGCAAGTTCACAATTTAACGGGTAAGAATCGTGCGGCGCGGGGCTTGAAATCAAGGACCGGCGAGGGAGGAATTATGCAACTGGGAATGATCGGGCTCGGCAAGATGGGCGGAAATATGGCGGAGCGGCTGAAGCTGGGCGGCCACCAGGTCGTGGGCTTCGACTTCAGCGCTGACGCCGTTGCGAGGCTGACGGCGGCGGGAAACTTGGGCGTCAATTCGCTTGAGGATTTGGCGAAGAATCTGAAGGGCCGAAAGGCGATCTGGATCATGGTGCCGCAAGGCAAACCTGTGGATGACACGATTGCCAAGCTGGAGCCGCTGCTCAATCCCGGAGACATTCTGATCGATGGCGGAAACTCCATGTACAAGGACTCGATGCGGCGGCACACGGAGGTAACCGCAAAGGGATTCCAGTTTGTGGACGTGGGAACGTCGGGCGGCGTGTGGGGGTTGAAAGAGGGCTACAGCATGATGGTCGGCGGCGACAAGGAGCCGGTGGAGTATCTGCGGCCGATCTTCGAGACGCTGGCGCCTGCGGCCGATAAGGGATGGGGACACGTGGGCCCGGCGGGCTCAGGCCACTTTGTGAAGATGATTCACAACGGCATCGAGTACGGCATGATGCAAGCGTACGCGGAGGGCTTCACGATCCTGGAAAAGAAAGCGGAATTCAGCCTGGACCTGCCGCAGATCTCCCAGATCTGGCGCTATGGGAGCGTGATACGCAGCTGGCTGCTGGATCTGACTGCCGATGCTTTGGCCAAGAATCCCACGCTGGAGGGGCTCGAAGCATTTGTCGAGGATTCCGGCGAAGGCCGCTGGACGGTGATCGAGGCCATCGACCTGAATGTGTCGGCGCCCATCATCACCGAATCGCTGATGCGGCGCATTCGGTCACGCGAGGAAAACAATTTTACCGACCGCATGCTGGCCATTATGCGCAACGAGTTTGGCGGACACGCAGTGAAGAAGGGCTAGCGACACGGGGCGGAGTAACTCTTCGGCGCAAAGGGTGTCTAATTCTGATGAAGGATGGATAGACACGTGCGTCGATTGAATTGCTTCTTGCTTGCGGGAGTTCTTTTGTTGGCCTTGGTTGGATTCCCTGCCGTGGGTGCGTCTCAGTCCGGCAACTTCGAGATCGCGCAGAACGGCCAGACGGTAGGATCAGCGAGCTTCCAATTTACCGCGACGAAGGATGGATATGATTCAACGTCGCTGGTGAAGGTTGCGATGCAGGGTCTTGATTACGCGCTGTCAAAAAACGAGCAACTGAGCGCCGGCAATCAACTCCAGCACGTGGTTCTGAGCGCCACGGTGAATGGCGAGGCAGTAAACGTGGTGGCGGCTCCCGACGCGGCGCAACTCCTCTTGAATGTTTCGGCGAACGGAAAGAGCTCGACGACGCGGCTGGCGGCCCACGCCGGCGCGGTGTTTCTGCCGGACTTTGATGCGGGCGCGCTTGAGACGCTGCTGGCGATTGCAGTGGAGCAGAATAACCGCGACCTGTGGGTGATTGTTCCGAAGGAGGCCGGTTTGATTGAGCCGGTGCGGCTGGCGACTTACCCGGATCAGGAGGGAACGCTGGATGGAAAGCCCATCACGGTGCACCACCTGGAGGCGACCATCGCCGGGGAGGACACGGAGCTGTTTTCTGGGTCGGAGAGCCAACTGCTGCAGGCGGAGTTGCCGCAGGGGGGATTTGCGCTGATTCGGAAGGGCTTTGTCCTGAAGCCGCCGGCAAAGCCAATTGTGCCGATCGGCGGCGAGCAAGCGGCATCGCCGGCGCCTGCCAACTGATTGGGCCGCGATCAACCCATAAGCGCGGCCGGTGCGTCCAATTATCAGACAAGCACGCATCCGCGAAGGCACTCGAATAAGAAGACGGATAGACGTAGACTGGAGAAGCTCTCGATTGTCCGCACTCCCCCTCATGCGCCGCACCGCACTCATAGCGGTTGCGCTGGCCGTGCTTGCACTGGCTTCCGCAGCAAACGCCCAGACAAGCCAATCGGCCAAGACCCAGCGGAAGCCGGGCCTGGCAACGACTGCGCATGCAGCGCATCGCCCGTTACATGATGTGGGCCGGACCGCGGCGACACCCCGAAAAACCTACCCCAACAGTCAAGCGAGATTAAGTTCGACGCGAACGAAGCGCACGCCTGAAGAGGCTGGGCGCGAGGCTGGGCTGGCGATTCTCAGGCAACGTGCGGGTGCGCAGGCGCCGCGGCGCCGCGTGGTGAAGACAGTACGCCGGCACTCCGCGCGGCGGGTGAGGCTTGAGCGGGCGGCATGGCGGCCGGAAGACAGTGGCGCGAGGCGGATAGCCGAGTCGAACGAAGCGGCAGGAGACTCCGCAGTTCCGGAAACTGGGCCGACAGAGAACGATGAAGCGCAGGGCATCGAATCGCGGCGCATGAGTGCAGCGCGCGAGGCGATGCCAGCGACAAGTTCCGATGAGGAAAATGACAGCGCGGACGCAGGGAAAGCGGCGGTTGAACGGAAGACGCCGAACAAGGCCAAGGCCGAGAGAACAGACGATGGAGCGGCGCACGATGGTTACGAGACCAGCGCGGCAGCTTTGAGCCAATCCAGCGAGGAAGCGGATTCGGCGCTTGCGCGGAGGGAGGGCGATGAAGCATCGCTGGTGATCCCGAGGAGCGGGATGCCGGGGCCGCTACGCGGATCGCTCGCATCGCTGGAACGGCAGAACGACCGGCTGGAAGCGGAGGGGCTGGAGCGGATTGAGGACGAAGCCGACCTGGCTGCGCGCATTGCCGATAAGCTGCTGGTGCCAATCCCGGCGTCGAACGCGCTGACCGTGAATCCGGATCTCGAAGAAAATCATCGCTATTGCCGGCCGTGGACGGCAAAGTTTCTGGCCGACCTGGCGCGGGCGCACGACGCGGCGTTCCATCGATCGATTGAGGTGAGCTCGGCGGTGCGGACGGTGGAATACCAGAAGCGGCTGATGCAGACCAATGGGAATGCAGCGCCGGCGGAAGGCGACATGGTGAGCCCGCACCTGACCGGAGCGACGGTCGATATTGCCAAAAAGGGCTTGAGCCGGGCGGAGATGGCCTGGATGCGGCGGCGGCTGATGGGGCTCGAAGCATCAGGGAAGATCGATGTGGAAGAGGAGTTCAAGCAGGCTTGTTTCCACATCACCGTGTACAAGAGCTATGCGACGGCGGGGAAGGCAGAGCCGGCCACGCCCGCGAAGCCGGTGGCGGACAGGCCCCGGAGGCTCAAGGCCGAGCCGGTCGAGGCGCAGGGCGCGTAGGCGGCGCGAATTCGTCGGCGCCGCTCACAAGCGAATCCATTCGAGCAATCATTCCAGAAGAAAAATCATTCGATTCTGGGCGCGCGTCCAGAGTACAATCGCGGGCAAAAGGAAATTGCGCCGCGCCAGGGGGTTCAACCGTCCGCGGGGCATCGGATTCCCGATAGTGCCGAGGTTGCCAGCACACAGGCAATTTGCCTCGAAGCCGGGATTGCGATTAAGTGACCGTTGTAGGCGAAACGCAAAACTTCGAATCGAAAGGCGAGATCATGGACGACTTTGGAGTTGAGGCAGCAGCAAGTGGTGTGCCCGAGGGCCCGGCACTCAGCCAGTGGCAGCGCGTGACGAACACGTTTACCGCCCCGTCGAAGACTTTTGTAGACATCAAGCGCGGAAACAGGAGCTGGTGGCTGCCGCTGATCATCGGGGCATTTTTCACGTACATCTTCTTCTTCGCGATGGCGCAGAAGATCGGGATCCAGCAGGCGATCGACAACCAGGTTCGGCTGGACCCGAAGGCGCAGGAGAGGATGGCGCAGGCTACTCCGGAACAGCGCGCGATGGGCAACAAGATCACGGTTTATGCCACGGAGGGAGCGTTTGTCGGCGGCCCGGTCCTTGCCATGGGAGTGGTAGCTCTTATGTCGCTCATCCTTATGGCAACCATCAATTTTGGGTTTGGCGGCAAGGCAAAGTTTGCCGATATTTTTGCCGTTTCTTACTATGCGTGGCTACCAGAGATTTTCAGGTCGATTCTGGGGACGATTGTGATTTATTCGGGGATGGCGCCGGAATCGTTCAACCTGAAAAACTTTGCGCCGACAAATCTGGGCGCATTTCTCGACCCGGTAGAGACGAACAAGGCGTTGTATACGCTGGCGACATGGGTGGACGCAATCACGATCTGGAGACTGGCATTGCTGGGCATAGGCATTGCCGTCGTAGCCGGGACGAAGCGCAGTTCGGGCTACATTGCGGTGTTTGGATGGTGGGTGCTGATGCTGCTGATCGCCGTTGGCTGGTCGGCGATGGTGGGATGAGCGGACCGGCAAAGCGTTGCGGCGAGGTCAGGGGCTCGAAGGCGCGCTGCTACAATCGAATCTGCTGCCGACGGCAAAATGTTTACGCGTAATGAGCGGGCAGGAGCAAGCTCAGGACGCGCTCACATGAGCCGGGCAGTGGACGATTTTGGCCTTCACTGGCCGCCGAAGCGATGACCCTCCGCCTTTTTAATACACTCACGGGACAACTGGACCCGCTGGAGCCTGCCGATGGCAAGGCGCTGCGGATGTATGCGTGCGGGCCGACGGTCTACGACTACGGCCACATCGGGAACTTCAGAACCTTTCTGCAAGTTGACGTTCTGCGCCGCTTCCTGCTGCTAAGCGGAATGCATGTCCAGCACGTGATGAACATTACCGACGTGGACGACAAGATCATCCGCAACTCGATTGAGGCGGGGATTCCGATCGGCGAATACACGGAGCGGTACGTGGCGGCGTTTTTCGAGGACATGGAGGCGCTGCGCATTGAGCGGCCGGAGCAGATTGCGCGCGCAACGGAACACATTCCGCAGATGGTGAAGCTGGTAGAGAGATTGGCTGAGGCGGGAGCAGCGTACAAGACCGAGGACGGATCGTGGTATTTCCGGCTGCGGGCGTTTCCCGAATACGGCAAGCTGAGCAAGAAAGACCTGAGCGGCATGGAAGACGGCGCGCGGGTGGATGTGGACGAGTACGAGAAGGACTCGGCGCGCGACTTTGCGCTATGGAAAGCGGCCAAGCCGGGCGAGACATCGTGGGAGACGGCGATTGGGAGCGGGCGGCCAGGCTGGCACATCGAGTGCTCGGCGATGGCGATGGAGTATTTGGGCGAGAGCCTGGACCTGCACGCGGGCGGCGAAGACCTGATGTTCCCGCACCACGAAAACGAGATTGCGCAAAGCGAGACGGCGACGCATAAGACTTTTGCGCGGCACTGGATGCACGTGCGGTTTTTGCTGGTGGACGGGCGGAAGATGTCAAAGAGCGAAGGCAACTTCTACACGCCGCGCGATCTGCTGCTGAAGGGCTACAAGGCGTCGGCGATCCGGCTGGCGCTGATTGCGGTGCCCTACCGCAAGCCGTTCAACTTTACCTTCGACAGCCTGACTGACGCGACGAATGCAATCGACCGGCTGCGGACATTTCAGGCGCGGCTGACGGCAGGGAAGTTTGCAGTGGGCGAGAATTCGGCGATTCAAGAGGCCGCGAAGAAGGCGCGGGCGGATTTCAGAGATGCGCTGGCGAACGACCTGAACACAGCGGAGGCCCTCGCGGCAGTTTTTGAGATGGTTCGCGCGGGGAACACGGCGATCGATCAGGGGCAGTTTTTTACGGCGGACCGGGATGCGATTCTGCCGGCGTTGAGGGAATTCGACGCGGTGTTTGATGTGATCGAGGATCGCGACGCGGAGACGACTCGGCGCGCGCTCGAGTGGGCGAAGGAGACCGGCAGGATGGCGGATGTGGCTCCTGAGCTGGTGGCCGCGCAATCCTTGACCGATGAGGCGATCGATGCTCAGGTGGCCGAGCGCACGGCTGCCAAGAAGGCGCGCAACTTTGCCCGCGCCGACCAGATTCGCAATGAGCTGGCAGAAATGGGCGTAGTCATCGAGGACTCGAAGGACGGCGTGCGCTGGAAACGAAAATAAGGGAGCTGTTAGCTATCAGCCTTCAGCTAATTGCCCTTTGCTGCTCGTACCGTGAACCTGAAGAGTGCGGAAAGACAAATGCAGGTCCCCATTCGACACCGATTGCTCGCGCAATTGTCGCTCAGGGCAGGCTTTCGACTACGTTTGGCCGAAAAAGCCGGCCAAACTTCGCTCAGGATGACCGTCTTGCGTATGATGGGTTCGTAACCTGATCGATGCTGGTTACCCCCGAAAGCCCCCAATCCAATATGAAAAGGCACAACCCTATGGACGCGAGCGAAGTGCAGGACCTGAAGGAGAATCTGGAGCAGGGAGCGAAAGAGGAGCCCATGCGGCCGGTGGCCTTTTCGATGAGCGTGCTGGCCGTGCTGCTGGCTGTGACGACGGTGCTGGGCGGGCGCACGCACGAGGACGCGGTGCTGAACCAGAACCGCGCGACCGACCAGTGGAATGAGTATCAGGCGCAGAAGATTCGCTCCTATGACACCCAATTGGTCACCGATTTGATGGGTGTTGTTCAGCTCGAAAACAAAGATGGCGCGGCCAAGCTCGCGAAAGGCTACGCAGACCATGAGAAGAAGTGGGCGACGGAACTCACCCAGGATCAGGCGGCGGCCCAGGCGCTGCAGACGAGCGTGGATAAAGGAGAAGCAAAGGCAGACCGGTTCGATTTGGGCGAGGTGTTGCTGGAGATTGGCCTGGTGATTGTGTCGATCACTCTGCTGACGCGGAGCAGGGTCTACTGGCACCTGGGGCTTGCAGTCTCAGCATTGGGTGTGGCGGCGTCGGCATCAGCGTTCTTCCTGAAGTAGCGGCTGAGTCGCCGAAGATCGATTCGGCACGGCCCTTGCCCACTTTGGCGGCAGGGAAACAAATTGATGGAGACGCGGGGTTTCGTTCGCGGCTGAACCGCTCGCACTTGGTTCCGCGGCGCCGGACGGAGAAGCCGGAACTTGGGTGGTTCCGGCGATCAATTTCCTTCCTGACAGACCTTTGCAGACTGAAAATGCCGCGTGACCGCGAAGGTAGAAGAGCCTCCACGGCGCGTGGTATCCTGACCGTTAGCGGAGAGTTCATGCAGATGCGCGCAAGCAGCGAGCCGCAACAAGCGCCAGCCAGCAAGGGCTGGTCGCGCTCGCGTGCGCAGCGTATGTGCCCGCGGAAGCACTTGCGCGTGCTGCCCACCCGCACTCGACCTAGTCTCTTCGGCGGCGACTAGCGCTATCCTCCGCCGAAGATCCTCGCCTGCATTGGCTCTAGAAGGGCCATAAGAGAAGGAATCGATCTCACGCGATGGGATCCATGGCCGCGCCGCATCCGGCGCTTAGTGCGCGGAATGATGAGGCGCACGGCCGCGACAACCGAATCTGCCGAGGAGAGAATTCGATGAACAAGCACGAATTACATGAACAATATGGACCGAAGATCAGTGGAACGCTTCCGGGACCGAAGGCGAGAGCCGCTGTTGAAGCTGACCACCGGCTGATTTCGCCGAGCTATACCCGCTCATATCCGCTTGTCGCCAAGCGTGGGCGGGGAGTTCGCGTGGAGGACGTGGACGGCAACGAGTTTCTGGATTTCGCGGCGGGAATCGCCGTGGTGTCGACGGGCCATTGCCACCCCGAAGTGGTGGCGGCGATTCAGCAACAGGCGGCGGAACTAATCCACATCTCCGGGACCGATTTCTACGACGAGCATTTGACGGATCTTGCGGAGCAGTTGTCGGCCGTGGCACCGATGCGCGGGCCGCACCGGTTTTTCTACGGCAACTCCGGGACCGAGGCGATTGAGTGCGCGCTGAAGGTGGCGCGCTACCACACGGGACGCCAGCAGATTATTTCGTTTTTTGGCGCATTCCACGGACGGACGATGGGTGCGCTATCGCTGACCGGCTCAAAGCCGCAGCAAAAGCGCAGGTTTTCGCCAATGGTGCCGGGCGTGACGCACGTGCGCTATCCGTATGTGTATCGCGGCTGCACGGGGGGGCCCCAGGACCAGGAGGCCTTCAGCCTGGGCTGCGCACAGTACATCGAAGAGAAACTCTTCAAGACGATTTTGCCGGCTGAGGAAGTGGCCGCGATTTTCGTTGAGCCGATCCAGGGCGAGGGCGGATTTGTGCCAGCGCCGGCGAACTTTCTACGCGAACTGAGGGCGATCTGCGACCGGCACGGAATTTTATTGGTCGCGGACGAGGTTCAATCGGGTTGCGGAAGGACCGGTAAGTGGTGGGCGATCGAGGAGTCGGGCGTGGAGCCGGACATTGTCTGCATCGCCAAGGGCATTGCAAGCGGTATGCCGCTGGGTATTTGCATGACACGGGCGGAAATCATGGACTGGGTACCGGGGTCGCATGCGTCGACATTCGGCGGAAATCCAGTTTCGATTGCCGCGGCGCTGGCGACGATGAAGATCTTGGAACGCGAGGGAATTGCGAATGCGGCGAGCGTGGGAGAGTTCATGCTGGAGCGCCTGCGCGGCTGGAAAAAGAGCCATCCGCTGGTGGGCGACGTGCGCGGACGCGGTTTGATGATCGGCATCGAGATCGTAAAGGACAAGGCGACAAGAGAGCCTGCCGTGGATCTGCGCAATCGCATTGAAACGCTGGCCTTCGAGCGCGGGTTGATTATGCTTGGCTGCGGCGAGACTTCGCTACGGCTGTCGCCTCCGCTGATTGTGAGCAAGGAGCAAGCGACGGTGGCGCTCGACATCCTGGAAGAAGCATTGAGCATCGCGGAGAAAGAGCATGAGCACAGCGCGTTGACGGCCGTAACGGCATAACTGTTTTCGTGGTCGAAGGATTTGCGCTGATTCGGGATACGGGCGGACAATGGTCGCCAGTGGGGTGAGCCGTGAGCTGGGTGGCTCAGATGCGGAATGGGAGCCTGGACAGGGCGATGGCCGGCCTGGAGTGGATTGTCTCGCGCCGAGGCAAAAGTACCCAGATGCCGGCCCATTTACTCATCGGGATTGAGGGCGAGGATGCGGCTCGCGTTTACCTGCAACGCAAGGGCTATATCGTTGTGGCGCGACGATGGTCGGGCGGAAACTTGCCGGGCGATCTGGATCTAATTGCGTGGCAGGGACCGCTGCTGTGCATCTTCGAGGTGAAGACGCGCACGGCACACGATATGGCGCCGGCCGAGGCTTCGATCGATCGTCATAAGCGCAATGTGCTGCGCCGCCTGGTTCGTCAATACGTTCGGCAACTACCCGGCGAATCGATCCCGCAGGTAAGGTTCGACATTGTGAGCGTGTATCTTGTGCCCAAGGCATCGCCCGAGATCACACACTTTGAGAATGCGTTCGGGTGGAACGAGCGTTGATGGATCGGCGCGTTAGAGCTTTTGCAACGTGTGGGGCCTTTGGGGTGGAGGCTCGTCGCCATGCATCAATTATTTTTTTGCCGCGCTCGCGAAGATCGGCCATAGGCTGGGAAGCGGGAAGCGCTCGGCGCGGATCCTGCTATGCCTCTTGCAGGTTGCACACGCGACTGCTGCTTCGCGGGCTACAACCCTCAGCCATGCGTCGCCGGGGCGTCCCTCTCATAATTTCGGATGCACAACGGGAACTGAAAATGCACGGTGCGATCGATCAGGTCCGCGGAGTATGCGCTATACTCCAGTGGCAGTAACAAACAGGAGGAAACCGATGCGTTTGAAGGCGATAACTCGAGTTCTGGCGGGTGTGGCGATTGTGGTTGCGATGGGAGCGTCAGGCTGGGTAGCGGCGCAGGCGGGTGCGAATACCGTCCTGAAGCCGGCCGACCTTGAAAAGCTTTTTCCGGCCACTGTGTATTACGTTGGGCAGAGCGCGCCCACGCAATTGCGCAACTCCGGCGGCGTGAAGTTCGCCGATGGCCATTACGTGCTGGCCAGCCTGGTGGACACCAGCGGATACGCGTCGGGGGTGGCGGCAAAGTACCAAGGCTACCTGATCACCGAAGTTCCGTTGACGATTGAAGGGAAACGGCTGCCTGTGGGTGCGTACGGCTTCGGCTTCCTTGAGGGCGATCGATTCTTGATCACCGATCTGGGCGGTCACGATGTGCTAGCGGCTCACTCGGCGAAGGACACCGACAAGGCTCGGCCCCGCCCCTTAGAGGTGACCGATGCTCCAGCAGGCGGTTTCCGCCTTTATGCCGGGCGGAGCTACGTGCACTTTAGCCGGTAGGGCGAAAGGCTGTGGGCTTGCGACAGCCGAATCTCCGCGAAAAACATCATCCACGAGCCGCCGCGAACAGAGAGCTGCTCCCGGAAATCATTTGGTGCGCGGCCGCGCTGCTGCTTCTGAGCGTTGCGTGGCCCGCGGCGGCGCTTGAGCCCTCGACTTCGCTCGCAAATTATGGACGGCAGGCGTGGGCCATGGAGAATGGCCTGCCGCAGAATACCGTTCAGGCACTGGCGCAGACCAACGATGGATTCCTCTGGCTCGGAACAGAGGCCGGCTTGGTGCGCTTCGACGGCGTCGAATTCCAGACTTACGACCGCAACTCTGTTCCGGCGTTGCCCGGGAATGACATCCACTGCTTGCTGGCGGCTCACGACGGAGCGCTTTGGATTGGGACGGGCGCGGGCCTGGCGCGCTGGAAGGACGGGGCATCACGGATTTTCACGACACAGGACGGGCTGCCGGGGAGCGGGATTCTGACGATTAAAGAAGCGCAAGATGGAAGTCTCCTTGTGTGGACAGAGCAGGGGCCTGCTTTGCTATCGGGTGAAAAGTTCAAGCCGGTTGAGAATGTCAACACTTACGTCCTCGAATTGCTCTCGTCTGCTGGAGAGAATCCGGGTCCAACCCCGTTCGTGGAACAGATGCCGAACGGAATCGCCGTTTGGGGCGGAAGACGCAACTTGAATGTTGTCCCTCGCGAGACGTCCGCGGGGAGTCCGACGCGCCTCGTGGTTGGAACAGAGCTTCCAGGCACCCGGATTCAAGCAGTCTTTGCCGATCGAGAAAATGCGCTTTGGATCGGGACCAATGCGGGGCTGGTGCGGTGGGTGAACGGCAAAGTGGAACGCTTTCCGGTCACCGATCCTCTGGCCACGGCGTCAATCCTCACGGTGATGGAAGACCGCGAAGGCAATCTGTGGGTAGGGACAGAAACCAGTGGGCTGGATATTCTGCGCGATCAGCGTTTTCACACGCTGGACACTCGCGATGGGTTGACTTCCGACCGCATTACGACAGTCGTTGAAGACAGCAATGGAACTCTGTGGGTGGGCACAAGGGAAGACGGGCTCAATGCCCTGAGCCGCGATGAAAGCAGCGACGGCTGGCACGTGACGCGGACCTTGACCGTGAACAACGGGCTGGCCAGCAACGTGATTCTTTCGCTGGCCACTGCGCCGAACGGCGATCTGTGGGTGGGAACACCGGATGGGCTGAGCCGGATTCGCGGGAACAAGGTGGATACTTTCAGTTCAGCCGACGGCCTGCCTGACGACTTTGTACGCTCGCTGCTGATTGATCCCGATGGCTCACTTTGGATTGGCACCCGGCGGGGATTGACGCATTGGGATATGCGGAAGAGCCGGCCAGGTTCCATTGCCGGAATGAAAACCTACACAACGGAGAATGGCCTGGGCAGCGACCTGGTGGGCGCAATGGCTCGCGACACTCGCGGCGACCTTTGGGTGGCGACGCTGGCCGGCCTGTCGCGGCTGCGCGGCGACACAATCGCAAATTTCACCACGGCAAATGGGCTTTCAAGCAACGTAGTAACGGCTCTGCTGCCGCGCGCCGACGGGACACTGCTGATTGGAACGCAGGAGCACGGGTGGGATGCGTGGGATGGAAACAGATTCTCCGCTGCGACACAAAACAGCCTTGAGCAAACAACGATTCACGCCATTCTCGACGATGGCAGCGGACACCTATGGTTTGCGACGGGCAACGGCATTGCCCGATGCGATTGCAACGAGATGGGCGGGGCGGGCGAGGCGGACAGCTGTTCGCACTGGATGGAATTTGGAGCCGCGGATGGGCTGCACAGCCGGGAGACTGCAACCAACAGTCATCCGTCAGCATGGCGCTCGCGCGACGGACAACTGTGGTTTGCGACGCCGCGAGGATTGGTGAAGGTGGACCCTGGACACTTTCCCGTAAACACGAATCCGCCTCCGGTGGTTCTGGAGCGGCTCCAGGTGGACGATGTAACGCAGACCTTGCATGGAGCGGGCTCTTGGTTGAAGGTTTCGGCGGGACGAGTGCATTTTGAGTTTGACTACGCAGGGTTGAGTTTTGTGGCGCCGCAGAAAGTGCGCTACCGGTACATGCTGGAAGGATTCGATCACAATTGGACTGAAGCCGGTACGCGGCGCGCTGCTTATTACACAAATATTCCGCCGGGAAAGTACACGTTCCGCGTGCAGGCTGCGAACAACGATGGAATCTGGAACGCAGCCGGCGCGGCGTTCAGCTTTGAGCTGAGACCGCATTTCTACCAGACCCTCTGGTTTTACGCGCTGCTGCTGTTGGCGTTGGGAGGGGCGGTCTTGCTGGTGCTGAAACGACGACTCTATGTGGCGGAGCGGGAGTTCAAGGCTGTCCTGGGCGAACGGAGCCGGATCGCGCGCGAAATTCACGATACGCTGGCGCAAGGGTATGTGGGTGTTTCAGTCCAACTGGAGGTTCTGGCGGCGCTGCTGCGGCAGCACAAGATGGAGGACGCGGGCAAGCAACTCGACCAGACACGCGACTATGTCCGCCACGGGCTGGCCGATGCGCGGCAGTCGATCTGGGCTCTGCGAACACCCGATGCGAACGAGACCACGCTGCCGGTGAGGCTGCGGCGCATGGCGGAAGCGGCAGGAAGCGAGCGTTTGACGGCCAGATTCAGCCTGTTTGGGGCGTATCGTCCGCTGCCTGCGGATACGGAAGGCGAGATGATACGTGTCGTGCAGGAAGCGATCCAAAATGTGAAGAAACACGCCGATGCCGGCCAACTTTGGGTTCAGGTGGAATATGGGCCGGAGATGGTTGCGCTTGAGGTGAGAGACGACGGACGGGGAGGCGCTCTGGAGCACCCGACGGGAACTTCGGCAGGCCACTTTGGATTGACCGGAATGAAGGAGCGCGCAGAGGCCATTGGCGGGACGCTGGAAGTAAGCAGCGCGCGGGGTGAGGGAACTGCGATACGTTTGAGTGTACCGGCGCGCCGTGAAGCGCGCGAACAGTCGGAGGCAAAAGAGTGACGACGGAACCGATCCGTGTGCTGGTTGTCGAAGACCACAACGTGGTTCGCCAGGGGTTAGTGGCGTTGCTGAATGTGGCGGATGGTCTGGAGGTTGTAGCCGAGGCCGCGGATGGCGTGGAAGCCATTACGCAATTCCGCAAGCATAAGCCGGATATCACGCTGATCGACCTCCGGCTTCCGAGAATGAGCGGTGTGGATGTGATCGAGCGCATTCGAATGGAGAAGCCGCAAGCGCGGTTTATCGTGCTGACAACGTACGACGGGGATGAAGACATTTATCGCGCCCTCAAGGCGGGCGCGAGGGCGTACCTGCTGAAGGGAATGACGAGCGAGGATCTGATCGGCACGATTCGCACGGTGCATGCAGGGAAATCGTACATACCGCCGGCAATCGCAGAAAGGCTGGCCGAACGGATGGGTTCGCAGGATCTGACGCCGCGCGAGTTCGATGTGCTGGAGCAGATCGTGCACGGCAAGAGCAATCGAGAAATCGCGGCCGAGCTGGAGGTTTCAGAGGCGACGGTCAAGACGCACATCAATAGCTTGCTGGGCAAACTGGGCGTGACGGACCGAACGCAGGCTGCGACAGCGGCGCTCCAGCGGGGGATTATTCCGATTGAGTCCTTGAGAAAGCCGAAGTCATGACGTTGAAATCCATGAAAAGCGCGATTCTCTACAGCGTTTTTGTGGCGCTGATACCGCTGAATGCTTTGCCTCAGAAGGCAATGTGGCGGCAGGCCACGGCTGCGGAACTGGCGGCAGTTTTGCCGGCGCGGGCGCCGGTGGAACGCGAACACATCGAAACGGAGATGCGCACTGCCTCAGGGATCGTGGATGAGCGAGGCCGGTTTATTGCAGGGGTGGTGCTGATCACGGCAGGCTATTCGGCGGAAGGCAAATACTCGCATTACCTGATCGTGCAGGCTCCGGTGGAGATTGGTGGTGTGGCGCTGAAGCCGGGCGAGTACGCCTTCGGATGGAATCGGGAGAACGGCGAAGAGAGCCTGAGCGTCCACTTCAACCAGGCGGCAACAGGCGCTCTGGTGGGAACCGCAGAGGCGCACCGGATCGCCGGCTCGACCCGGGTGGAGAGCTTGCATATCTGGCCGCCGGGCGAGAAGGCGCTGATCCAGATTGGGCGGTTTGGGATCCCATATAGGCTGCGCGAGGAATAGCTCGCGAACGCTTGGCCGCGAAGAGCGGATTCGAAGGCACTCTCCACCTTTCGGTCGATCCTTCCATCAATCCCGCCCCCGTATACTTGCTGCCATGTTTGAGACCCTGCGTACTGCCACTCTCTGCGGACTGCTGGCGGGAGGATTTCCCGCGTTTATTACCGCACAAGTCACAAATCCTGCTTCCCCCACCCCAGGACAACAGACTCCAACGGCCTCGACACCAGCCCAGGCGCCGGCGTCAGGTGGCGTCAATAGCGGTCCTCCGCAGCCTGCCCAATTCGACGAGCAGCATCGGCCCATCACGGCGGGTGGTTTTGTGCAAAGCGGGCCGGTCATCTTCGAGGACATCTCAGAGAAGGCGGGCTTGTCCAAGTGGACCCACAAGATGGGTACGCCCGAAAAGAAATACATTATCGAGACCAACGGATCGGGCGTTGGACTGATCGACTACGACAACGACGGGTGGCTGGATATTTATGTTGTGAATGGCTCGACCTTCAATGCGCTGGATGGCAAGGAGACGCCACCGCATGCGGCGCTGTTCCATAACAATCACGACGGGACTTTTACCGACGTTGCCGCGAAGGCCGGCGTGACGAATGACCGGTGGGGATTTGGCGTTGCTATCGCGGACTACGACAACGACGGATGGCCGGATATCTATGTGACAAACTGGGGCAAGAACCGGCTGTATCACAACAACCACGACGGAACGTTTACCGACGTTGCGGACAAGGCAGGTGTGCAACTGGGGAACTGGTCTACGGGCGCCACGTGGGGCGATTATGACGGGGATGGGCGCCTGGATTTATTTGTGCCGGGGTACGTCCATTTCGATCGCGATCATTTGCCCTCGGGCGGCGAGAATGGCGTGGCCGATACGTTTTGTACCTTCCGCGGCGTGCAGGTGAATTGCGGGCCGCGAGGGCTGAAGGGCGAACCGGATCATCTATTCCATAACAACGGCGACGGAACGTTCAGCGATGTGAGCGAGAAGGCGGGCGTGGCAGATAAGCCTGGATACTACGGCCTGAGCTCGTTGTTTGTAGACATCAATAACGACGGCAAAGTCGACCTGCTGGTGGCCGACGATTCCACGCCAAACTATCTCTACACCAACAAAGGCAATGGAACTTTTGAAGATGACAGCTACTCGTCGGGCTACGCATTGAACGAAGCCGGGCGAGAGACCGCGTCAATGGGCATTGCCGCGGGCGATTTCGAAAATAACGGCATGGAGGACGTGTTTAACACGACTTTCTCCGACGACTACAAAGTGCTCTATCGCAACGACGGCGACGCAAACATGACGGACGTGAGCTACCAGATGGGGATCGCCGAGATTTCGGTGCCGTTTCTAGGATGGGGAGACGCCTTCCTCGACTACGACAACGACGGATGGAAAGACCTGATGATGGCCGACGGGCACGTTTATCCGCAGGTGGATAAAGAGCCGTGGGGGACGAGCTGGGCGCAACGGCCCATGCTGTTCCATAATATCGCGGGCAAGAAGTTTGAGGCAGTGCCGGCCGTAGCGGGAAGTGGGCTGGCTGACGTAGTTGGTGGCCGCGGAATGGCCGTGGGGGATCTGTTCAACGATGGAAAGATGGATGTGGTGATCAATGTGATGGACGGGCATCCGGTGTTGTTGCGGAACGTGAGTCCGGACCAAAATCACTGGCTGGAGCTGAAATTGGAGGGCGGCCCCAAGAGCCCGCGCGATGCCGTGGGAGCCACGGTGTATGTGACGGCCAACGGCATGAAGCAGCGTGGAGATGTGCTGAGCGGCGGCAGCTACGGATCGACCAGCGATCCCAGGCCGCACTTCGGGCTTGGGCAAGCGACCAAGGTCGACGACATCGAGGTTCATTGGCCGAGCGGCAGGGTGGAACACTTCACCGTGCCTGGAGTGGATCGCATCGTGACGATTACCGAGGGGCAGGGAAGCGGCAACCCGCCCGGAGGTAACTCGCAGGCGGCCACTGTATCCCGCTAGAAACGCAGGCGAGTAGTCTGCAATCCCGTGGTTGTGCCGCAAAAGTGGCGGACCGTGACTATCTCAACCTTTTGGTGGATGGCGGGTTGATTGTCGATCCGTAGAATGAGGGCGCGATGCTTCCCCGATCTTTTTCCAATCGAATTCCGCGTCTTGTCTGCGGTGCTTTGCTGATGGGCGCAATTGCCTGTTGCCTGATGGCATGGCGGACACGGCCCGCCTATGCCGTCGACGATCCCGCAGCCGCGCGCTCGCAGTATTCGCGGAGCGTTTCGTCGCACTACAACTACCGCTTTGGCGCGGACAAGCCATTCTTGCCTTCCAATGCCACCACGGACACCGGTGAGTTCATCGACCCGCAGAGCTTTCTAACGGCAAAGTACTGCGGGCATTGCCACCAGGCCGCGTATGCACAATGGCGCCAGAGCGCACATGCGAACTCCTTCCGCGCTCCCTGGTACATCAAGAACGTGAACATTCTGATGAAGGGCAAAGGGATCGAATACGCTCGCCACTGCGAAGGCTGCCACAATCCGATTGCCTTGACATCGGGCGCGATGACCGAGAATTCGCCCATCAATCGGAAGTTCGACGGAGACGGGCTGACCTGCTCAGTCTGCCATTCCATCCAGAAAGTGGATCAACGAGGCACAGGCAGCTATGTGATGGGCGTACCGGCGGTGCTGGTGGATGCCGATGGCAAGCCGATCTACGGTGAAGTTCCGGACAAGGAGATCCTGGCGCATCTCGATCGCCACTCCAAGGCCGTGATGAAGGACTTCTACCGGACCAGCGAATTTTGCGGCGCTTGCCATAAGGCCGCTTTGCCCAGGATGTTGAATGGCTATAAATGGCAGCGCGCCATCTTCCTTTACGACGAATGGCAGCAGGCTTCATTCGGCAAACAAAACCCGCTTCCGTTCTATGTGAAGCCCCAGGTTTCTACCTGCCAGACCTGCCATATGGCCGAGGAAGCGACCGAGCAGCCGGATTATGGGGCGGAACAAGGCAAACTGATGTCGCACCGCTGGCTGGGAGCCAACACGGTGCTATCGAAGTACTACGGTTACGACGAGCAACTGCAGAAGACTATTACTTTCCTGCAGACCGGGGTTCTCAACGTCGATCTATTCGCAATTGAACGCAATGGGGGCAAACTGAATGCGCCGCTCGGAACCGAGCCTATCGACATTGCCGCAGGCGATGTATTGACTGTTTCCGTGGTGATCCAAAACAAGGGAATTGGACATACTCTCATTCCCGAACAGCGTGACTTCTACGAATGCTGGGTGGAGTTCCAAGCCAAGGACGCGGCTGGGAATACGCTGATGGATTCCGGAGCGGTGGGATCGGGTGGCAATCTCGATCCAACGGCACACAGCTTTACCAATAGGCTGGTGAATGTTCGCGGAACGCTGAACGATCTGCATCAGGTGTGGGATACGCGGGTGATCGCTTATAACAACACGATTCAATCGGGCCGCTCACAGATCGTGCGCTACCAGTTCAAAGTACCGGAGAACGCATCGGGACCGATCACCCTCACCGCGAAGGTCAACTATCGGCGCTTCAACCAGCACTTTATCGACTTCGGGCTGGGCAAGCACTACGAAATGCCCGAGGTGGAAATCACTTCGCGCACGCGGACGCTGGCATTGGGCACAAATCCCGCGACGCCACCCGATCCCGCTGACAATCCGGTATGGATGCGCTGGAACAATTACGGGATAGGATTGCTGGATGCGCAACAGTATGCGGACAGCGCACGGGCCTTCGAACATGTGGTACAACTGCGGCCGGATTATGCCGATGCTTATACCAACGTGGCGATTGCCGACTTCTCATGGCAGCGCTATGACGGGTCGCGCACCAATCTGGAGAAGGCGCTGCAACTGGCGCCGCACAATGCCCGCGCACTTTACTATCTCGCGCTGGTCGACCGCATCCAGGGCCATCCTGATGCGGCCATCGCCGATCTGCTCGACGTGATTACGCAATTCCCGCGTTCGCGCGACGCGCATCGTGAGCTGGGTTTCTCGTTCTATCAACTGCACAAATACCAAGAGGCGCGGACCGAGTACGAGACGGTGCAATCGATCGACCCCGACGACTTGGCAGCGCATTACATACTCTCGATCGTCTATCGCCGGTTGGGCATGAAAGAGGATGCGGCGCGTGAGGCGGCGACATTCGCCGATCAAAAGGATGACCCGACCGCGAATAGCTATGCGCTGCAGTTCCTCAGCAAGCATCCAGAGGTGACTTCGGAAAGCGTTCCGTGGCATATTCATAGCAACATGAGCGCAGAGAGCAGCACGCATGGCGGTGGCGCCGGTCAATGAAATTGGGGCTGTCTATCGCTGCGTTGCTTCTGGCCTTTTCTTCTTTCGCGATTGCTTCTTCCCGTAGCGAGCGGGCACAGGGCGCAGCAGTCTTCAGCGGGAGCGGATGCCAGCATTGCCACACCATAGGGAACGTGGGCGGTCACCGAGGGCCCGATCTTTCGGGTGTGGGAAGACGGAAGTCGAAAGCGGCGTTGCGGCAGCAGATTGTTTACGGCAGCAAGGTGATGCCGGCTTTTGGCGACGATCTTGAGCCGAACGAGCTGAAGGATCTGATCGCCTATCTACGTTCGTGCCGGCAGAAAGCGGCAAAGGCTCCGCAGGTTTCCAGCCCAAACTGACGACCGGACCAGCATGTTTATTCTGGGCGGACGATTGCTTCACGCAGTGCCTCTGTTACATCCTGCTGCTGTTCAGCGGTAATGCGATTGAAGAACGGCAGCGCCAGAGTGCGACGGGCGATGGATTCGGTGAGCGGTAGATGGCCGACGGCTTGCCCGCCGCACGCGCTCCACACAGGCTGCAAGTGAATTGGCGCGAAGTAACGGCCGGTTGCGATGCCCTGGCGAGCAAGCGCGGCCTGCACTCGATTGCGGTCGACGCCATCTGGCAGGCGGACTACGTAGACAAACCAACTGAGCGTGCGATCCGGGAGCGAAAGAGGTGGTCGCTCGAGGCCGGGTACATTCGCGAGAAGGGCATCGTAACGCTCCGCGACCTGACGGCGGAGAGCGAGAATCTCGTCGATCCTCCGCAACTGAACGCGGCCGAGCGCGCAGGCCAACTCTGAGAGCCGGTAGTTGTAACCCGGTTCGACGTGATCGAGCCAATCTCCGCTTGCGTCGCGGCCTTGATTTCTGAGCTGGCGCAGGCGCGCGGCGTGTGCTGGATTACCGGCCAGCACAGCGCCCCCCTCGCCGGTCGTGATCTGCTTGTTGGGATAGAAACCCAGAATGGCGAGGTCGCCGAAGCTCCCGGCAATGCGCCCGCCGAAGCGTGCGCCAATGGCTTCGGACGCATCTTCGATGAGAGCCAATCGATGGCGCTTCGAAAGCACCTTGAGCGCATCCATTTGAGCAGGGACGCCGAATGTGTGAACCGCAAGGATAGCGCGAGTGCGCGGAGAGATTGCGCGTTCCACGGCAGCGGGGTCGAGATTGAGCGTGACGGGATCGAGCTCGACGAGGACAGGCGTGGCGCGCACCTGAAGTACTGCATTGCCCACGGCCACGAACGTAAAAGAGGGGATGATGACTTCATGGCCCTCGCCCACCCCGAGAGCGAGCAACGAGAGATGGAGACTCGCGGTGCCGGAACTGACGGCCACTGCGTGGTTGACGCCGTGCCAGGCGGCCAGCTCCGCTTCAAAAGCAGCGAGTTCCGGACCCAGGCTGAGGTGCGGCGTGCGCAGGACCGAGCAGACGGCTGCGATCTCTGCTTCAGTAATGTCGGGCGCAGAGAGTGGAATGCGCGCGGTCATTGGTTTTCCGCGCGTGCCGGCTCGACCCATGAAGGAAGCGGGACGGGCTGCTTGATCAACAGTCCGTCCAACGGGACGGAAGAAAGGACCGATGCAATCATTTGCGCCGCGGTGCCTTCGCCGTAGGGATTCATCATTCCGGCAAGGCCTTTGCGAAACGCAGGGCTGAGCGCGCGATCGAGCGCAGCGCGGATGACGGCAGCCTCGGCGGGAACGTCGATGACGTTTCGCGCGCGTTCGCGGCCCTGCTGGCGCATGCCGACGTTGACAACCGGCAAAGCAAAGGACGCCGCCTCCATGATGCCACTGGAGGAATTACCCACAAGTGCATCGGCGTGGCTGAGCAAACTCCAATAGGTCACAGCGTCAAGATTGACGAAGACGTGAGTATGGGCGCGTGTTGTCGCAAGGTCTCTGGCGCGGTTTATGAGCGCGAGGCCTCCGGCATCGGCGTTGGGATAGACAAAAAGGAGTTGGCCGGGCGCCTGGATGAGCGCGGTGAAAAATGCATCGGCCTCTGCGTTTGTGTCGCGCAGAATGGTGACTGGATGCCACGCGGAAACAATTGCGGGCGGAATGAGCGACAGACCTAACTTCGATTCGAGCGCCGCGCGATCGAGCAGAGTGGAGCGGCGCAAATGGTCGAGCGAGGGCGCTCCTGCGCGATGCACGCGCCATGGCTCTTCGCCCATAGCGATCACGCGCTGGCGCGATGTTTCTGTCGATGTGAAGTGGATATGCGCGAGCTTGGTCAGCGCGTTTCGCACGGCATCGTCAATGGCGCCCTGGCTAACTTCGCCGCCTTCGATGTGAGCGATGGGAATGCGCAGCGCAAGGGCCGTGGCGGCCGGGGCCAACATCTCGTAGCGGTCAGCGATGAGGAGCAGCAGATCAGGACGCCACGCGGTCAGAGCGTCGGCCAAACCCAAAATCGCTACACCGATGGTTTTGGCCATGCCGGTGTCGGTGTCCGAACTGAGAAGACACTCAATGCGCGCCTGAATGGGGAAGCCATCGCGTTCGATTTCCTGAATCGTGGACCCGAACTGCGGCGAAAGGTGCGGGCCGAGAGCGAAGACGCCCAGTTCGATTCCAGGACGATCCGTGAGCTCGCGCAGGGGCCAATAAAGATGGCCGTAGTCTGCGCGCGATGTAGTGACAACTGCGATGCGGCGCCGTGCGACGGTCGCCGAAGGATGCGCAGAAAATCCGCGGCCGTTCACTGGGTTTTGAGGCGGAATCACACGAGAAGTATATCTTGAGGGCGCATCGAGAGACCTTTGCGCAATGCGTCTTCGCGCTCGTGCCGCGTCGCGATCCGTCGTACACTGGATTGTTCCGCGACGAGGGGAGAATTCGATCCGTGAGTGGAAGAGCGAAGCGGAGAGCCGCAGTGTGGGCGCTTGCATTTGTGGCAAGCGTAACGGCACCATGCGCGCAACAGCAGCGTTTCGACGCAGAAGCGATCAAGCTAAACAATCAGGGCGTGGCGTTGATGGGCCAGCAGTTTACCGAGCGCGCCGCGGATAGCTTCGCCGCTGCCTTCAAGAAAGATCCAAACCTGTCGCAGGCCGCCGTGAATGAAGGCATTGCGTTGCTGGCTCAGCAGAAGCTGGATCAGGCGAAGGAATGGCTGCATAAGGCAATCGCGATCGACGCGAAGAATCCGCAGGCGTGGTACAACCTTGGCCTGGCGCTGCACGCGAACAATGAGCTTGCGGGTGCAGTGACCGATTTTCAAGAAGCCACCAAGCTCGATCCGCGCGATGCAGACGCATGGTACTTCGAAGGCGCTTGCTATGAAGACCTGCGGCAGTTCGACAAAGCGATTGAAGTGTTCAAGAAAACGCTGGCAATCAATTCATTGCACGCGTCGGCCGAGTTCGGCCTTGCGCGCGCGCTGCAACGCACGGGTCACACCGCAGAGGCGAGGGAACACTTTGCGCGCTTTCAGCATTTGACCAGCACCAAGATTGCGTCAGCCCTTGGGCTGTCCTATGGCGAGCAGGGGCATTATTCGACTGTGACGGCAGTTGAAGAACCGGAGACGATCGAGCGGTCCATGATTCCCGTGAGGCTCGTGGCGCAACCGATGATTGCGGACGGCGGAGCAGGCGCGGCATCATGGACGACGACCGGCGGGGCGTGCATGATTGACGCGACGGGCTCAGGGCAGATGGATTTGGTGTTGATGCAGGCGGGCGATCAGGCGATTCGTGTGTTGCACAACCGTGGCGACGGAAGCTTTGAAGAGCTGGGTGCCGCTGCAATGGGGCTAAAAGCGAGCGGCTATGCAGTAGCGTGCGCGGTTGGCGATTACGACGGCGATGGTTTGAACGATCTTGCGGTTGCTCTCGGCGATCGTGTGCTTCTGTTTCGCAACCTCGGCCACGGGAAGTTCGAGGATGAAACAGCCAAATCTGGGATCGTGCCGCACAATCGGCCATCGGGCATCACGTTCGTGGATTATGATCACGATGGCGATCTGGACTTGTTGTTAACCGGCGCGCCGCTGAAGTCCGGCGATGAGTCCAATGTGTTGTGGCGCAACAACGGCGACGGCACATTCACGGAACAAACGGGGCCGACCGGGCTAGGCGGAAGCGGCAAGACAGCGGCAGCGATCCTGACAGATTTCAATAACGATCGTGCCGTGGACCTGGCGGTGACGGGAGATGGACCGTCGCCACTGCTGTATGTGAATCCACGGGAGGGGAAGTATCCGGAACAACCGCTGTATGAAGGCGCGAAGATGCCGCCAACCGCCGGCATCGCGGTGCTCGACTACAACAAAGATGGATGGATGGATATTGCTGTGACGCACGCAGGCGCTCCAGGGCTGACGCTATGGCGAAACGTCGAAGGAGCGGATCGCATCGGGCGGCGCTTTGAGCGCGTTGCGCTGCCGCTGAGGGGAGCGGTGCGCGGATGGGGCATGACGCCCGTCGATATTGATAACGATGGGTGGATCGACCTTGCGGCGATTGTGGAGACAGCTACGGGTCCGGAGGTGAAGGTTCTCCGTAATCGAGGAGATGGGACGTTTGAGGACGTGAGCCATGCGCTGGGGCTGGGTGCGGTGAAGCTGAAAGCGCCGCGCGGATTGATTGCCGCTGACGTATTTGGCGAGGGCGCGCCTGATTTGATCGTGACACAAGTGAATGCGCCGCCGGTTTTGCTGCGGAATCTGGGCGCGAACAAGAACCACTTTGTGCGACTTGATTTGACCGGCTATGCGGACAACAAGACTGCGATTGGGGCGAAGGTCGAGGTGTTTGCGAATGGATTGTGGCAGAAGTGGGAGCTTGCGGGCGCCTCGGGGTATCAGACGCAGGCTCCGCCGCAGATCCTGGTGGGCCTCGGTGATGCATCCGGGATCGACTTGCTAAGAATTCTTTGGCCGACGGGCGTGTTGCAGGACGAGATCGATTTGCCGCAGCAGCGCGTGATCGCGATGAAAGAAGTGGATCGTCGTGGCAGCTCTTGCCCAGTGCTGTTTGTGTGGGATGGGCATCGCTACAAATTCGTAACGGACGTGATCGGTGCGGCCGTCGTGGGGCACTGGTTTACGCCCACGCGTCGCAACACGCCGAATCCGGGCGAGTGGGTAAAGGTCGATGGCAAGGACGTCGCGCTGGTGGATGGAAAAATCAGCGTGCGCTTCATGGAGCCGATGGAAGAAGTGAACTACATCGACGAATTGCGCATGATCGCCGTCGATCATCCGGAAAGCGTGGAAGTGAATCCGGACGAGCGATTCCTTGACGATCCGCCCTTCGCGTCAGGCCAAGTGGTGGCGAGCGAGGGCACGCGGTTGCCGGTAAGCGCGTGGGATGGAGAAGGGCGGGATGTGCTTGAGCAGCTTAGCCAACGCGATCATGTATTTGCCAGCGGATTCACGGCGCTGCCGTACGACGGTTTTGCGAATCTTCACGCATTAACGCTTGATCTGGGTCGAGTCAAGCCGAATGCGCGGCTGCGACTGCTGATGACCGGTTATGTGAACTATTTCAGCGCGACCTCACTCTACGCCGCGTGGCAGGCCGGGTTGAAGGAGGTTCCGCCTTACGTGGAGGCGGAGCTGGCGGATGGCACATGGCAGCGAATTGCGGACGATGCAGGATTTCCCGCAGGGCTCGAGCGAACGATCGTCATGGACCTTACAGGCAAGCTGCCGGCGGGAACGCGGCGCATCCGGCTGATGACGAACTTGCAGATTTACTGGGATCAGGTGCTGATCGACCAAAGCGCGGACGCACAGACACGCACTACCGAGGTTCCGCTCGCCTCGGCTGCTCTTAAATTCAGGGGATATCCAAAGCAGATCGAAGGCACGAGTCCGGGCGACCTAGACTATGACTACAACCTCGTCAGCCTGAGCGGACCCTTTCAACGCGAACGCGGGAATTACACGCACTTTGGCGATGTGACACGACTGCTCGAGAGCGTTGACAACAAGGTTGTCGTTTTCGGCAGCGGCGAAGAAATTGCGGCGGAATTCGATGCGGGGAAGCTGCCTGTGCTGCCTGCGCACTGGAAACGAGATTACTTTCTCTATGCCAATGGATTCGTGAAAGACATGGATTGGTGGGATGCGTCGCCATTCACCGTTGCGCAGATGCCGTTCCATGGAATGACTGCGTATCCATATCCGGCGAGCGAGAAATATCCCGATGACGCGGCCGCGCTCGACTACCGGTTAAATTGGAACGACAGGTTTGAAGCCGGCGAGCCGGTGAGATCGTACCGGTTCACCTATCAGTTGTTGCCGTCGGCGCCGCCAGAGATGAAAGCGCCGCGATCGCCGCTGGAAATACAGCCATGAACGATGTTGTGTTGGCCTCGGCGGCGAAGCAGCTTGCATTGTTGCGCACGGGCGAGATCTCCGTGGCAGAGCTGGCCGAGGCACACATCCGGCAAATTGAGCGCCTGAATCCAGAAATCAACGCATTTGCCGACTTTGACGCAGAGCGGGTGCGCGCGCAGGCGCGGCGGCTCGATGCGGAGCAGGGAGCGCGTGGCGCGCTGCACGGTTTGCCGGTGACGATCAAGTCGTCGATCGCAACCGCAGGCTATCGCTGCGAGATTGGCAGCTTGCTCCACAAAGGCGAGATTCCGCGGGAAGATGCCGTTGTGGTGGCGCGGCTGCGCGCAGCAGGAGCGCTGATTCTAGGCACGACTAATTGCCCGGAGTTTCTGATGGCGTATGAGACCGCAAACCTTCTGTACGGGCGCACGCGCAACCCGTGGGATCTTGAGCGCACACCGGGAGGATCGAGCGGTGGCGAGTCGGCGGCGATTGCCGCAGGAATGTCTGCGGCGGGATTGGGGAGCGACAGTGGAGGGTCGGTGCGGGTGCCAGCGCACTTTACGGGAATCTGTTCGCTGAAACCGACTCCGGGGCGGATCCCGGGGCGAGGGCATTTACCACCGTGTGTAGGTCCGTTTTCGATCCTGGGTGCGATTGGACCCATGGCGCGCACGATTGGCGACGTCGCATCGCTGTTTGAAGCTCTCAGCGGACAGGATACCGATGATCCGGCGAGCCCGCCTGTTGCGCTGAGGCATCCAAACCCCGAAGAATTGCGAGCGAAGGCAATTGGCTTCTTTGAGGACGATGGCCTTGTTCCGGTGACGGCCGAGACGCGCGCGGCGGTGAACGATGCGGCGCAGGCGTTGCGCGAGGCGGGCTTTAGCGTGGAGCCGTTTCGCCCGAGGACTCTGGAGCCGTTGCGCAAATTGTGGTGGAAGTTTTTTGTGCAATGCGGGGCGATGTTCTATGAGCCGGAGATTCGCAACAAGCGCGCGAAGCTGAGCCCCATCTTCAGCGAGTTTCTGGGTATCGCGGAAGCGGCCGAGCCGCTCAACGGTACGGAACTGCTGAACGCTTGGGCCGAACTGGACCTGCTGCGCGCAAAGACGCTGGCCGAGATGCGCGAATATCCGGTTCTGCTCTGCCCCGTGGCCAGCATTCCCGCATTTCGGCCTAATGAGCGCGCTTGGATCATCGACGGCAGAAGTGTCGAGTATCTCGATGCGATGCGATTCACGCAATGGTTCAACGCGCTGGCGTGCCCGGCAGCAGTGGTTCCCTTGGGCGCATCGCCCGAGGGATTGCCGATCGGCGTGCAGATTGCGGCGCGACCCTTCGAGGATGAAATTGTGCTGGGTGTCGCGGCTGTGGTCGACGCGGCGTTTGGCTATCGCACGCCGGCAATGGCGACGGCCTGAGTCAGCCTCGTTACCGATTTAAAACAGCGGATTGCTCGCTGCTTGGGAAGCCACATTCGGCGCCACCTTCCCCCGGACAGATCAACCATTCGATGGAGGCTATTTTTCTACGGCGGCAGTACACTGAGCCTTCCCTGATCATTGGAGGCCGGATGGAGCGCTCGGTGTGCGCGAAAGCTGGCAGGAACGCTTTGCCGAATCTCCCGATGTTCTGATCGACGCGCGGCGCCGGCAGACCATCGTGCCGGTGCGCGACCTTGCTGTCGGCGGCGATGAATTCGTTACGATGGCGGGCCCGTGCTCCGTTGAATCCGAGCGCCAGCTCATGGCCATTGCTCATCGCGTGCGCAGCGCGGGGGCGCGTGTTCTGCGCGGCGGCGCGTTCAAGCCGCGAAGTTCTCCCTATGCATTTCAAGGACTCGGCCTCGAAGGCCTGAAGCTGCTGGCCGCGGCACGCGACGAAACCGGCCTGGCCATTGTGACCGAGGTTATGTCAGAGCGCGATGTTTCGCTGGTGGCTGAGTATGCGGATATTTTGCAGATCGGCTCGCGGAGCATGGAGAACTACTCGCTGCTGGAAGCTGCAGCGCGGTCCGGACGGCCGATTCTGCTGAAACGCGGCATGATGGCCACGATTGCGGACCTCCTGCGCTCGGCGCAGGTCATCCTGAGCAATGGCAACCCCAACGTCATTCTGTGCGAGCGCGGCATCCGCACGTTTGAAACAGCGATGCGCAATACTTTCGATGCAGCCGGAATCGCGTTGCTCAAGCAAATCACGCACCTTCCTGTGATTGCCGACCCCAGCCACGCGGCCGGGCATCGCGAACTGGTTCCAGCATTGGCGCGGATTGGCATCGCGGCAGGCGCGGATGGGCTTTTGGTCGAGGTGCATCCAGATCCTGACAACGCATGGAGCGATGGCGAACAGTCGCTGGACTTTGAGGGATTCGCTGCGATGATGGCAAGGCTCCAGCCCTGGATTTCGCTTCGCGGACCGCAGGTGCGCGAAGCGAAGCCGGAAGAGCCGGTTTGCATCGATCCCCATTGTGCGGAGGCGCTGGCATGAGGTTGCTGCCTGCTGGCTTGACCGCTGCGGCGATTACGTTGATGGTGTCGCCCATCCGCTCGCTTCCGCCCGACTCTGAAAAGGCTCCGGAGTTCATTGTGACCGCCGCCCCGGTTTACAAATCGCTGGCGGAGTTGAGCGGTCAGGAACGATTTCCCAGAGGTGCACAGCTCTTGCTTGTTC
The DNA here is from genome assembly GCA_964407295.1 of uncultured Occallatibacter sp. GTDB lineage: Bacteria > Acidobacteriota > Terriglobia > Terriglobales > Acidobacteriaceae > Telmatobacter. The sequence goes on from CAYOVE010000002.1 coordinate 53,999, forward strand.
ATGCCGGGAAGACAGAGCCGCTGGTGAGCGGCTTCGCCGCTTCAGCAGACGCAAACGTCTCGTTCGATGGCGAGACGGTACTGTTTGCGGGAAAAAAATCCGAAGGCGATCCATGGCAGTTATGGGAATTGACTCTCAAAGATCGAACCGTGCGCAAGGTGACGGACACATCGACAGACGCGGAGCGGCCCTTTTATTTGCCGGGCGGACGGGTGGTGTGGGCCCAGCGGACGGCTGCGGGATTTCAATTGCAGTCGAGCGACGATGGGCGGCCGGCTCCGAGATTCCTGAATCCGACGGCGGGTCCGGGGATTTTGCCGCTCACGTACTCGGGAACGAATGCGTTTCCAACAGACGTGCTGCGGGACGGGCGGATTCTGTTTGAAGCCGGCTTTCCGCTGGGCCAAGGAACGACGCCGGAGATGTTCCTCGTTTACGCCGACGGCTCAGGTGTGGAGTCGGTGCGTTGCGATCACGGGCGCTCGCGCTGGGGCGGAACACAACTTGCCTCAGGAGACGTGGTCTTCACGCACGGCGCGTCATTGGCGCGCTTCACCTCGGCGATGGCGCATGAGGAGCAGGTCCCAGCACCGCGCGGTGAATACGCCGGCGCGATTGCAGGGAGTGCTTCAGGTGCATGGTTGCTGAGTGCGCGGGCAGATACAAACGCGAGATTTGCCATCAAAATCTGGAATCCAGGCGCGGCGAAAATGGGCACCATTCTGGCAATGGGCGGAGATGATCTGGTCGAGCCGGTACTTGTCGCACCACGCACGCGGCCCAATCGGCATCCCTCAGGGCTGCACCCGTGGGATTACGCGAATCTGCTCGCGTTGGACGCGCGCGTAAGCCGCGAAGGAGATTTGAGAGGAAAGCCAGTGTCGGTGCGGCTGGCGGTGCAGGATGCAAAAGGCCGCGTGGTTTCGATGGGAACGGCACCGGTTGAGAACGACGGGTCCTTTTTTATCAAAGTGCCGGTCGACAGGCCCATCCGCTTTGAGCTGCTCGACTTCAAAGGCGCGGTTCTTCGGCAAGAGCGCGGGTGGTTCTGGGCGCGCGGTGGCGAGCAGCGCATTTGCGTGGGCTGTCATGCGGGACCGGAGCGTGCATCGGAGAACCGCGTGCCGGATGTGCTGATGCGAACAACCGAGCCAGTGGACTTGACCGGAACCAAGGCAGTCGCGGCAGCGCGGGGAGGCAATTGATATGAAGCTCGCTGTTCTTGCTGCATTTTTTGGCGCGGCCGCGATGGCGGGATCCGTTTCTGTTGCGCAGACGCCGCCGAACGCGAGCGAAGTGCCCCAGCAAGGACCGCCCGCGAGTGCAAAGGTGTCGCTTCAATCCGATATTCGTTTTGAAGATGCGACGGAAGAATCTGGAATCGACTTCACGCACAGCTTTGGATCGGCCAAACTGGGATCGTTGCTAGAGGGTACCGGCGCGGGCTGCGTCTGGTTCGACTTTGACAACTCCGGGCGGTCGTCGCTTTATGTGGTAAATGGCAGGCCGCTCGACGACTCAATGCATCCTTATCCACTGAAGGAAAAGCCCAAAACGCCACCGCACAATCACCTCTATCGCAATGACGGCAGCGGTCATTTCACCGATGTAACCGAACAATCGGGGCTGAACCCGGATATGTATTCGGTCGCGGTGACGGCAGCGGACTACGACAACGACGGTCATGAAGACCTGCTGGTGACGGGATACGGGAAGGTCGTTCTCTATCACAACGACGGCAATGGCCACTTTACCGACGTGACCGAGAAGGCCGGCATCAAGGTCAACGGCTGGGCCATCAGCTCCACATGGCTCGACTACGACAAGGATGGATGCCTCGATCTGTTTGTGGGGCGCTACGTCAAGTTTGATCCCACCTACCGCGCCTTTTACGCGCCGACCAACTATCCCGGACCGCTGGACTACGAGGGCGAAACCAACATGTTGTTCCACAACAACTGCGACGGGACGTTTACCGACGTGACGGAGAAGTCGGGCATCGGCGCGTATGTGGGACGCACGATGGGCGTGACGGCAGCGGACTTCGACAACGATGGATGGGACGACATTTATGTGGCCAACGACCGGACAGAGAACTTTCTCTTCCATAACAAGCATGATGGGACATTCGAGGAAATCGCCAACGATACAGGCACGGCTTACGGGCAGAATGGCGAATCGACTTCGTCGATGGGTCCGGTCTTTGCCGACTTCGAGGGCCGCGGACTGCTCGACCTGTGGGTAACCGACGGACACTACAACCGCTTCCTCCGGAACACGGGAAAGCTGGGTTTTGAAGACCTAGGCGCGTCCAATGGCATTTCGCAGGCCAACGCCCAATACGTGAGCTGGGGCACGGGCATCTACGACTTCAACAATGACGGCCAACTCGACATTCTTGTCTTTCACGGCGGGCTCATCCAGATGATTCCGCAGGAGCACACCGTGTTTCGCGGGCTCGGTGATGGGCGATTCCAGGATGTTTCGCTCGATGCCGGCCCCGTGCTAAGCGAGCGCACGGTGGCGCGCGGAGCCTGCTTCGCCGACTACGAAAACAACGGCAAGGTAGATGCCTACGTGGTGAATCTCGACGCGAAGGGAACACTGCTTCAAAACGTTTCTACCAATACCGGTCACTGGATTGAAGTGAAGCTGGTAGGCACAAAGAGCAATCGCGACGGGATTGGCGCGCGCGTGGAGGTGACGGCGGGAGGCAAGCGATGGACGGCCGAGCGCGTGGCAGGCTCCGGCTATCTTTCGCAGGATGACGGCCGCTTGCACTTCGGACTGGGAGCTGCGAGCGCAATCGACAAATTGATCATTCACTGGCCGAGCGGGGCAGCGCAGACGCTGGAAGCGCAACCGGTCGACCGCATACTCACGGTTCAGGAGCCGGGAGAAAGGAAGCCGCGATGAGCCGCGTTTCGATCAGGGGGATGCAGCCCAATTGGGCCGCGGGTCTCTGGGCGGTCGCTGCGGTGCTGTTCTGCGTTGTGGTTTGGAAGGCAGAGACCGTTGATGCGGCTACCGCTGCCGGAAATGAAACGGAAATTGAGTACGCTTCTCCGCTGGAGCTACTGTTTTCGTCCGATGGCGGACGGATTTATGTTCTGTGCAACGAAAGCGACGAGGTGCGCGTGCTGGATGCGGCGACTTACGCCCCGATCAAGAGCATCGCAGTTGGTCACCAGCCGCGCGGATTCTCACTATCTCCGGACGGAACGCGGTTGTTTGTCGCAAACTCGTGGGACGATACGATTTCGGTGATCGACACGCGCGCGCTGGAAATTGTGGCGACCTGGCCGGTGGGCGCAGAGCCGTCCGGGGTGGTCGAAGGCCCGCAAGGCGAATACGTATTTGTCGCCAACCGCATTTCCAGCGACATCGCGGTACTGGACGCGCAGACGGGCGTTGAGGAGAAGCGATTGATGGCGGGGCGCGGCTCGAGTTATCTCACTCTGTCGCCCGACGGCCAGAGGATTTATGCGACCCATATCTATCCCAATCCGCCCGCACTGCGCACCGGCCTGGAAAATCGTACTCCACCCGAGTCGGAGATCACGGTGATCGACGCGCGAAGAGCGGAGGTGGTCGATAGGATTCCGTTGCATTCGATTGCCGGCGTTTTTCATTTAGCTTTCTCCGCCGACGGGCGCCTTGGCGCTGTTGCTGAGTTTCACCCCAAGAACCTCATACCGTTGGCGCATTTGGAGCACGGCGGAGCATTCGCATACACGCTTACCCTATTCGGCGCAGCCGTGGGCAAGCCAGTGGAGATTCCGCTCGACGAACTGGACAGATATGCTTCGCAGCCGTTCGGCCTGGTCATCGCGCCTGATGGTTCGCGACTCTACGTTTCTCTCGGCGGTTCGGAGAGCGTGTTGGCGATTGACGTGCCGCGGCTGTTGCACTTCGTCCATTCGCGGCCGCGGCCTGCATCGGGGTCGTTTTCGTCGGATCTCTCAGCCAGCGGAAGTTATGTGATCGCGCGCATACCGGTGGGCCACAATCCGCGTGGGCTTGCGCTTAGCAGCGATGGCCGCAGGCTGTTTGTGGCCAACCGGCTCGACGACACGTTGTGCGTTATCGATACGAAGACATTGAGTGTAGCCAGAACCATTGCCCTTGAAGGGCCGAAGACGATCAGCGCGCTGCGCCGGGGCGAGCAGACGTTTTATTCCGCACACTATTCCTTCCAGAGCCAAATCAGTTGCTCCAGTTGCCACATCGATTCCACCTTCGATGGGCTGCAGTGGAATCTGGAGCCGAACGGTTTCGGGCGCGACATCGTGGACAACAAATTGCTCGAGGACATCAAGGACGTCGCGCCTTACAAGTGGAACGGCGCCAATCCAAACATCCCCACCGAGTGCGGTCCGCGCACGGAGAAGTACTTCTGGCGATCTGAGAACTACGACGATCGGACGCTGACCGATCTGGTTCTCTACATTCGCAGCCTGCCAGCCAGGCCCAACAGGTGGCGCTCGCCGGATGGCGAGCTTACTCCAGCTCAGGAGCGCGGCAAGGCGATCTTCGAGCGCGCCGTGGACAAGTTCAAAAAGCCGATCCCCGAGACCAATCGCTGTTCCTACTGCCACAGCGGTCCTTTGGGAACGAACCGGCAGTTGTTCGATGTGGGAACGAAAAGGGCGACGGACAATCCGGGGCTGCTAAAGGCACCACAGTTGACCAACATTGCGCTCACCGCGCCCTACCTGCACGACGGCTCGGCGCGATCGCTCGAGGAGATCTGGACGATCTACAACCCCGACGACAGACACGGCCGCACCAATGACCTGACCAAAGACGAACTCAACGACCTGATCGAATACCTGAGGACGCGATGAAGAAGCTTATCAGCACAAAATGGTTTGCGATGGCTCTGGTGGCTGGCGCGGTATTTGTGACAGCGGAGCGGCGTGGATTCGCGCAGGCGGCCCAGCATCCGTATCACGGCGCGCTTGCGGCAACGGCACTTCCGCAGATGCCGCGCTTTCGTTTTGAAAACTTCACCACCGCCAACGGCCTCCCTAACGATCACGTGTTCGCCGTGCTTGTGGATGGCGACCGCATCTGGGCCGGCACTGACAACGGTCTTGCGCTCTACGAGAACGGCAAGTGGAAGACCTATACAACGGCCGATGGGCTCGCGCATCGCGCAGTGCTCTCGCTGGCTCTCGACAAGCGCACCGGCGACGTCTGGGCGGGCACTATGGGAGGATTGAGCCGCATCTCGGGAGGTCGCATCGACAGCTTCACGCAGTTGAGCTCCGGGCTGAGCAACAACGTGGTGTACGGCATTTCAATTGAAGGCGAAAACGTGTGGATCGCCACGGCCGCCGGCGCCTGCCGCCTCAATCTACGCACCAATCAGTGGTCGCTCTACAACGAGCGCAACACGCCCATGGCCGAGATCTGGTCTTATGCAGTCTCCGCTACGCCGACCAAGGTCTACTACGGCATTTGGGGCAGCGGCGTCCTCGAGTACGACCAGAAGACCGAAGTCTGGGACAAGTACGACGACCCCGATGGCGAGAACGAGATGGTGCTATTCAGGGATCAAGGGCTGATCCACGAGATTGTGACTTCGGTCAGCTATATGGAGAAAGACAATGTGCTGTGGGCGGCCACCTATTTTGGCGACAGCCACTACGATGGCCGCTATTGGCACAACTTTCTGACCAAAGACAGCGGGCTTCCCTCGAACTTTACGAATCAGGTGAAGGGCGTGGACGGCAAGCGTGCGTGGTTCTGCACGGACAAGGGACTGGCATATTACGACGGTGAGAACTGGGCCGTCTACACGCGCTCGCTCACTTCGCAGAAGCCGATGATGACGGTGCGCGACGCGAAGGGAAACATCACGGAGATTCCCGTGACCAGCGGGCCAGCCCACAACTACATTTTGGGAATCGACTTTCAGGGCGACGACATCTGGGTCGCCACAGCCAAGGGATTGAGTCATGGAATTCGTCAACGATGAGAGAAAAGGAGCCAACACCATGAGTGCATTTGCAGAGATTTTGGAGAACATCGGGCAGAA
>CAYOVE010000003.1:0-45137 GCA_964407295.1 uncultured Occallatibacter sp.
CTGCCGCCATTCCAAGTACGTAATCCCAATAGAAAAGTTGAAAGCGGTAGCCGGGACAAAGCTTGAGCGTGTTGGCCCAAGATCCCCAGCAAATCATCGTCAGGATCGTGAGGCACAGCGCGGCGAGATACGTCTCGGGAAAGAGCATCGAAATTCACTCCGTGCACAGTGGAATGCGCGACAAGAATGGAACCATAACACATCGGTGCAGCTATTGTTTAGAGCGCAAGAGTGAAGTCATTCTTGAGACGTTTCATCCGCTCTGCCGGTCAGGCTCGCGGTTGATTCCGGCTGCCTACTGCTTCGCCGCCTTCACCGCCTCGGTCAGCGCCGGAACCACTTCAAACAAGTCGCCGACAATTCCGTAGTCCGCGACTTCGAAGATGGGCGCGTCGGGATCCTTGTTAATCGCGACGATGCACTGCGAGCCCTTCATGCCGACCAGGTGCTGAATCGCCCCGGAGATTCCGACGGCGAGATAGAGCTTCGGCGCGACCGTCTGTCCCGAGCTGCCCACTTGCCGCTCCATCGGCAGCCATCCGTTGTCGCAGATGGGCCGCGATGCAGCCAGCTCCGCGCCCAGCACTGCGGCCAGCTCCTCAACGATCGGTAGATTCTGCGCCTCCTTGATGCCGCGCCCCACGCTCACGATGCGCTGCGCTGAGCCCAGATCGACCGTCTGCTCGGAACCACGGAACGGCTCGCCGGGCTTGGTGCGAATCTGCGCCGCGTCGATCGTCGGCGTGAATAGCGTGATCGGTGCAGGGGCTTGCGACGCGTCGAGTTCATCGGCACGAAACGCCCCCGCCTGCACCGAAACAAAGCACGGTCCTTCGCCGGAAGGTCGGTAGCTGCCGTTCAGCCGTCCCTGCATGAGTTGCCGCATGAATCTTGGTCCATCTTCGATCGCCACAACGTCGCCGATCAGCACCTGGCCCACCCGGCAAGCCAGCGCAGGCGCGTAGTCGCGCACCTGATACGTGTGCGGGAACACCACGTACTTCGTGCCGTCCTGATTTTGGATGAGTTCGTGCAAAGCGGCGCAGAAACCATCTGCCGTGTATTGCGCGAGCAGTGGGTGCTCTACGCGGATCACCTTGCCGACGGGCCTGGCCGCGGCCTCTGCCGCCAGCGCTTCGGTCTGCGCGCCGATGACGATTGCGGTGATGCTGTCTGGCGGCCCGAGCTGCCGCGCGGCAGCAAGCGCTTCCCAACTGGCTCTCCTGATCCTCCCGCCGCTCTCCTCCAAAACCAAAAGAACACTCATAGGACGCGCGCCTCCGTCTTCAGCTTTTCCACCAACGCCGCCGCAGCTTCTTTGGCCGTGCCCGGCAAGATCTGCGTCGACTTTTGCTTCTTTGGCGCGGAGATTTGCTCGAGCACGACGGTCGACACGCCATCAGCGCCTAGCTCCGTCGCGCTCGCCGTTCGCAGCTCTTTTGTCTTAGCCTTTTTGATGCCCATCAGCGTGGCATAGCGCAGCTTGTTCCCGCCCGATTGCATTGTCAGCACTGCGGGCGTGGGCAACTCGATCGACTGGAACCAACCTTCTTCCAACTCGCGTTTCACTGTGAGTCCTGCGTCGGTCTTTTCTACGTGAAGAATCATGGTGGCGTGCGGCAGCCCCAGCAATTCGGCGACGATCACGCCAGTTTGCCCCAGCCCCACATCTTCCGACTGCAGTCCTGTGAGCACAAGGTCAGGGTTCTCCGGCTTGATGGCCGAGGCCAGAAGTCTCGCCACGCCCAGTGCATCGCGCGCGTTCAGGTCGTCGCAGATAACGGCTATCGCGCGATCCGCGCCTTTTGCGAGAGCCTCGCGAAGGTTCGATCCCACACGCTCCGGCCCGGCGCTCAGCACGATGATTTCGCCGCCGTTCTTCTCCTTGAGCTGTAGCGCCTCTTCCAGGGCGTATGCGTCCGGCTCGTTCATCGCCCATTGCAAATCCGCCTCGTCAATCCACTTTCCATTTGGGGCGATGCGAACCTGCGCATCGCGTTCCGGAACCTGCTTGATGGCTACAACGATCTTCATCTTTCAGCTCTCCCGCCCATCTCCTCAATCACTCCGGCAATCCCCGCGCCGCCAACTGCGCTATGTCCATCAGCTCCGGCGCGCCGTTGCCTTTTTCCGCAAAGGCATCCCGGAACATCGTATTGCAGAAGGGGCAGGCCGTGCCGACAACGCTCGCTCCCGTTGCAGCCAGCTCCGCGGCGCGCACGTGACTCACACGCTCGCCCCTTTCCTCGCCGAGAAACACAAGCCCTCCGCCTGCGCCGCAGCAAAAACTGCGCTCGTGCGAACGCGGCGCCTCGACGAGCTCTCCAGCCAGCGCGGCCACGCTTCGCGGCTCTTCGTAGACGCCGCGGTACCGCCCCAGATAACACGGATCGTGGAACACAATCTTTTCTTGGTTTTGGATGGGCGGAAGTTGGCGAGCGAAGCGAGCCAAAAACTCGCTGTGGTGCTCGACTTCGGGCGGCGTGCCGTACGCTTTCCAGTCTTCCTGAATCGTGCGCACGCAATGCGGACAGATCGACACGATCTTCTTCACGCGATTCTGTTTGAGCGCCTCAAGATTCGCCTCGGCCAATTGCTGGAAGAGCAAATCGTTGCCCAGCCGCCGCACTGGATCGCCTGTGCAGCGCTCCTTGCGCATCACACCGAAGCTAACCTTGAGGTAAGCGAAGATCTTAACCAAAGCCAGAACAATCTCCCGCCCGCGCGGATCGTACGCGCCCATGCAGCCGAGCCACAAGCAATACTCTTGCGTGCCATCGAATAAGGGAAGGGCATTCTTCTCCACAAATTTGTCGCGCTCTGCCGGGGAGATCCCCAACGCATTGCTTCCGCGTTCCAGCGCCACAAAGAGCTTGGCTCCATAATCGTCTTCCCATGCGCCCGTGTTCACCGCGCCACGCCGCAGGCCGACAATGATCGGCACATGTTCGATTCCCACCGGGCACTGAAACTCGCACGCCCCGCATGTGGTGCACTCGAACGCCGCCTCCTGCGCGTTGTACTTGCCCAGCAGCGGCTCCTCCGAATGCGGCCCGAATTCGTTGAGGTAGCCGCGCAGCCCCAGCACAATTTCTTTCGGGTTAAGCAGCTTGCCCGTGTTGTTGGCCGGGCAATGCTCCATGCAACGGCCGCACTCCACGCAGGAGTAGGCTTGCAGGCTGACTAGTTGCGTCAGATCCTTTCCCACCACCAGCCCAAAGTCATCGTCGTCGGCCAGCGGTGGAATGTCGGCAAATCCATCCCGCGACAGAAAAACCGTGAATGGGCTCAAGACAAGGTGTAGATGCTTTGTGTGTGGAATGAGCGGCAGAAACGCGAGCAGCGTGATCGTGTGCGCCCACCACAGGGCTCTCGAAGCGGTCCCATCTCCATGCAAAAAGAACGCTGCAAGATACGTGATCATCAGCACAAAGATCAAAAGCGCAACCAGTCCGGATCCCCAGGAAACTTCGCCCAGCCACTTGGGCCGCACAAAGAACCGGCGCACAAACAGCCCAAAGACGCCCACGGCGCAGGCCACCGCGAATAGGGCCGCAAACCCGAAGAACAGCTGCCCCACATGCCCCGACGGATCAAGGAAGCTGAGCCCGAACATGATGGCGCAATGATTTAGCGTGACCAGAGCGAAGGCGCAGAAGGCCCAAAAAACCAACGCGTGCGCCACTCCCGCCAGCGGCCGCTCACGAATGACCTTACCCTGGAGCAGCACCTCCCAGACGAAATCGCGCACGCGCCTTCCGATGGGGAAGAGATGAAAGCCCGGGTCCTTTTTCGATTGGAGAATGTTTCCGAGAATAGGCCCGAACCGTCGCCAGAAACCCAGGATCGACAAGACTGCGAGCGTCGCAAACAGAAATCTCTCCCATGCGAAAAAGTGCTGGGGTTCAGCCAAAGTTGGGAGAAGATCTGTCATGATCGAACTGGTAATCCAAAGCATTCGATTCGCATCGCGGATCTTGTTGACCGCTCAGCGAGCCGTCGGCTTGCAATAGTATCCTAGCCGGTGCAGGCGCTGCTGATCGGGCTGCACAAGATTCTTTCTTTCGGGGTACACGCTTGGCCAAGTATCTTGTCACCGGAGCCGCAGGGTTTATCGGACGCTCGATTGTAGCCGCGCTGCTCAGACGCGGCGATTCGGTCCGAGGCGCCGATAGCTTCATCACTGGCAAGCGCGCGAATCTTGCCGGCCTTGAAGCCATGGAGTTCATCGAGGGCGACCTGGCCGATCCAGCGGTGTGTGCCAAAGCCTGCGCGGGCATGGAGTTCGTTTTTCATGAGGCCGCGCTGGCCAGCGTTCCGCGCTCCGTCGCCGATCCCGCTGCCACCAATCGCAACTGCGTCGATGCCACTCTGAACGTGCTTGTCGCGGCCCGCGCTGCCGGAGTGCGCCGCGTTGTCTACGCCGGTTCTTCGTCGGTCTATGGCGATACGCCCACGCTTCCCAAGCGCGAAGACATGCTGCCCAACCCCATCAGCCCCTACGCCGTGGCCAAGCTGGCTGGCGAGCACTATTTGAGCAGCTTTTCGCGCGTCTACGGACTCGAAACGGTCACTCTGCGCTACTTCAACGTATTCGGGCCGTTTCAGGACCCTACTTCGCATTACTCCGGTGTACTGGCCATTTTTTGCCGAAAAATGCTCGCCGGCGAGGAAGTAACCATCTATGGCGACGGCGAACAGAGCCGCGACTTCACATTTATTGAGAATGTCGTCGCCGCGAACCTCCTGGCCGCATCCGCGCCAGCCGAAAAAGTGTCCGGAAAAATGATGAACGTGGCGACGAACTCGGCCATCACGCTCAATCGGGTCGTTGAGATTCTCAGTGAGCTCACCGGCTACAGCGGCAGACCAGCCTATGCGGAGCCGCGTTCCGGCGACATCAAGCACTCTCTGGCTGACATCGGCAGGGCGAGGGAATTGCTGGGCTACGTTCCGCTGGTCGATTTCCGCGAGGGGCTTCGCCGCACCGTCGATTGGTACAGGACGTCGCAAAGTTAGGTTCAATTCGTAGCCCCGCACAAGTTCCAGCCAACTTCCACACTCAAATACGTTCCCTTTTCCAGAATGCCACGCGACGATCGCGGATTCGCCCTGTGACGGCAATCACGCTTGTGCGTTCAATTTCGTTCAAGATGATTGACGATCGCCCTCCGATGAACGACACTGTCTTGGATTTTCCCCAGCATAGCTGTTCGTTCTGAACGCCAGGGCCATCGCTTTTGCCCCCAATGGCGTGGGGCGAGGACGAGGCTCATGACGAGTTTTCGCTGCGGTGCGCGGCAGTGCGTCCTCGTGTTCCTTGCCCGAGATTCAGATGGAACGAGAGTGAGTTGCAACCTCGCACACGGCCTGTCGTCATTGAGGCCTTCTTCCGTTGCCGAACGCTCTGTCGATTCACGAAGTCCCTGCTGCCGAATCCGCGGCGACAGCTCCCGCAAGTCACGTTCCGCCTTCATCCACTTCTCTGCGGGACGTTTGGCGCGTGATCTGGCGCCGACGCCGTTTCGTGATCATCATCGAAACGGTTCTGCTTGCTGCCTGCGTTCTTTATTGCCTCATCGCGCCTAATCAGTACGAAGCCGCCGGCCGTGTTGAGCTTCGCGCTGCGCCCGTCTCATCGCTCAGCCTGGACGGAGCTGAGGTGCAGATTCCTACGTCCATTCTTTCCGCACCCATCGCTCTGGAAACCCTGGCCAGCGTTTTGCGAAGTGACCGTCTTGCCTGGCGCGTCATTGTCGCGCTCAGACTCTCGAGCGCCCCGGGGTTTTGCGGCAACTTTGCCAGCCGTTTTCCCGCCTTCGATCTCAGCAAGCCCACGCCCGCGGCGCAGTCCTGGCTTCTCGATCGCTTCTCGCGCCGGCTTCATGTGGAATCGGTGCCGCGCACCATGCTGGTCGAGATTCGGTTTCGCTCGCATGACGCTGCGCTTTCGGCCGCGGTCGTCAACACCCTCATTACCGCTTATAACGAGCAGGAAACCGAATCACAAATCCAGGCCACTGCGCAGGCCTCGGGCTGGCTCAGCGCTCAGCTCGCAAGTCTGAAGGCACGCGTTGATCGGGATCAGCAGCGCCTGGCGGAGTTTGAAAGCCAGCACGGCATTGTGAGCACTCCGGAGATTATGCCGAACGGCGAGCCCGGGGAGACCGAACACAGCTCGACGCTGCTTGAGATTGACGAGCTCAGCCGCCAGCTTGTTGCTGCCACAACGGACCGCATCCTCGCCGAAGCCGAGTATCGCGCCGCCTCTCAAGGCGATCCTGAAACGGTCATTGCCTCCGATCCGCACCTGCAGGCAGACAACGCCAACTTCGCTACCGCGCTTCTCGAGCAGATTCATGCACGGCGCAGCGATCTGGAGCAGGAGCAGGCCCAGCTCAGCGCCGAACACGGTCCAGGATTCCCACGCGTCGTGGAAATTGGCCGCCAACTTCAGGATCTTGACCGGCAAAAATCGGCCGAGGACGCGAAACTTGTCGAGCGATTTCGCTCGAACTGGCAAACGGCTCTCGATCGCGAGCAATTAGTGCGCAACAGCCTCGCGCAGGCAACCGATGAAGGCATGAAGCTGAACGAAGCTGCCACGGAATACGCTGTGATGCGCCAGGAAGCGAACGCCAGCCACGACTTGTATCTGCGCGTGCAGGATAAAGCCGAAGAAGCGGGTCTCGCTGCCGGAGTGCGTTCATCGAATATTTCTGTCGTTGATTATGCTCGCCAGCCAGTGAAACCTGTCGCTCCTGATCTACCTCTTTATCTCGCGATCACGTTTTTCGTCGGTCTTTGGATCGCTCTGGGCTCCGCGTTCTTGCGCGAGTCGCTCGGGTCGGCAATCGTCCCCGCACTGCTCGTTCTGATTGTGCTGTTGGGCGCCTGCGAACCGTTGCAAGCGCAAGCGCCCAAGCCAAACACCTCCGGTCTGCCCTCTGGCGTCGCCAGCTTCCCGCAGACTCAGGAGACAAGGAGTCTGCCCAATCCCAAAGACGCGCCCGCCATCTGGAACGATGCGAGCAGCGCTCAACCCGCAACCGGCGCTCTCGCCCCTGCGAACGCGCAAATGTCTGCTCCCATGCCTGCGCTCATTGGCCCCGGCGACTTTCTCGATATCGCTGAGTACCACACACCGGAATTTCACTCCACGGTTCGTGTCTCGACGGCGGGAACGGTCGCGCTGCCATTGGTGGGCGAGTTGAAGCTGGCAGGAATGGACGAACAAGCCGCCGCGCGCGCGATCGAAGCGGCGCTTTTGTCTAAGGGAATGCTGTTGCACCCGGTCGTTTCAGTGCTGGTTACTTCTTATGCCGGCCAGGACGTAAGCGTCCTCGGCGAGGTCACGCATCCTGGCGTTTACCCCTACACCGTCCACCATCGGCTGCTCGATCTGCTCTCGGCCGCGTCCGGTCTTTCGCCCAACGCCGGTCGACTCGTGAATGTTTTTCATCAGGGGGATCCAAAAACTCCGCACGCCGTTGTTCTCGATCCCAGCGGTACCGACACATCTTCCGACCACAATCCCGAACTCAGCCCCGGAGATACGGTCCAGGTCAGTCGCGCCGGGCTCGTCTACGTCGTCGGGGATGTGATTCGCCCCGGCGGATTTCCGGTCGACCCCGTGCAGGGGCTCACCGTGGTGCAGGCGCTCTCACTCGCATGGGGGCCCTCACAGAACGCCGCCGTCGGCAGGGTGCTTCTCATCCGCGAGCAAAAAGGAGGCCGCACGATGATTGCACTTAACATCCGCCGCATGCTGCGCGGACAGGATCCGGATCAGCCAGTGCAGGACCGCGACATTCTCTATGTTCCCGATTCTGTTGCCAAAAACCTAATGAATCGCACTCTAGAGTCCGCCATCCAGTCCGCGATTGGCGTCACCATCTACTCTGCTCTGGTTTACTCGCAACGATATTAGTGAGGCGACGATGAGAAGAATCGCGTGGTTTCTGCTTCTCCTCTTCGCATTTACGATTCCATGGGAATACTCTCTTGACCTCGGCGGACTGCTCGGCAACGCGGCACGCATCGCAGGCCTGCTGGTGCTGCTCGCCGCAGTTCCCGCTGTGCTGCAAGCGGGCCGCATGCGCACTCCCGGCGCGTTTTGGGGTCTCACTCTGGCACTCTTTCTCTGGTTTTGCGGTTCATACTTTTGGACCATCGATCCCGTCGCAACCCTTGAGAAAACCCGCGGCTACTTCCAGGAGATGATGATCGTCTGGCTCGTGTGGGAGCTCGCCGACACACCGGCCGACCTCCGATCTCTGCTGCGCGCGACCGTCGCCGGCAGTTGGGTGCTTGCGCTCCTCACCCTGGCTGCGTTCAGCTCGCCTGAGGCCATCGCCGCCGGGCAGGTTCGCTTTGCCGCGTATGGACAGGACCCGAACGAGGTCGCGCGCTTTCTCGATCTCGGTTTTCCGTTGGCAGCGCTCCTCGTCAGCTGTGAGCGCCGCTGGCCCGCGCGTCTGCTGGCTCTCGGCTTCTTCCCGCTGGGAATCGTTGCGGTTTTGCTCACCGCTTCGCGCGAAGGTTTTTTGGCCGCCGTTATTGGACTCAGCGGCTCGATCCCTCTCCTCACACAGGGCCGTACCCGCCGCATCGCCGTCGCCGCCTTCGCGCTACCGCCGTTCCTGGCCGCACTCTGGTTCATCATTCCGGGTGGCACGCTGGCGCGCCTGGCCACAATCCCGGAACAGCTTCGAACCGGAGACCTGAATCAACGCTTCAACATCTGGTCCGCCGGCTGGCGCGCCTTTACGCACGCGCCGATCTTTGGCACAGGAGCGGGCTCATTCGTCAGCGCCGCGCATCTTTCGCCCATTGACACCGCGCACAATACCGCGCTTTCCATCGTCGTGAGCGGAGGCCTTTGCGCTCTGTTCCTGGCAGCAGCTCTCGTCGTGCTCGCGATTCGCTGCGCGCTCCAGACAAGGGGCCCTCTTCGTCTGGCGTTGGTTACTTCGCTGCTTGTCTGGATCCTCACCTCGCTTGTCGCCACCGTGGAAGAAAACCGCACCACCTGGTTGCTGCTGGCGATCGTTGCTGTTGCCGGCCGTCTCGCGCGGGACGATCCCGGCGGTCTCGCCGCGTGTTTTTCCGCACATCCGCTGCAACCTGCGGCCTCACCTGAGCCGCATCTCACGGCACAACCGGAATCATGGAGGACGACTCCGTAGCCATGTCGATCGCCTCGCCCATGGTCGTGCCCTCTCGGGCCTTCAGCATCAATCGAGCCATCTTTCGTGCCGCCGTCTCGGTCGGCGCTGCGGGAATCTTTGTCAAGATTCTTGCCACCCTCAAGGAAGTCGCAGTGGCCTCCGTCTATGGCCGCTCCGACGCCATGGATGCGTTCCTCGCGGCTGCGCTCATTCCCAGCCTGCTCGTCAACCTTATCTCGGAATCGATGAATCAGGCACTGGTGCCAACGCTGGTCCGGGTGAGGGAACTGGAGGGCCGCGAGCGCGCTCAGCGGCTTCTTTCGAGCTCCATGCTCTGGATGTGCCTTCTCCTCGCCGTTGCCAGCACCGTCATGGCGCTTGCCGCCCGCGGCTTCTTCCCCCTCATCGCCTCTCACTTTGCGCCGGCCAAGCTCGCCTTGGCGATGCACCTGTTCTACGGCCTTCTTCCGATCGTTCTCATCACGGGAGTCGCCACCAACTGTACTGCGGTCCTCAATACCGTTGACCGATTTGCCTTACCGGCTCTCGCGCCCATGGTAATTTCTTTCGCCATCATCCTGGGAGCGCTGTTTTACGGTGACCGTTTCGGAATCTGGGCCATGGTGTGGTCCACGCTGATCGGGTCGCTGCTGCACGCCATCATCGTCGCCTGGATGATGCAGAGCCGCGGCTATCGCTTCCGCTTGCGTTGGTACGGCATGGACGAGTCTACCCGTGAGGTCGCCGGGCAATACGGCCCTGTGCTGCTTTCGAGCGTGGTGTCGTCCGGCGGCCTGCTCGTCGATCAGGCGATGGCCGCCATGCTGATTGCCGGCAGCGTCTCTGCCCTGGTATACGCAAATCGCTTTGTCAGCGTTGTGCTCACGCTGCTTGCAGGCGCCATCTCGACCGCCATCGTACCCTACCTGTCGCGCATGATCGCCTTTCACGATTGGAGCGGCTGCCGCCACACGCTTCGTACCTGGGTGAGGCTCACTGCACTGGTTTCCGTGCCCATTACTGTCCTGCTGATCGCTGGCGCGCGCCCGCTCGTTCGCGTCGCCCTCCAGCACGGCCAGTTTGGGCCGCGCGATACAGCCGTGGTTGCTTCCGTTCTCGCCATGTACGCCATCCAAATTCCATTCTTCGTTGTCAGTCGCGTTTACTACCGCTTTGTGGTCGCTATGCGACGCACCGACCTGATCCTCTATTGCGGCATTCTCAACCTCGGGCTCGACATCGTTCTCAATGTCATTCTCATGCGCTGGTTTGGCGTCGCAGGAATTGCGCTTGCGACTTCGCTCTGGACCGTAAGCACGTTCTTTTATCTGTGGTACTGGAGCAGGAAATTGCTGGAGCGAGCTTTTGCCACGGAGGCTGCCGCATGATTCCCACACCGGCCGAGTATCTTCTCCGCTGCGACGACCTTTGCCCGACCGCTCCGTCCGAACGCTGGCGGCGCGTCGAATCGCTGATTGAAGAATTCAGTCTTCATCCGATTCTCGCTGTTGTTCCTGATAACCGGGACCCCGAGTTGTGCGTTGCAAGTCCGGATCCCGCCTTTTGGCAGCGCATACACGCCCTGGAGGTCACCGGCGCCGTCGTCGGCCTGCATGGCTATCGCCATGTTTGCGCAAGCCACGGACGAAGTCTCGTGCGACTCGCCCGCACCTCGGAGTTTGCCGGTGTGCCCGCCCAAACACAGCGCACGTGGATCATCGAGGGTCTGAGGATTTTGCGCGCACACGGGCTTAACCCGAGAATCTGGGTGGCGCCGCGCCATGGCTTCGACCGCAACACACTCGACGCGCTCGCTGCCGAAGGAATCGCTCTGCTCTCTGACGGCTTTGCGCGTGTCCCCTTCCTGCGTTGCGGCGCTACCTGGATTCCTCAACAGCTCTGGGGCCCCGTCGACAAACCGAAGGGTCTCTGGACCATTTGCGTCCATGCCCATACGGCCTCCGACTCGGACATATCTGCCCTGCGCGCGTTTCTAACTGTCCATGCAGATCAGTTCACCTCCGTCGATCATGTCCTCTTCCGCAGTCAGCCCACCACCTTGACCCCGGCTGAATATCTTTACGCCGAAGCAGCGCTGTGGCGGCTCAAAGCATCCCGAGCCGTCAAGCGCGTCCGCCAGCTGACGTTCTTCTGAGCGAGCAGCGCTTCGTAAAGTTGCTCCCAGCGCTTGAGCACGATATCCAGGCTGGACTCGTGGATCACACGGCGTCGTGCGCACTCGCCCATCGCATAGCGTTCCTCAAGCGGCATCTGCATCAGTCTTGTCATGGCTTCATTCAGGCTGTGTGGATCCGCCGCACGAGCCAGCCAGCCGTTCACACCGTCAACCACCACTTCACGCGTTCCCGGAACATCGGTGGCCACTGCGGGTACTCCGCAAGCGCCGGCCTCAAGCAGCACCATTGGCAACCCTTCGTAGCGGGAGGACAAAACGAACCCATCCGCGGCTTGCATCCAGTGTTCGACATGCGGCTCAAAGCCAGGAAACCGAACGCGCCGCTCAATCCCAAGTTGTGTCGCCAACTTCACCAGTTCCGATTCCATCGGGCCGGCGCCGAGAACTAAGAGATGCGCGTTTTCAGGCGCGCGCGCCATCGCCCGCAACAGCGTTGAGTAGTCTTTCACGGCCTCCAGCCTGCCCACTGCCATCCAAAGAAATTCGTTTGTTAATCCAAGCTGCTTCCGGGTCGCCGCCCGTGCTTGAACATCCGGCGCCCATGCATCGACTTCAATTCCGTTACCAAGAATGGACAGGCGGTCTTCGCGCACCATCCCCGCGGACAGATGGGATACCGCGGTCGCGCGGCTGACGGCGGTCACATGGTCCGGAAGCCAGCGGCTAAACGTGTAGCCGAATCGGCGACCCCTTGTGCCAGTGCTGGAACTGTGTAGCGTGTCGATCACAACTGGAACTGCCGCAGCCAAACGCGACCAACGGCAAAGCCACGCGGCATGTGGCAGGTGCGCGTGCAGCACGTCGGGCTGTTCGCGCTTGAGCCAGCGATGAAAGCGAATCCAGCCGCGAGGATCGGCGAGGCCCTTGCGCATCTCAAGGCTCGTGAATGCCGCGCCGCATGCGCGCAACTCCGCGGCCGCCGCGCCGCCATCGCCGTAAAGCGCCACCACGCTCACGCGCCAGCCACGCCGGCGCAGCCCTTTTGCTAGCAGCATGGCTTGCCGTTCCGCTCCGCCAATACGATTCAGGCCGGGGATTGCAATCGCGGCGTGGCTCATGTTCGCCTCCACGCGTGCGCGTCGATCAACTCCTCATACGCCTCGATAGCGCGCTCGAAGGCAAACTCATCCGACTGCCACTTTTTCTCGATCTCGGATTCGCGAATATGTTGCCGATCCCGCAGAGGCGAACCGAGTGCAACCATCGCGGTGCAGGCGCCGGCGATCAGCATGGAAACGGCAATCAACGGTAGCGACAGGGCACACAAAATCCCTGTGAGGGCAAAACCAAACCAAGGACGGAGCACTTCATTTCTCCAGAGACACAACTGCGAGGTCCCGGGCCGCATCCGGCGCCGGAGACGTTCAAAGGGCGTTCGTGATCGATTTGCCCCGAACCAGCGCAACTGGAGCGGCGCGGGCCGCCGCAAATGCGGCCTCATCGTGCGCAGAAAGCGAGGCGACTGCCTGGTGATTTGCTTTGGCGGGATTCTCTCTCGACGAAATCCGGCGATGCGCTAAGTAAATAAAGCCCTAAGATACGACGGCCCGGCACGCCCGATTCTTCTTCGTCTGAGCAAAGCTCCCTCGACAACGCGAGAGTAACCCTGGCAACAGGTCCCTACGTGGGTGTGGAAAAATGGTACTGAATCTGTATCCAAAGGAAACATCGAATCAGAAAAAATGTCAAGAGGTAAATTTCCACAGGAAAAACTGTTCGGTTTATTACGTTTGTGCCCATTGCGAAGACTATCGCGGACTCGTTTATCGCACTTTTTCCACAGCGATGCTCTGCGGCGTCCCGCCGGGGGTTGGAAAAAACGAGTGGGAAACCCGTTCTCCCGGTCGAAGCGCATTCAATGCTGCAAGAAGGGTAGCGGCAAGCGCCTCGGCGGAGATTTCAGGTGCCAGCCAGGTGCCGGGTCGGCCGCGCAGCAGGTCCACGACTCCGCCCGAGGCTGGCGTGGCCACAATCGGCAATCCTGCGGCTGCGGCCTCCAGCAGCGCGTTTGGCATGCCTTCATGGCGTGATGGAAGAACGAAGAGCGTCGTGCGCGGAAAGAACGCATAGGGCGGATCGACTCGGCCTGCGAATCCAACTGCATCGTCCATTCCCAGTTGGCGGCATAGCGACTTAAGGGCTTGCTCTTCGCCCCCTGTACCCACGAGGATCAGCTTGACCTGAGGAAATCGCTCCCGCACGGTGGCCATCGCCTGCAGCAGCAGATCAAAGCCCTTTTCACGCGACAACCTTCCGACAGCAAGGAGTTGCAGCCCCGCGCTTCGTTCTGATCCCGGCGCGCGGAGCGCCGCTCTGATTCCTGCAAGATCCACTGGGTTCGGAAGGACGGCGACTTGCTCGGCGCTGATTTCCGCCGCCCCTGCGAGATCTCTTGCCATGGCTCGCGACTGGCAGATCACCCGATCGGAGCCTCGATAAAGCATGCGATAGAGCATGCGTGTGAACCGCGGCAGGCGTCCAAAGGCCATCACAGATGTCGCCGTGGCATTCTGGCGCACCAGCACCGACGTCCTGGCTGGAAACAGTGGCCGAAGCATCAAGACCAGAAAGCTGACCTCTGCTGCCCCCGTGAGCACAACCTCCGGCCGAAGCCGCCAAATCAGGCGCAAAAGAGGCCATGCGCCCGCACGAGCTCTCCCGGCTCCGAGCGGATGCACATGAACCCAGCTCGGTAATGGTTCTCCGCCTCGGTCTCTCTGACCCACAAGACCCAGGTGAACCTCATACTTTTCTTGCGACAACCCGCGCGCCAGCAGCGCCACAACGTGTTCGGCCCCACCCCCGCCCAGATGCGAGAGAAGCAGCAGGATTCGTGTTCGTCGCGCCATCAGATTCAAGAGCCTGACTTTCCGAGAGGGAAACCATTTTCGCGCAACGCCACGCACGTGATGTGTGCGCACAGTCACTGAATGTTTCTTGAATTTCTCTAATCTTGGTGTTTCAAACTGACACACTGGCCGTCGAATCCCACCAGAATCTGCTGACCACCCCCACATGCGGGGACCTCCACGCGATGCAGGTGCTCAATGGCAGATTCAGGGACGCGTTTCTTCCATCCATATCCAGCATTCAGCGATCGACCTACCATGCTCCTCGGCGTGACGACGCAGGAGCTCTGTCTCATTCTCGGGGCGCGCCTGCGCGTCCTGCGCCGCGCAGGGTTTCATGTCGTCCTCGTCTCCGGTCCCGGTGAACTGCTTGAACGCACGGCCTCGCGTATCGGAGTGGAATGTGTCGCGCTTCCCATGCGCCGCTCCATTGCTCCTCTCGCCGATCTTGTTGCGCTCGTTCGCCTGTGGCGGATTCTCGGTAAATACAAGCCCGATCTCGTCGAGTTCAGCACGCCGAAGGCCGGGCTATTGGGAATGCTCGCTGCCCGGCTGCGCAGCGTGCCCAGGCGCATCTACATGCTGCGCGGGCTCAGGCTTGAAAGGTCGCGCGGTTTCAAGCGCTGGGTTCTGCTCACTGCGGAACGCGTGGCTTGCTCCTGCGCGCAGGTCGTGCTCTGTAACAGCAAAAGCCTCCGCGCCGAGGCATTGGCGCTCGGCCTTGCCCCCGCCGCCAAATTGCTTGTGCTGGGGGAGGGAAGCAGTAATGGTGTCGACGTCGAGCGCTTCTCTCCCGGCCCCAGCGTCATCCGCGACCAGTTCTCGATTCCGCGCAACGCGCCTGTCGTGGGCTTCGTTGGCCGGCTCACGCGCGACAAGGGCCTGCCCGAGCTGATCGAAGCCTTCGATCGAATTCTGTTGGCGGAGCCTTCGACTCATCTGCTGCTCGTGGGCTGGTTCGACCGCGCTGAAGATGCGCTCGATTTCGAGCTGCGCCGTCGCATCCTCGACCATCCGCGCATCCACTGCACCGGATTCGTCGCCGACACCGCTCCTTTTTACCGCGGCATGGACCTGATGGTTCTTCCAACCTGGCGAGAAGGGTTTCCCAACGCGGTTCTGGAGGCGGCGGCCACCGGCATTCCCGTCGTCACTACCGAATCCACCGGCGCCCGCGATGCGGTTGTTGCCGAGGTGACCGGCCTCCTCATTCCGCCCGGCTATCCCGAAGCCATCGTCGAAGCGGTCTTGAAACTTCTCCGCGATCCGGCGCGCCGATTCAAAATGGGCCGCGCAGCGCGCGCCTGGGTCACGGAGCATTACTCTGAGGAGCGCGTTCTGGGACTGACTGCGGAGTACTACCGGAGTTTGCTTGACGCCGAGCCGATAACGCAGCTTCAGAATGCTTAGCTCCGGACTCTCGTCCAAACCGGTTTTGGCAGGATTAAATTGAAGCGACCATCGGCGAGCGGGGCCCAGTTCGTTCGATTTTCCCCAGCAGGAAGATATACGCCGCAATGCCGATCACCAGGTAAATGGCTGCGATGCGGAAGACCCACACGTAAGAATGCGTCACCGAAACCAGATACCCGGTAACGATAGGCGCTGCGATT
Source organism: uncultured Occallatibacter sp. (assembly GCA_964407295.1). GTDB lineage: Bacteria > Acidobacteriota > Terriglobia > Terriglobales > Acidobacteriaceae > Telmatobacter. The sequence continues at coordinate 15,830 of CAYOVE010000003.1, forward strand.
CCCGAGATTTGGTTGGAGAAGTTGATAATCCCTCCCACTTTGCCAACATCATTCCGGGCTGCAATGAGCGAGGGCAATGACCATCCCACGGGAGACGCAGCGGACAGGCCGCCGATGGAAATGCTGATCCAAACGAGAGCCTGAATTGTGCTGTGTGTGTGCCCGGCGCCTAGGATGCCGAGACCGAATGCAGTGCCACCGATGAGAACCGTTCGACGCACCGCACTTCCGTTCCATCCGCGTCTGAGCAGCATGTCCACAAGCCAGCCCCCGATGACCAGACCGGTGAAGGTCGCGAATAGCCAGGGCACACTTGTGTAGATGAACGAATGCATTTGTTCGTTGTGAAGGCCAAACAAAAGATAGCTGGGCAGCCACGTGAGCAGGAGATAGAAGACGTAATTGTAGGATCCAAAACCGATGGCAAGCCCGAGCACTTTGCGGTCGGCCAGAAGATGAAACAGAGATGAAGCGGGTTCGTTGGCGGCCTGTTCATTTGCGAATTCGTGATTCGCACCCTCGATATGATGGCGTTCCATTTCGCTTAGGCGAGGCTCATCGTCGGGGTCACGATAGATCCGCCAGAAACAGAGGAAATAGAGCGCACTCATAAAGCCGGTCAGTGCAAAGCTCCAACGCCAGCCGGCCTCAATCAGGACGAAGCCTATGAGGGGAATGCCGGCTACCGATGAAAATTTTGCCGCTGCATCGAATAACGACGTCGCGAAGCTGCGCTCTTTTTCGGGGAACCAGACGCCGATGGCCTTGGCATTCGCAGGGAAAGTGGGAGCTTCACCAACACCGAGCAGGAAGCGGGCAGCGAACAAACCGCCAATCGATGGCGTGGCAGCTGCGCCGAATGTCGCCAGGCTCCAGAGCAGCGTGCCAATTCGGCCGACACGTTTCACGCCAAATTTGTCAAGGATGATGCCGATGGGCAACTGAAGTGCGGCATAGGTGATGTTATAGGCGCCGGAGAGATACCCAAAGGCGATGTCGGAAATGCCAAACGAGGCGAGGAGCGCGCCATGAGCGACAGAAAGGTTGACTCGATCGAGGTAGCTGATGAGCACGCCCATGCCCAATAGCGATGCGATCCGCCAGCGGTGCATGGGAATCCGCTGTTGCAACTGTTGTGGTTCTCCCGCCAATACGACCTCTTCGGTTTACACCGTCGCTCGAGTCGCGCCGGTCGATATGCCGCCGTCCACCAGGAGAATCTGGCCCGTAATATAGGCGCTTGCATCCGACGCCAGAAAGACGACTGCGCCATCCAGATCGTTCGGCTGCCCCGGACGTTTCAGCGGGATGCGGTCGGTGATGTACTCGACCCACTTTGCATTTTCATAAAGAACCGCATTCTGTTTCGTCCGGAACCACCCTGGCGCCAGGCAGTTCACGGTGATTCCCGACGGTCCCCACTCGTCTGCCAGGCTCATGGTCAGTTGTTTAATTCCTCCGCGGCTGGCGCAATACGGGGCGATTCCCGCGGATCCAAACACGCTCGTGACCGAACCGATATTGATGATGCGACCGTAGCCTCGCTTCGTCATTGGCCGTGCAAACGCCTGTGCGACAAAAAATGCTCCCTTCAGGTTGGTATCGAGTACCAGATCCCAATCGTCAGGCGTAATCTCCAGCGCCGGCTTCCTCACGTTGCAGCCGGCGTTGTTCACCAGGATGTCGATCTTGCCAAAGTGGCTCCATGCGCTTTCGGCCGCCCGTCCGATCCCGTCGACATCTCGCACGTCCAACTCAAGCGGCAACACCTTTCGCCCCATCCCCTCGATCTCGTCTTGAAAGGTTTTCAGGTCGGGCAGGTGCCGGCTGGTAATCACCAGATCGGCGCCGGCGCGTGCGAGCGCGCGGCCCAGGTATTGGCCCAGTCCCCGGCTGGCGCCTGTCACCACCGCAGTCCTGCCAGTCAAATCGAATAAAGTCGTGCTCATCAGTTTCCCCTCACGGCTCAAGAACCACCTTCATCAGCCCCGGTTCGTGCGAATGCAGCCGCTCAAACCATTGAGGTGCATCGCTCAAAGGGGCCACTGCGGAGATCAACGGCTCAACGCGGATCTCGCCTTTCTGCATGAGAGAAATACACTCCGGATACTCTCCCGCCGAAGCACACGACCCCAGCAGACGGAGCTGACGGCTGACGACCCTCTGCAGAGGAATTTCCACCTTGGGCGAGACGTTGCCGATCAAGGTCACGGTCCCTCCCGAGCATACACATTCGATCGCTGTGTTGATTGGGTCCTGCGCGCCCACTGCCTCAACTGCGATGTTTGCTCCGCGGCCATCCGTTACGTCAAGAACTCGCGAAACGATCTCGGACGTCGAGCCGAAAAATGTATCCGTCGCCCCGAGTTCCCGCGCCATCTTCAACCGGGTCTCATCGACATCGACCACGAACACGCGATCGCATCCATAGTGGCGAAACGCCTGGAGGCTCAAAAGGCCGATCATGCCCGCTCCAATCACCACCGCCGTCGATCCCGGCCGGATCTCAGTAATCTTCGCCGCGTGGACCGCGACCGAAACGGCTTCGATCAGGGCCGCGTGGACAAACGAGAACTCGTCCGGCAACGCATAAACGATCCGTGCCGGCACAGAAACGTATTCGGCGAACGCCCCATTGCGCCGGTACTCGCCGCACGAAACTCCCAGCACCTGCCGCTTCTCGCATAGGTTCACCGCGCCTGCCGCACAAAACCGGCAAGCCCCGCACGAGATGGTCGAGTCGAAGGTCACGCGGTCGCCCGGCTTGAAATTCCGCACGTCGCGCCCAGCGCTGTGAACGATGCCGGAGGCTTCATGCCCCATGATCAACGGCGGAATCCTGCGTCCAGTGCTGCCGTCGTAGCCGTGTACATCGCTGCCACAGATGCCGCATGCTTTCACACGGATCAACACGTCCTCATGCCCAGGATCGGGGATGGGGATGTCTCTCAGCTCCAATTGGTTATATTTCTCAAGCAGTAGCGCTCGCATCGTAGGGTCCTTCACTCAGTCTCGCCGCCAAACAAATCGCGCTGCTCGCCGGTTGGCTTGGGTGTCTCGGCGCGTTTCCGGCTTGCCGCCCCAATCAGGCTCAACACTTCGAGCGTCTGAATCGCCTGCCGCGGCACGTAAACGCGCTGCGTGTTCGAACGTGTGTCGGGTGGAGTCAGAAGCAAACCAGCGCCTTCTACCAGGCTCCGGTCATTGGCCGCCAACCCCTCCAACTCATCGCCATCTTGCAATGTGAGCCGCATCCACAATCCGGCCGTGCGCGGCCGAAGCGAAAATCGCTTGCGCATCATTCGCTCAGGGTCAGCCTGGTCCGCAGTGCCGACTGGCAGGGCGCGCACGGAACACATCCACTTCACCTGCTCCCAACCGATGCGCACCACCCTGCCTGTCAGGTCAAGAAACTCCAGCTCTGGCTTGCTCTGCCCGAACTCAGCAGCTGCATATCCCGCAATCCAGTCTCGGGAGAACTTGCGCACAATGACAGGTTTGCGTGCCGAGGCCATCGCTCTGGATTGTCGCACGAGTCGCGCGAATGCGCTGTCAGAACCTGTTGCTTGATCGGGATACCTCGTCCAGATCGTCGAACAGGAAGCTGCCCCAATCCCCACACCTGAAAAGTTGCAGCCTCTGTGCAACCTTGACTGGTCTTCCGTCGCGAGTTGTGTTAATGTCTTTGTTTGCAAGTCGTTGTGCATCGAACCATAATGGCAGCATCATCAGTCACTTGGGCTGCGGTCCAGACGGCGGAATCAGGTTAGAACATGCCCGACTATATCTACCTCCTGGAGAACCGGCTCTCGGCTGACCAGCGCAATGCTCTCGCGCAGTTGCGGACCGTCGCGCGCGAAGCGGGAACCATCCTTTTCCTTACCGGGGACGCCGTCCGCGACCTGACCAGCGGCCATGCCGTTCGCGAGCTTGAGGTCGCTTTCCACGGAAATGCCCTTAAGCTCAAGAAACCATTGGAGAAACTCGGCGGAAAGATCTGGGGCGAGGACGAGGCTTCGCGCAGTCTATACCTCTGTTTTCCGGGCACTGTCCGCGTGAACGCGGTCAGCACGCACCGCATCGAGTATCCAAAGCCCGGCAAGCCCGTCTTTCATCCCGCATCGATTCACGAAGACCTCCGCCGACGCGATTTCACGGTCAATTCGATGGCCATTTCGCTCAACGACGGCTCCTTCGGCCTTCTCATGGACCCGTTGAACGGCGCCGCTGACATTGAAATGCGCGCCTTGCGCCTCGTCTCCAACTACGGCTTCATTGAAGATCCTGCGCTCCTCATCCGGGCCACACGGCTCCGGGCTCGCCTGGGCTGGGAGATGGACCCCAGAACCCAGGCTCGCTACGACAATGCAAAGAGTGAAGGCGTGATCGAGTTTCTTTCCGCCCACTCGCGTAAAGAAGAGCTGGAGCAGATCGGCCACGAAGATGATGGCCTGAAAGTTCTGCGGGCCCTCGAAGCCGAAGGCTGGATGAAAGTGCTCTTTCCGGCGTGGACCTCAGCCAAAGCCGATGAGGCCAAGCTGAATGCTCTCCATGATCTTGCGGTGCAGCTCCTCTTGCAGGGTGTTCACCCCGACATGTCTGCTGCCCAGATGCAGCTCCTCACTGCCAAGCTGCCATCGCGCGACCTGTCGGCACTCAAAAAATCGCTCTTGCGGCCAGGCTTCGTTGAGGAGTGGAACAAACTGGACTCGTTGGCTTCAGGGTTCGCCAAAACCTTGCTGTCGAAGCAGAACGCCAAGCCAGCGGCATGTTTCAAGCTATTCATGAGCTATGACCCGGAAGCGATTCTATGGCTTGGCTTTACAAGCAAAGATAAGGCCGTCCAGGAGCGCTTCAATAACTTCCTCAAGGTCTGGCCTGAGGCTCACCAGCGCATCCCCTATGTGCTCATGCAGGAGATGCGCATCACCCCCGAGCTGCCCATCTATGGCGAGCTTAAACAAAAGATCTTCCTTGAGCTGATCGATGGCAAGCTGACCACGCCGGAAGAGATGCGCGCCTTTCTCGAGCCTTTCTCACCACCTGCACCGCCTCCGCAAGTCACCGTCAAGCGCTCGCGCGCCAAGCGTGCCGGAGCCAGGATCAAAGAAGCGGCAATCGAAGAAGAAGAGTCAGAGGACGCCTTGCCGGAAGAGGATCTGGAGATCGGCGGCGACGACGAAGAGCTCGATCTCGCGATTCTGCCCAAAGGCGCATTGGCCGATGGAATCGATGACGACTCGGAAGACGAGGAAGAAGAGCTGGACGGAGAAGAAGAAGCGCCATCTGCGAAAAAGCTCGCCGGCAAGAAAGGCCAAAAGCCCGCTGCCATTGGCAAGCCGGTCGCCGGCGCCAAACAGGCAGCCGCCAAGCCCGCTGCGCCTCCTGCCCCGTCAAAATCCGTTCCAGCTAAGGCTCAACCTGTTTCCGCATCCAAGAAGCCCGCACCTGCGGCTGCGCCCGCAAAGCCTGCAGCGAAGCCCCCAGCAAAACCCGCGAAGGCGGCCGCCAAGGCGCCTGCAAAGAAGCCTGCTCCAGCCAAAGCCGCTCGCCCCAAACCGAAGGCGAAGCCGGTCGCCAAGCCCGTCAAAAAGGCCCACGCAAAGCCCGCAAAACCGGCTGCGAAAAAGCCAGGATCCAAGAAAGCAAAGAAGCGCTAGCGATTTGATCGCCGATAAGGCCAGTTCATAGCCTTTTCCATGTTGAATCGGGGGGACAGGCCCCCTTTCGTTCCCTCGGTCCCTTGCTCCCTTGGTCCCTGTCTTTATTCATCAAACGTTTGCATTCTCTTTGCTCCCGTGAAGTACCCTGTTAATGATTCCAGCGGTCAATCTGTTCCCGAACAATTCAAACGGCCGCGGAACGAGGACTGACGGTTTTGAGCCAATCGGTATTTGTTCTGGAAGACGACACTGACATCGCAAGACTTGTGCAACATCACCTCGAGGCGGCGGGATTTGAGGCTCGCCTGTTTCATACCCCCACCAATCTCATTCCCGATGCCGAGCGCAAGCCTCCCGCCTTGTTCCTGCTCGACATCATGGTTCCCGGAGGCGATGGCCTCGACGTCTGTCGCCGCCTGCGCAATCACGCCGGCCTTTCCACCATCCCCATCATCTTCCTCACCGCCCGTGCAGGCGAAAACGATCGCGTCCTGGGCCTTGACCTGGGAGCCGACGATTACATCACCAAGCCCTTTTCCACGCGCGAGCTGGTGGCCCGGGTCAAGGCCGTGCTGCGGCGCTTCGAGCGGCCCACATCGCCGTCAACAATCAGCTTTGAAGAGATCATCATCGACGCCGGCGCCATGCAACTGAAGGTCCGTGGCGAGCTCACCACCACCACCGCGACCGAGTTTCGTCTTCTCGATTACCTTGCCCGCCACCCTGGGCGCGTGTTCAGCCGCGACCACCTCCTCGACTCCGTCTGGGGCGACGCGCGCTTTGTCACTCCCCGCTCTGTCGATGTTTATGTGCGCCGTATTCGTGAGAAAATCGAGATCGACCCGGAAAATCCGCGCTACCTCAAAACCGTGCGCGGGGCCGGTTATCGTTTCGAGCTGCCCAAGGGTGAGTAATACAGCTTCCAGCCGTTAGCTTCTAGCTTCTAGCCAGAGAACATCGGAATCAATCATCGCCCCCAAACTCGGTCGCCTCGCGAAGACGCGACGGAGCTAGAAATAGAGTTAGAAGCTAACGGCTAGAAGCTAGAAGCTGCCTTTATGACCTCCAAAGTCTTTGCCAGACTGCTCGGTCTCTTCATCGTCCTTCTCGTGCTCTACACGGCGGCGAGCGCGCTCGTCTTTCGCGTATTCGTCGATCGCTCGGGCGAGACGACCTTGAGCACATTCGGTCGCGACGCCCTCGTGTCGGCCCTTATAGCCCTTGTCGTAGCCGTCCCCATGGCCGCATTCGTCTCTCGGCGATTCTCCGCTCGCTTGCACCGTATCATCACCTTTGCTCGCCGCATTGCCGACGGCGATCTGAACGCCCGCATCAACGCTCTCGATACGACAGCCGGTCCGTTCAGCGGCATCGCCGAGCTCTCTTCGACAGAGGCCGCGCTCAACGAAACCGCAGTCCGGCTTGGCAGGGACTTTGCCGAGCTCCAAAGCGGGCGCGACGAGCTGGCCGTCATGCTCGATTCCATGCAGGAAGCGGTCGTCGCCATTACCTCTTCCGGCTTTGTTCGCTGGTCCAACTCCGTCATGCAGGGCATTCTTGGATCGCAAATTGCCCCCGGCCGCCCGCTCGTCCACTTTGTGCGCGATCCTGAGCTGCTGGCCTGCGTCCGTGGCGCGCTCGAGCGCCGCGAGCTCTGCGTTGGCCGAGCCAGCCTGCTTGCTCCAGGCCGCGTTTTTGAGGTCAACGCCGCTCCTCTACCGGCAGGCGGCGCGCTGGTCGTGCTTCACGACGTCACCAGCATTGAAGCCGCGCAAAAATCCCGCCGCGAGTTCGTCGCCAACGTCAGCCACGAGCTGCGCACTCCGCTTACTTCCATCCAGGGCTACGTCGAGACGCTCATTGAAGATCCAAATCCCAGTCCCGAAACAACACTTGAATTCCTCGGCGTCATTCTAAAAAACACCAGCCGCATGAGCCGACTCACAGAAGATCTGCTCGCCCTCGCAAGCGTCGAGAGCCCCGACTACAAGCTCTCCTTGCAGCCGGTCCGGGCAAATGTGCTGCTTCAGGATGCGATCGACTCCATCGGCGGCATCGTGGTTGACTCAGGCGTACAACTCCAGACCGCGGGCGCACCTGACTCTCTCGTCATGGCCGATCCCGATGCGATGCATCAAGTCTTCGGTAACCTCATGGAGAACGCTCTCAAGTATGCGCAATCGGGCAAGCGCATCTCCGCCGGGGCGCGCCTCCTCGCCTCTGAGGTGCAGTTCACGATTCAGGATTTCGGGCCCGGCATCTCTTCCGAGCATCTTGAGCGAATCTTCGAGCGCTTCTATCGCGTCGACAAAGCCCGCTCGCGAGAGTCCGGTGGCACGGGCCTCGGTCTGGCCATCGTCAAGCACATCGTGCAGGCCCACGGTGGCCGCATCTGGGCAGAAAGCGAGCTGGGCAAGGGCGCATCGTTCCACTTCACCCTCCCGCTTGCCCCCACGCCGCAATCTGCTCCGCAGCCCGCGCCCGCACAACCCACTCATGCTGGCGCACCCGCCTAGATTGACGGTTTGTCCAATCTGCCCGTTTTCCACTGGCCGCATTCCCTGGTCCCTGATCTCTTTTCCCTAATCCATGCTCTTTTCAACTCCCCGTAACATTGGCCGTTAACAATGAATCTCGGCAGGAAATCTGAAAGGGAGCAAATCGTGAAAAAATCTTTGCTTTTGATCGCATTGTTCGTGTGCGCGCTGAGCACGGCCCAAGCTCAAACAATTACAGCCGCCGGCGCCACTTTCCCATATCCCATCTATTCCAAGTGGTTCTCTGAGTACAGTGCCGCGCATCCCGGCGTTCAAATCAACTATCAATCCATCGGTTCCGGTGGCGGCATCAAGCAGGTATGCTCGGGCACCGTCGACTTTGGCGCATCCGATATGCCCATGACCGACGAGCTGCTCAAGACCTGCGGTGTCAAGCTCATTCACATTCCAACGGTTCTTGGTGCTGTGGTTCCCATCTTCAACGTTTCGGGCGTCAGCGACCTTCGCTTCAGCCCCGACGTGCTGGCCGACATTTATCTGGCCAAGATCACCACCTGGAACGATCCGCGCATCGCCAAGGACAATCCCGGCGTGAACTTGCCCGGCGACAAGATCATCGTGATCCATCGCTCCGACGGCAGCGGCACAACCTTCATCTTTAGCGACTATCTCAGCAAGGTCAGCACCGATTGGGCCGGCGGTCCTGGCAAAGGAACGGCGATCAATTGGCCCACCGGTGTTGGAGGCAAAGGCAACGAGGGTGTGGCCGCGCAGGTGCGCGAGTTTCCCGGCGCTATCGGCTATGTCGAGCTCATCTATGCATTGCAGAACCACATCAACTTCGGCTCGATCAGAAATGCGTCCGGTAACTGGCTCAAGGCTTCCATCGATGGTGTGACGGCCGCCGCGGCCACTGCAAAGATACCCGCCGACTACCGGGTCTCCATCACCAACGCTCCCGGCCCCAATGCCTATCCCATCTCCAGCTTCACCTATCTCCTCATTCCCACACAGCCGAAGGATGGAGGCAAGGAGAAGGTCATCAAGGACATGCTGAGTTGGTCCATCAACTCCGGCGAAGGTCAGGTCTCGACCCTCTCTTACGCACCGCTGCCCGACAGCCTCAAGCAAAAAGTTCTGCAAAGCGTCTACGCTCTTCCGTAACGCACCGCGAGGAGTCCGGCGCCCGCCGGGCTCCTCGTCCCGCCACTCTTTCCGTCCGTTCAACGCTTCCGGCTAGTTCCTTCCGCCCGCCGGGATTCCCGCTTCCGCGCTTCCCCGCACCTTCGTTCTCTGTTTTCCTCGTTCCCTTGTTCCCTCAGTCCCTGTCTTTCTGACCCCGGTCCCTGATCCCTGATCCCTGTCTTTTGGTACACTCTCCAAGGCTCGGGTGATACGATTGCCCGGATTCCTTAACCCAAGCAATGGCGCCTTCTTCGATCTCCACGATCAACGACCTCTTTATTCGCATCGCCGCGGCCGGCAACCCGCGCGCAGTCCTCTGGCAGGACGAATTCGGCCACTGGCACCCCATCTCCTCTGACCAGGTCTATCAACGCGTCCGAGCACTGGCTACGGCTCTTCTCCGCTTTGGCGTGCAGAAGGGCGACCGCATCGTTCTCGTCAGCGAGAACCGCTGGGAGTGGGCCGTCACCGACTTTGCCGCGCTGGCCGTCGGAGCCGCCGATGTTCCCCTTTATCCCACGCTAACCGGAGAGCAGATCGCCGAGCAGGTGCGCGACGCCGGCTGCCGCACTGCCGTCGTCTCCACGCGCCAACAGTTCGACAAGCTGCAATCCGTTCGCACGCAAACCCAGTTGCAACACATCGTCATGATGGATTCGCCGGCCCCCGATGGCGCTATCGCCATGAGCGAGCTGCTGGCCAACGCCGATGCGCTCGGCGTCGAGCGTGATCCAGTCTTCGATGCCCTCGTTCGCTCCGTTGAACCGGGCGATCTGGCAACGCTCATCTATACCTCGGGAACCACGGGCGAGCCCAAGGGTGTCGCTCTTACCCATGGCAACTTTGCCGCCAACCAGAACTTCGCCGCTGTCGATTTCGGCTTTAATTCAAGTGACGCCTGTATTTCCTTTCTGCCCCTCTCGCACGTCACTGCCCGCGCCCTCGATTACGTCATGTACAACCACGGTGCGCAGGTAGCCTACTGTTCGCAGTTCGACAAACTGCCGCAGGCCATGAAAGAAGTCCGCCCAACAGTCATCGTCGGTGTGCCTCGCGTGTTTGAGAAGATTCGCCAGGCCGTCGAGCAAAAGGCCTCGCAGTCGCCGGTCAAGAAACGGTTGCTGGCCGGGGCCATTCATCTTGGCTCGCGCTTCGCCGACACCGTGTATGGCGGCCGCAAGCCCAGCTCGATGCTGTGGAAGCTGGCCAATAAGCTCGTCTTTTCCAAGGTTCGCGAGGCCTTCGGCGGTCGCGTAAGAGTCTTCGTCTCCGGAGGCGCGCCTCTCGGCATTGACACCGCGCGCTGGTTCGCTTCCGCGGGAATCGCTCTCTGGGAGGGCTACGGCCTCACGGAAACCTCGCCCGTCATCGCGCTCAATACGCCCATTCACCATCGCATCGGGTCAGTCGGCATGCCCCTGCCGAACATCGAGCTTAAGCTCGCCGAGGACGGTGAGCTGCTCGTTCGCGGCCCCTCTGTCTTTTCCGGCTACTGGCACAAGCCTGCCGCAACCGCCGAGTGTCTTGACGCCGATGGTTGGTTCCGTACCGGTGATATCGCTCATCTTGACGTCGACGGTTTCCTATCGATTACCGACCGCAAGAAGGAATTGCTGAAAACCTCGGGCGGCAAGCTCGTTGCTCCGCAGCCGATCGAGAACAAGTTGAAGAACAGCGTCTTCGTGGCCCAGGCCGCACTGGTCGGCGATCGCCACAAATTCATCTGTGCGCTCATCTCTCCCAACTTTGCCGCACTGGAAGAATGGGCCCGCCATCATGGGATTGAAGCCTCTTCACGCGCTGTGCTTGTCGCCGATTCCCGCGTTGTTGCGCACTACACCGAGATTGTGCGCGAGGTAAACGGCTCTCTGGCCAACTTCGAGTCGCTCAAGCGCTTCCGCATTGTCGCCGAAGAGTGGTCGCAGGAGTCCGGCGAGCTCACGCCTTCCATGAAGATCAAGCGTCGCGTTCTTACGACCCAATACGCGGCGGTGATCGGCGAACTTTACGCCGACGAAGCAACCGCCCGCGGCGAATCGGCTGGCTGATGCGGCCGATGCCTTCGTGCGCAACCTTCCGTCTGTGCAACATGCGTTGCAAGGCCCCGAAAAACGGCGCGCCCCAAGCGCCCACCGCCAGTGCGGATCCGAATAGAATGACGGCGTCGATGCTCAGCCGTCCTTCGCGGGTCCAGTAAACATCGGGTGACAAACTCAGCCACAGGGCGAATTCGTCGAGAGTAAGTGCCGCCCCCACTCCATAACTGACCGCCATCAGTCGTCCAAAGAAAATCGACATCGGCGAGTGCGACCTTCCCAGATCGAGCAGCCACCCATATCCGACAAAAAGCAGAATCAAAATGCCCCACACCAGGTGGTGAATATGCATTCCGCGCACTACCACCCACTGCAGATGCCCTTCATGATTGGCAATCCGGTGAACGAGCAGGCGTACGCCGGCGAAGGTGATCAGGAACGCAACCGACGCAATGAACATCCGCTGGCGCGGCCGGTCGGGAATCGTGGCGCGGATCAGGTAGCCGAGCCGCGTCAACTGAAGCAGCACCAGCAGCACGACCACAACCAGGCCAACGAACGCGAGCAGGAATCCAGCGCCAGTTTCCGGCATACCCTATCGTAGCGCCGGCCTCCCGACGATTGCCCGCGGGCGTAGTGAGGCGTATCACGATTCTTTGAACAGCCGCGCGATACACTGTTTATGTCCTAAACGCCGGTGATTTTTCCTGGCTCCGGTAAATACTGTGTGCTGCCCCTCAGACTTCCAGACCGTCGGCCGATACTGAGGAATGTGCACCGTGAACGACGAACTGTGAACTGCTTTTCTGAGGAGATTCCACGATGCGAATTGCTTTGTTGACCGGTGGCGGCGATTGCCCCGGATTGAATGCGGTCATTTATGCGGCCGTGAGGAAGGGAATTAATCACTACGGAGACGAGTTCATCGGATTCCTCAACGGATGGAAGGGCGTGCTCGAGAATAATTTCATTCCTCTCACGCTTGATGCGGTCGATGGCATTCAGCTCAAGGGGGGCACCATCCTGCATTCTTCGCGCACCAATGTGAAAAAGATTCCCGGCGGCATCGACAAAGTGCAGGAAGTTCTCAAGGCCAATAAAATCGATGCGCTCATTGCGCTCGGCGGCGATGACACGCAATCGGTAACGCTCTTTCTGAGCGAGCATGGCGTGAAAGCCGTTGGCGTACCTAAAACCATCGACAACGACATCAGCGGAACCGACCAGACCTTCGGCTTCGACACTGCGGTAATGATTGCCACCGAGGCCGTCGATCGCATTCACACCACGGCCGACTCCCACAACCGCGTAGTCGTGATTGAGGTCATGGGCCGCGACGCTGGCTGGATCGCGTACGCCTCCGGTGTTGCTGGCGGCGCTCACGTCATCCTCGTTCCTGAAAAGGAAATCGACATCGACCATGTTTGCGCGCTGCTCAAATACAATTACGACCACGGCAAGCATTACGGCGTCGTCGTTGTGGCAGAAGGTTGCCATTTACCTGAAGTGGGCCAGGTCCTGGGCTCGCAGCAGGTCGACTCCTTTGGCCACGTGCGCCTCTCCGGTATTGGCGAAGCCCTCGCCGAGCTGATCGAGAAGAAAACCGGCTACGAGACCCGCTCCGTGAATCTGGGCCACACTCAGCGCGGCGGCGTTCCCACGGCCTATGACCGGGTTCTGGGGCAGCGCTATGGCCTGCACGCCATCGACATGGTGCACCAGGACAAATGGGGCCGCATCGCCGTCGTCCACGGACTCGACATCACTGACATTCCCATCAAGGATGCCATCGCTACCAATCGCCGCCTCGACCAGCGCTTCTTCGACGTGATCGCGGATCTCGAAGCCAAGGTGTAGACCCTCCTTTGCGAACGCCGTTCGTGTAATAGGTGATGCGCCTGTCTGTTTCTTTGTGATACTCATGCAAGGGCTGCTCCACGGGCAGCCCTTCGTGCATCTCCGGGCGATTTCCGGGTTGAATCAAACTCAGGAGGGTAAAGTGAGGCGATTGCCGATTGCTTTGGGACTGTTTGCGGTGATGACTTGTTCTGCGGCAGCGCAAACAAGAGCGAAGATCAATGACCTCGGCTGGATGGCAGGCAATTGGACTGCCATCATGGATCGAAATACTGCGGAAAGAAACTGCTCCAATCTAGCCGGCGGGTCGATGACCTGCACATTACGCGTGATTGCGGCCGGCAAGGTGGTGTGGGTGGAGATCTCCGTGCTTCGTGAAACGCCCAACGGCATTGTGCTCGATACTCGCTTCTTTACGCCCGACCTGCAGCCTGCTGATCCGATTTCGAATGAACTTGTCCTCAAAAGCGCGGCGGCAAATGAGTGGGTATTTGACAATCCACATGGCACGCAGCCGAAAGACACGATCATCACCCGTCTCGGCGAGAATACGATGAACGGGCACGCCGACCTGGTCGATCTGCAAGGCAAGGCCAGTGTCATTGACATTTCCTGGCAGCGCGTTCGATAGAGATCTGCGAGGCAAGTTGCGCTTGCTTTACCGCCCCTACCAACCCGGCGATTTCGCCCAGCTCTACGCCGTCGAAGAGCTTTGTTTCGATCCGCCCTTCCGCTTTGACCGCGCATTAATGCGCAAGTTGATTGCGAACCCGAACTCGGCCACCTGGATCGCCGAAGAAAACTCTGAATTGGTGGGATTCGCCATTGTGGATTGGGCGACCGTGCCCAAAGGCACCGTCGCATACATCCAGACCATCGAGGTGCACCCTGGGTCGCGCCGTCGCGGAATCGCTGCCCAACTGCTCAACCACGCGGAAGACTCGGTCCGCGCGGCAGGCGCAACTGCAATATGGCTTCATGTTGACGTCGAAAACTCCGGAGCGATCCGTTTGTACGAAACCCGCGGCTACGCGCGCAAGCGCAGGGAGGAGCACTTCTACGCACGCCATCGCCCCGCATTCGTCTACGCCAAACAGCTCACACTCGGCGGGCAGAATTAAGCTGAGACCGGCCCGGCAGGCTCAGCCATGATCTGCCCGCCAGCCGCCGCCAACTTGTTAAGCGATGCTTGCACCAGCCCCACGCCTACGGGGAGACACAGCAGCCCGCACAGAAACGCAGCCCATGGACGCTGGATTCGCTCGCCGCCGGATGCAGCAGACGCTTCGTTGTTGTGGTCAGCCAGCGTCGATAGCATAAACGGGATCATCAATTCATTAACGAACGGGATTACCGAGATCCAGACCGCTGCGCGCGGCGAGAGCAGCTTACGCGACGGTTTTACGTAAGCCTCTTCCCCATGCACCTTGTAAAGCCAGTACAAAATGTAAAACGGAACAAAACAGCTGAGGAGCGCAGTCACAACTGGATCGCGGTGCACGGGCGCGAACGTGCGGCCACGTTCCGGTGGAGCAACGCTAAAGAGGTTTCCTTGAACTGGAATGAGAATCACGATCGAGATCAGGATCAGGGCAAACCCTATCCAGCCCCCCGACGCTAAGCCGTAACGATCGATAGTCGATCCCACCAGTGGCACAACGCTGGATTCCGCCAAACTGTCAAATGTTATGGCCACGCCGAGCGCCACCAGGATGGAGGTGGCTGAGCCGCACGCACCGCCGATGAGCACGGGAAGCAGAATGACCAGGATCCCGCTGAGCAACGGCACCAGGATGGACTCAAGGACCAGCCCCAACATGCCGGGCGAGTCGGGAATGAGCGTGGCGAGAAAAGCGGTGGCGGCCAGCGCTGCGACAGTGAGCAACACAACTTTGGGTCGAGTACGAATGGCCACCCAGGCGAGCACCAGCGAAAGCGGAACCCAAATCAACCTGGTGATGCCCATGATGTGTTCGACGCTATCGATGGTGGAGTTGTGGAAACGCTGGAAATCAAAAATGAAATGGAGTTCGCTCGCCGACCCGGCGAGAACGAACACCACGAAGAGGCCCCAAAAGCGATAAGTGCTGAGAAGATCTGCCCAGGTCCATGGGCCGCGGGCATCGGTTACTTCAGGCGATTGCATAGGTCTACCTCGAAGAGAAAGTGGATGGCGCCGGGTGCGCGAGGCGGGACGAGGAAACCTTCCAGCCACGTGTGCGGTGCGTCGGTCAATTTTGGGGGATGCGCAAGTATACGCCACCAGACGCAGCCCTCTCTGCGCCGGGATTGAGGCTGGAGCTTTTCAGCAGATTGGCGGGCCATCCATGATGCGCAGGCCAAATTTCACTTCAGCTACTGTGTGCTTTCCGCGTTCTTGATAAACGCCGCCACGTTGTCGTGGAGCAGCTTCACGCACTCATCGCGCACATAAACCATGTGCCCCGATTCGTACCATGCGTAGCTGATGTTCTTCGCCAGCGACTGTGGAATGGGCAGGTGCTTGTCCTCGTACTGCGCCGCAAAGAACGGCGTCGCGAGATCGTAGTAGCCGCCATTCACCAGAACCTTCAGCCGCGGGTTGGTCTTCATTGCCTCGGCCAGGTCCGCGCTCACATTGATGCCGATGGAGTTTCCACCGTGGACCCAATTCCATTGCGGTTCCGCCGTGTCGAGTTCCGGTTGATAGGTTTGACCGTCACCGTATTTCAAATCCCGCCGCACGTATTGATTGAAGAGCGCAACATAGGCCGACGAAATCGCCGACGACTGAGGATCGTATTCCGCATTCTGGCTGAGCGGATCGAGATTCGGCCCGGAGAAGCGCGTGTCCAGCCGCCCGGTTGTCAAATCGTCCGCGTCCTGCAATGTTTTTTCAAACTCCGGGCCGCTTACGCGCAGGTTGGCCTTCAAAACGTAGTCCACCGGCAACCCTGTATATTCGTGCAGCTTTTCTGCCATAGCGCGTTTTTCTTCGTCGCTCACGTCGGTTCCGAGTGCGAGCGCGTGCGCGTACGGGCCCATCGCGAATTCCTCCACCTCTTTGAGGAACGGCTCCAATGCCGCCGGCTGATTCGGCAGTTTCTTGTGGTACCACGCAGTTGCCGCGAAGGTGGGCAGCGCCAGCTCGTACGGCAAATCCACCCCTGGGTTAGCGGTCGGCTCATCAATGTCCGTCGTGAAGTTGAAAATCTGCGATAGCAGAATGACTCCATTGATGTCGATGTTCAGTTTGTTCTCGAGCAGATTGACCAGCACTGCCGACCGCGTCGTCCCGTAGCTCTCGCCAAAGATGAACTTCGCGGAGTTCCAGCGCCCATACTTCGAAATGAACCGCTGGATGAACCGCGCATAGGCATTTCCATCGCCGTCTACGCCCCAGAAGGACTTCTGTGGATCTTTTCCGAGGAGTTGCCCAAAGCCCGTTCCCGGTGCGTCCACAAAAACCAGGTCGCTCACATCGAGCAGGGAATTCGGATTGTCAACCATGCTGTACGGTGCGGCGGGCAAATGCGTGTCGCCTGCAGTCATCACATGCTTCGGGCCCAGAGATCCCATGTGCAGCCATACCGTCGAACTGCCCGGCCCACCGTTGTAAAAGAACGTGATTGGGCGATCCTCAGCCTTCGCGTCTTTCTTGAAGTACGCAACGTAGAACATGCGCGCCACAGGAGTTGCATCTTTCGCGCTTGCGGGCGCGTTGAGCGCGAGCTGACTTCCCGGCTGCGGCTTTCCGTCCGGTCCAAGCTGCGCATCCTGATCATCGGTTGAGCCCACCGTGATGGTTCCTGCGACCGCCGTGTAGGCAATTTGCTGTCCGCCGACAGTGATTGAACCCTGCGTCGTCGAATCGGCAGGCGGAGCCGCTTCGGCGCTTTTCTCGGGCACGGCGGGCGTTGCCGGCTTGGCCGTCGCCTTATCGTCCTGTGCGCGGGCCGAAACACAAAGAATCAAAAGCGCCGTCCCTGTCAGGGCGGCAAACCGGCGGCTCCATGAATTCATTTTCTTTTCTCCGGGTGGGATATCGAGCGAAACGTTAGTATAAAGCGCGCCGGTCGGTTCGTTTCTGGAATCCGAATTTATTGGAAAGCCATACCAGGCGGCGCACCCCACGTCGGCGACTGTTAGGCCCTGTTCCCTAATCACTATTCCCTATTCCCCGCATTCTTGATGAACGCCGCCACACGGTCGTGGAGTAGCTTGCGGCATTCGTCGCGTACGTAGGCCATGTGTCCCGCTTCGTACCAGTCGTATTCAATATTTTTCGTCAGCGATGCCGGAATCGGCAGGTGCTCTTCTTCGTACTCCGCGGCAAAAAACGGCGTGGCCAGGTCGTAGTAGCCATCGTTCACCATCACCTTCAACCGCGGATTCGTCTTCATCGCCTCGGCCAGGTCTGCGCTCACATTGAGCCCGACTGCACTCCTGAATCCCCCGCCTGAGCCCTGACGCGCCATGTTCCAGCCCACGCCATCAAACAGCGCGTGCGGCAGGTACGTCTGGCCTTCACCGTATTTTAGATTCTGCCGCAGGTAAAGATTCACCAGCGAAACGTATGCCGACGAAATCGCCGCACTTTGCGGATCGTACTGCGCCCCCTCGCTCAACGGATCGAGCGTCGGACCCAGAAAACGCGTGTCGTATCGTCCCGTGGTCATCCCCTCCGGATCGTCGAACGTCTTCTCGAACTCGCCGGCGGTCACGCGCAGGTTGGCCTTCATCACGTATTCCACCGGCAGCCCGGTGTACTCGTGCAACTTCTCGGCCACCTGCTGTTTCTCCGTATCGCTCAGATTGTTCCCTTGGGCCAGCGCATGCATGTATTCGCCCAGCGCGAAATCTTCCACTTCCTTCAGGAAAGGCTCCAACGCCTGCGGTTGCGGCGAGAGCTTCTTGTGGTACCACGCCGTCGCTGCGTAGGTCGGTAGGGCCAGTTCGTAGGGCAGATCCATGCCGGGCTGTGGCCCACCCGTCGCGATGGGAAAACTGAAGATTTGGCCCAGCAGCATCACGCCATTCAGATCGATGTTCTTCTCGTTTTCAAGAAGGTCCGCCAGCACCGCCGATCGAGTCGTCCCGTAGCTCTCGCCAAACAGGAACTTCGGCGAGTTCCACCGGCCGTACTTCACAAGAAAACGCGCAATGAACCGTGCGAATGCTTCCGCGTCCTGGTCCACTCCCCAGAAAGCCTTGCCCGCGTCCTTGCCGGCCAAACGCCCAAAGCCCGTTCCCGGCATGTCGATAAAAACTTCATCGCTCACGTCGAGCAGGGAATCGGCGTTGTCGATCAACTTGTAGGGAGCGCCCGGCAGGTGCGTATCGCCGGCCGTCTCCACGTACTTCGGCCCCAGCGATCCCATGTGCAGCCACATCGTCGAGCTGCCCGGGCCGCCATTATAGAAAAACGTGATCGGCCGATCTTCGGCATTCGCGCCCGTCTTGAAGTAAGCCACGTAGAACATGTGGGCAACCGGCGCCGCATCGGCTGGCTCCTTTGGCGCGCTTAACGCAAGCTGCGACCCCGGGAGCGGCTTGCCATCTGGCCCAAGTTGCGCATCGTCCGTGTCGGTCGCGCCCACCGTGATCGTTCCCGCAATCGCGGTGTAGGCAATATGCTGCCCACCTGCATCAATCGCGCCTTGCGTCGTCGAGTCCGGCGGCGGCGCCGGCTCTGAGGCTTTCGTGCTCTTCGCTGAGGTGCTGTCGGAATTCGTGGCTGGCTTGTCGTCCTGCGCGCGAAGAGCAGGGGCCAGAATAGGCAACGGCACAGCAAGAATGGCAATCAAGATGGGCGCAATGGGCCTCATAGGGATACCTCCGGGACGAGCTGGTCGAGCAGGGCAACAGTATAGAACGCCGCGCGGAGCAGGGAAGCAACCCCCACAGCAGTTACTATCCTGATGTGTGACCTTTCGCGGCAGATGCCGCGTCTAGCAAAATGTATTCGCCCAAGTTCAATCTCGTCTACGATCGCGCAATCCTCCTCGAAGCCATGCGCGAGCACCCTTTTGCAACGCTCTTTGGCCCCCTCTCGGGCGTGTCCCTGGATGAATCCCCCTCGGCCACTCATCTCCCGCTCGTTATCAAAAATGAGGGTGAGCACGGCCTCATTGAAGGGCACTTCGCCAAAGCTAACCCTCATTGGCGCACTCTTGCCGGCTGCGAAACTCTCGTTGTCTTCCAGGGGCCACATAGTTACGTCTCTCCGACCCTTTACATCGAAGAGCTTTCCGTTCCTACCTGGAACTACATCGCCATCCACGCATACGGCACGCTTTCACCGGTCGAAGATGATCCCGGCAAAGAGGCCCTCCTCGCCGATCTCATCGTCTCGAACGAACCCGCATACCTCGACCAGTGGCGCGCATTGCCCGACGGCTTTCGCCGCACCATGCTCGCGGGCATCGTCGGTTTTCGCATCCCCATCGCGCGCATCGAGGGCAAGTTCAAGCTCAGCCAGAATCGGAAGCCAGAGGAGCGCCGCAATGTGCTCGACGCTCACGCCGCCGGCTCGCCAGACCAGCAGGCTCTCGCGCGCTGGATGGAGCGACTCGTTAGACCTGAAAACTAACCATCTGGCCCATTTTCACGGCCAGTCCCCCAATTGCCGCCCCATTCGCGCTCAGCATTGTCTTTGCTATACTTATAGGGTTCACCGCCGTGCGGAAGTGGTGAAATTGGCAGACACACCATCTTGAGGGGGTGGCGCCGAAAGGCATAGGGGTTCAAGTCCCCTCTTCCGCACCAAAGATCTTTGCGTCAGGGCCCCTCGTCCTTATTCAAGCCTCCTGGCGCGCACGGAAAGCAGCTTAAGAAATGCAGATTCTCTTCTACTTCATCGTCGTCCTGCACGTGATTGTGTGCCTCTTCCTGATCGGCGTTGTCCTGCTTCAGCAGGGACGCTCGGCCGATCTCGCCGGCGCATTCGGCGGTCAGGGTTCACAGACCGCGTTCGGCCCCCGCGCCGCAGCCAACGTGCTCACCCGCCTCACCACCTGGTCGGCGATCATCTTCATGTGCACATCAATCAGCCTTGTGGTTCTCTTTGTTCGTTCCTCAGGCTCACACTCGGTGCTCGAAGGCGGTTCCGCTCCCGTCAGCGCTCCCGCCAAGTCTGGCAAGTAAGCCCTTCTGGCGAAGCGAGCCAGGCTCATTTCGCAGGTTCAGCAGGCTGGGCTGGCCCAGGTGTGCCGGCTTGGCTGTCGCCTTTTTCCTCGCCCGTATTCGCGGGCTTTGAAGGATGCAGCTTGTGCATCTCCTTGGCGCCGGTCTCTGGATCGACCATCACCACCTTGATGCCCGAGGCGAACATCCCAGAGCTCCATTTCATGTAATAGATTTTCCCCTCGACAGCCTGAAGTCGAATTCTCTCCGCCTGGCCCCTCGTCTGGTTGACCGCTGCGGCGGTGGACATGATGACACTGGGTCCGTAGTACATTTTTGCCATCCCGGTAACCACGACCGTGCCCGGATCCACCTCAACCCAGGCATATTCACCGTTGAGCAAAGTGGCCAGATAAATTCCATTCACATAGAGATGGTCGTGAGCGGCCGAGCCCACCGCTCCTCCCGGCCGATAAATGCAGATGATCGCCTTGCCCTCGGAAGGCGCTGACGGCATGGGTGGCATCTCCTTTGCGGGCGAAGCGTTTGGGGCAGGCGAGGCTGGTTGCTGCTGGTTCGCTGCGGCTGGCGCGGCAGGTTGCTGATCCTGCGCAGCCGCAACAATTGCACCGCAGAAGAGCCTAAGCGCGCAGCAGCACAGAAGAATCGTTGCAGATATGCGGAAACGGCTATTGCCCCGGCGAGTGCCGGCGACAACGCAGATTGATCTTTTCATGGCAAGTCTCCTCGACCAGATGAATTCCTCGGGGGGTGAGGGATTGAATCGGGACCCGGTACTGAGATGAGCGAAGGGTAGTCTTCTGGAAGAAGCCGTCAGTGCGCACAGTCACCTTAGCGCGTGACAGGTTTTGAGGAGATTCTGCCTCTCAGGATGGCGGCGATTGGGCAGGTTCGAACGACGAGTCTCGGAATCGGGGACGGGGTCTTCTATTCCCTCGGTCCCTTGTTCTCTCGGTCCCTTGTTCCCTTGTTCCCTTGGTCCCTGTCTTTCACACCGGCGGCATCGCGTCCACTACCGGAACGCCCGCTGGCGGTGTAAAGCGAAACGTCTCGGCCGGAATTTGCGCGTCTGGCTGTTCATCTGCGAATGTGAATTGCGTGATCGCGCCGTCTGCTTCGTCCACTTCAATTCCGTTGATCCAGCCGTCGCGTGTCACCGTCAGCGCAACCCGCGTTACACGTTTTTCCTGGCCCTTGGGTTGGCCGCTCAGGGTAAAGCAGCCCTTCGGAGCTGGGGCCATCGTCAGGCCGGTCAGTTCCTTTTCAAGCTGCGTGTGACCCAGCAAAAAACGGAGTGGCGAGCGCAAATCGTCCAGCTCACTTGCCGGGATGCGCTGCACCTGTGCGTCTCCCTGTGTGTAGAACCACGCGAACTTGCCGTCAAGGAGGAAGATCTTTCCCTGCGGCGAGCTGTACTTCCACATCATGCGCCCCGGTTTGCGCAGATAAAGCGTGCCGCTCTCGGTCTTCGTCATGCCCAGCCCCGAATAGCTCTCGCTGAATCCGGACTTCAACGATTGCAACTGGTCGTAATGGTGGTCGACGCGCAGCGCCAAATCATGGACGGAAGGCGGACTCTGTTGTGCGGAGAGGCTCGCGGCCAAAAACAAAACGGCGGCCCCAAAAAGGCCGCCGCTCAGCTTTGATCTTAGATTCTTCATTACTGTCCAAGCGTCTGCGTGCAATTTACCCCGCCTGTTGGATCAAATTTAATCTGATCGGTTTCATCGTCGCAATAGCCCCGATCGCCCGTCTTTCCCACGCTCTGCGGCTTCGCCGTCGCAGTAAAGCTGTTGAAGCGGTCTACATTGTTACTCGTCACCTTGTCGCTGCACGCAATGCTGAATTCGTACCCTTGCTTGAATCCCGACGCCAGGTCCGACGGCAGCAATTGCGCGCTCGTTGAGGTCGGCGGTCCGGAATGAGGATCTCCGCCAAGCGCCTGGAGCGTGCATGCATACCCGAGCGAAGGATAGGACTCCTGGTACATCATCTGCGCCTGCACAATCTTCTGCAGAGAGTTCACGGCCGACAGGGCATTCGCTCTCTTGGTATAGACGCTGATGCTGGCGATCGCCAAAAGTGAAAGGATGGCGATGATCGCCATCACGATCAGTAGTTCCATCAAAGTAAAGCCATTGGGCGAGAATATACGGCGCGCGCGGTTGCGGCTGGACTTACAGTTCATGAGATTCCCAAAGCCTCGCGGAACAGGCCCGCTTTCACCGGCCTTCCCTAAAGATGCTACACCTACAGACGTAAATGGGAAACGGATCGCTCAGCACACTAGACGGCCGCGGCCCAGCTTCACCCCGTCCAGCCGGCCCAGCAGGGTCACCGCGATGCGTTCCGGTGCAAAGAGTCGCTGCGCCATCGCCTGAACCTCTGCCGCGCTCACCTCGTTAATACGCGCAATGATCTCGTCGGCTGAGAAGAACTGGTGGAAATACATCTCCTGACGCGCCAGGTTGGCCATGCGCGCGTTCGAACTCTCCAGGCTCAGCAGAATATTTCCCCTCAGTTGATCTTTTGCGCGGGTTAATTCTTCGTCGCTGATGGGGCTCTCTTTCAGGTTGCGGAATTCGGCCAGAATCAGGTCCACTACTTCCAGCGCCTTGCCCGCCGATGTGCCGGCGTAGACGCAAAAGTTTCCCGTATCCCGATAAGGGCTCATGTCGGAGTAAACCGAATAAGCCAGGCCCCGCTCCTCGCGGATATTCTGGAACAGCCTCGAGCTCATGCCGCCGCCCAGCACGGTGTTCAGGATCGACGTCACATAGCGGCTGTCATCGGCCACCCGCGGCGCTGGAACTCCGAGGCAGATCTGCACCTGCTCCAGCGCTTTTTTGTTGCGCAAAATAATCCGTGCACTGGGCTCGGGCGCCGATAGTTCAGCAAGCGCCTCGCCGCTCGGCAGAGTAGCGAACTTTCCCGCCACCGCCTCGACGAATTGGTCGTGGTCCAGATTCCCCGCCGCCGAGAACACCATGTTTCCGCCGTGAAAACGGTCGCCATGGTAGCCAAAAAGCTGCTGCTGGCCCAGCCGTCTTACCGTCTCTGTTGTTCCAAGGATCGGGCTACCCAGCGGGTGTCCCTTCCAGAAGCTCTGCGTGAACAGCTCGTGCACCAGCACGTCCGGATTGTCTTCGTCGATTTTGATCTCTTCCAGAATCACACCCCGTTCCCGCTCAATGTCCGGCGCGGCAAACGTGGGATTCAAAACCATATCCGTTAGCACGTCCAGCGCGATCGGCACGTGGTCAGAAAGCGATTTCACGTTAAAACAGATCGTTTCTTTGCTGGTGAAAGCGTCCAGGTTGCCGCCAATCGAATCCATTTCGCGAGCGATATGCTGCGCCGAGCGCGACTTTGTTCCCTTGAAGAGCATGTGCTCCACAAAGTGCGAGATGCCGTTCACGTCCGCGTTTTCGCAGCGCGATCCCGACTTGATCCACACCCCCATTGCGACCGAATGCACGTGCTCCATCCGCTCGGTCAGCACAACCAGGCCGTTCGGCAACTCGGTGCGGCGAAGGTTTCGTTCAGTGTTCATCGTCATCCTGTGGAAATTAGATTCTAGGCCAACCGAGGCCTCAACAGTCTGGTCCCGACTTTTGCGGTTGTCGTTTCCCGCTGTTTTCGTCCAGTTCCGAATCGGCGGCGGGCTCTCAACTCCCGGCCGCGTCACCAGCTATCATGCTCAAAGCTGCGCCCAGGAATTACCGTGCCCGATAATCCCGATCAACTCGTACCGATCTCCGCTGCCGCGCCGGCCCCCGGCCGTCCTGACCCTCGATCAAGTCCTCTATTTGGATTGGATGCGGCAGCCCTTGAGACGCTTCTTGGCCGGGAAGGGGAGCCATCATGGCGTGCTGTCCAAATAGCAGAAGCTATGTATCGTCAGTACGTTACAGATATTTCCTCGATTACAACCTTATCATTGGACCTGCGCCGGAAACTCGCCACCCAGGGCTGGCAGATCGGCCGCACGGAGATCGCCAAAGCGTTTCAGTCCGCCGACGGAACCGAGCGCTACCTGGTCCATTGCCCAGGCCCGAAGCCCGAAACCGTGGAAACTGTCTGGATGCCGGAAGGCGATGATGGTGAGGCTGGCGACGGCACGGAAGAAGAGCCATCTTCCGTGCCGAAATCCTGGCGCCGCGCCACCATCTGTGTCTCCTCGCAGGTTGGTTGTGCGGTGAACTGCCAGTTCTGCCTCACGGCCAAGCTTGGCCTTCAGCGCAACCTCACTCCCGGTGAGATTGCCGGGCAGGTCATTTCGGTTTTTGCCCGCCACAGCGTCCGCGTAGGCCGCGACCGAGTGAACCTTGTCTTCATGGGGATGGGCGAGCCGTTTCTCAACTACGACAACTTCATGGCCGCCGTGCGCCTGCTCGTCCGCGAAGTCGGCCTCAGCCCGCAGCGCATGACGGTTTCAACCTCCGGCATCGTTCCCGGCATCGAGCGCTTCGCCCAGGAGCCGTCCGACTTCCGTCCCAAGCTTGCCATCAGCCTCAACGCGCCGAACGACGAGATCCGCGCCGAGATCATGCCCATCAACCGGAAATGGCCCATTGCAGATGTCATCGACGCGGTCCGGCCCATCCGCCTCCGTCCGCACGAGCGCATCACATTCGAGTATGTTCTGCTCGGCGGCGTTACCGACCAGCCAGACCACGCCCGCGAGCTTGCCCGACTCGTGCGCCGCACTGGCCTGCCTGTCAAAGTGAACCTGATTGCGTGGAACTCCGGGCCAGGCATCGCCTACAGCACCCCGACACCAGAGTCGGTCGAGTCCTTTCGGCATACGCTGGCGGGTGAGGGAATTCCTGCCTACATCCGCCAGCCGCGCGGCCGCGACATCTTCGCCGCCTGTGGCCAGTTGAAGCGCACCGTCGAAACCTAAGCGGGCCGCACGCGAGCGCGGGCCTCGGTTTGACTACTGACTTGGCGGCATGGCCAGCGGCTGCACGCTGCCGCAGTCCGCGCCCTTGTACGACGACGTCGCGTTCATGGTCATCTGCATCTGTTGGCCATTTCCCATCGTCATATTCATCAGCATCGTTGTCTTTGTCGTGTTCGCATCCACGAAAGTCGTCTTCACAGTCCCCGTCATGCTCATGCGGCCGGAGCAACTCAGGTCCGCTGACATTTCGGTCGGTGAGAGCGACACGTTCGTCACCTGGCACTGAGCGTTTTGCGGATTCGAGTATGGACCCCCATATTTATCGATCATTGCCTGCGTCACGCATACTTGTTGCGTATGCGATCCCATTTGCGGCATGTTGGGCATTCCGCTCATGCTCATCTGGCTGGTCACTTCCCAAAGGCCGGCCTTCCGCTGTCCCTGCGCGCTCGCCGCCAGAGCGATCAAACAACAGCTCACCACCGCCATCCAAATCCGGGTCCTGCTCATACTTCCTCCTGGCCGCGCGAATTTACTGCGGAGCGCGTGTTAAGAATCTAGCGCAATTCACCGCCCCCGGGACAGACCTTTCTGCAATCGATTGTGAATCTTCGGTTGAGTATCCAGAGCACCTGGCGGCACGATCCTGCGCCTTACTGCGGCGCAGGTCCGCGGACCACCTGCACCAGGTTGCCCGTATCGAGTTCCTTGGCAAAGGCGTTCTTGATGTCATCGGCCGTTAGTTGCACATACTTTTGCGCTGCCAGTACGGGCTCGTTAAGGGGCAAGCCGATCTCTGCGTACCCGAGAAGTTCTTCAGCAACCGCATCCTCGCTCGATGTGCTCAGCGGAACTTGCCTGAGCATCAGAGCCTTGGCTTGGAGCAGTTCAGCGTCGGAAACATCCTGGGCTTGCATCTGTTTCAGGTCCCGCACAATAAGGTCCCTGGCCTTCGACACATTCTGGGGGTCGCAACCGTACTGGACCGAATAGCTCGCCCTGTTCTTCGACGCACTCAGGCTCACATCCACGGTGTAAACCAACCCGTTCACCTGGCGTAGATCGTGATAAAGGCGCGTGGCATAGAAACCCCCGCCCAGCACGTGGTTGCCAAGCTGCAGCGGGTAATAGGACGGGTCGAAGCGATTCAGGTTCAGTTGTTCGGCCAGCGTTACTGTGTCCTGCACGGCCTGATCGTCAGGCACATTGGCCGCGGACGCCTTGTTAACGGGAATCGCAGCCAGATCCGTATTCGGTGTTTCGCCGGTTGCCTTCCAATCGCCAAACCACTTCTCGATTGCCGCGCGGGCTTCATCCGGCGTGATGTCGCCGATCACCACGATCGTGGTCAAGTCGGGCCGCACCGTTTCAGCGTGGAATTGCTTCACTTCATCGAGGGTCAGCTTCGAGACGGTATCCGGCGTGGTCTCGCGCAGCGTCGGATCGCCGGCGGGAACCAGAGCCAAACTCAATGCGCGTGAGGTGCGGTATCCGGGGCTCACTAGATTGCCGGCCACAAACTGCGCCATCTGGCCGCGCGTGATCTCAAAGGCCTGCTCGGGCAACGCCGGATGCAGTTCGTTGTCCGCAAGCAATTGAACGCCTTTTGAAAAGTACTCTTTCAGGACGCTCAAGGAAAACTGGTAGCCGGCGCTCTCATTAGCTGCAATGTCGTCCAGCGCTTTTTGGAATGTAAGCCGGTCCATGCTCTGGGATCCATAGGAGTAGAGCTCGCCAAGCACGCTGCTCAGCCCATCCTGGCCCGGCGCCGTTTGCAGGTTGGAGTTATGTTTGATCCTTCCGGAAAGGGTCACGGTCGGGCTTGTCCGATCCGTGCGCACAATCAGCCGGATTCCGTTCGGCAGCTTGACGTCCGAAACTGCGAGCGCATCCTTTGGAACCTGAAGTGCGGCCAGCGGCCCTGCAGCCCAATCCGGCAGCACCACGGGCTTGGTCGGCGCAGAAGTTGCCTGTTCCGCGCCGCCGAATCCTTTGGCTGCAACCGCCTCGCCATTCGGCGCCGGCTTCAGGATTGCGGTAATCGTGCTCGTATTCAGCAGATACTGCTTGGCGACTCGGTTCACGTCGGCCAGCGTCACTTTGCGGATGGCATCGACATCCTCTTCAGGTGAGTTGCGGCCTTCCCCCGCCAGCGCGGCCGACCACACATCGGCCAGGCCGGGAATGGAGTTACGCTGGAATTCCGCTTGCGCAATCTCGCTCCGCTTCGACGCGTCCACCAGGTCCGCAGGCACCCCGTTCGTCGCGTAGCGTTCGATAATTTGGCGCATCTCTGTGATTTCGCCGTTAACATCTCCCCCTGCCGGCAGCGCTACCACTCCATAGCCGACACTCGCCTTCCGGTACGCCTCCGCGAAGCCGAATTCGGCCGCCAGCACTTTGCCCGCGGGAACCATTCCGTACAAATCCGCGCGTTGGCTCGCCAATACATCGCCGAGAATCTGCGCAGCCGCGAAGTCCGGCGAGTCGGTGCCCGGCATCCGGTACGCAATAAATCCCAGAACATAAGGCAGGTTGCTGTCGATGGTGAAGCTATCCGTCTTGAATGGTTGCAGATCGATGGCCGGCCGCGCGGGAACCGCATGGCTCTTGGCAGCAGAATAGAGTTGCTTAATCTCCTGGAGGGTCTTTGCCGCATCCACGTCGCCCACAATCACGAGAATCATGTTCGAGGGCGAATACCACTTCTCGTAGAAGTCCTTTAGCTGGGCGCCTGTCGTCGCGTCGAACGAGGCCTTCGTCCCCAGCGGATCATGCGCGTAAGGAGTCCCGGCAAACATCGCGCCGTTCAGGCGATCGATGAATTTGTAGGTCGGATTGGACAAGTCGCGTTGCACTTCCTGCTCAATAGCTCCGCGCTCCTCGTCCCACTCGGCCTGCGCGTCGTCGATCCCATTCAGGCAGGCGGCCTGCGCGCGCAGCGCCACGTCGAGGTCCGCCGATGGCACGGTGGTGAAAAACTGCGTAATGTCTTGCTGCGTGTCCGCATTGTCCTGGCCGCCCAGCAGAGCATAGATGGCCGCGGTCTGATCGGCCGTCATGCCTGAGCATCCCCTGAAAGCCATGTGTTCCTGCGCGTGCGCCATGCCGGGGAAACCCTCGGGCGTCTCATTGCCTCCCACAAGGAAGTTGGCCTGCACTGTTACCACCGGCGCCAGCTTGTTGGGGATGATCACCACGCGCATCCCATTGGAAAGTGTGGCGCGCGTAACGTTCTCAGTTGCGGAAGAAGTCGCCTGCGCAGAGCAGGGCACAGCGGCTATCGCCATGCAAAACAAGGGCAAAAATCGCTTGATATTCAAAAGGGTTCTCCATGGGTTGGCTAATGAACTTTGAAATCGCCGGGTAAGGTCGACCTGCTTGCTCAATCGTACGAGGCCTGCGCGCCCTTGGCCAATTGCGAGCACGTCATTTCTTGTTAGACGCGCTGCCGGCCGCAAGTTTCATCACCGCGTCAGTCACTCGGTCGGGGGCGTGTCGAACGACATTCTCCTCGCTGGCAAAATCCCCCAGGATGCAACGCACGCCCAATGCCTCAATGCGTTCAACATCAGGCAGGATCGGCGCAGCGCCTTCGGCCGCGTAGCGGGCCAGTGTCTCGGTTGAAAACTGGCCCGTATTCACGACGGCGTAATCGAAGATCTGCGTCCGCGTGTGCTCGTAGATACGCTCGATGTGTTCGGAGGCGGTCAGGTTCAAGCTCTCGTTGGCTTGGGTCATCAGGTTGCAGATGAAAACGCGCACCCCGCTCGCCGTCCCCAGCGCCGACGGGATTCCGTCCACCAATAAATTCGTGATCAGCGAGGTGTAGAGTGATCCCGGCCCAACCGTGATCAAGTCGGCGCGCTGGATCGCCTCAAGAGTCTCCGGCAGCGGAGCGGGGTGCGGCGGGTCAAGGGTCAGCTCCACGATGCGTCGCTTGCTCGCCGTGATGTTCGTCTCACCGCGCACCACCGTGCCATCGTCCATACTGGCCACCAGCGTGGCGTTGGCCGTGGTCGCGGGGTAAATCCGCCC
>CAYOVE010000004.1:0-44921 GCA_964407295.1 uncultured Occallatibacter sp.
CAGACTGACGCGCCGGTTGAGACACGCGAGGCGCCGGCGGACTGGCTCACGAAGTTTGAGCCGCGTCCATGGCTTGCGAACGGCCATCTTCAAACCATTGTTGGAAACTTCTACCCTCGCCCTCCGTTCCCTCTGCCTGCTCAGGCTGAAACCGTGGAAGTGGACCCCGCGGACGGCAGCCGCGTGTTGTGCCATTGTCATTGGCAGCCCGAGCCGGTGCGCGCAGGCCGTTTGACGGTTGTGATGGTGCATGGGCTGAACGGCTCCTCCGACTCGCGCTACATTCGCGGCATCGCGGCGCTTGCCTGGGACGCCGGCATGAACGTGGTCCGCATGAACATGCGCAACTGCGGCGGCTCCGATGCACTGACTCCGACGCTCTATCACTCGGGCCGATCGGCGGATGTGGGCGCGGTGGTTCGCCACTTTACCGAACGCTTTGGCCTGGAGCGGGTGGCGCTGGTCGGCTATTCGATGGGCGGAAACATGGTGTTGAAGCTCGCCGGCGAATGGGGCAAGCGCGCGCCTCTTGTTGCGGTGGCCACGGTTTGCCCGGCCATCGATCTGGCCGCGGGAGCGGACGCCCTGCACGAACCACGGAACCGGATTTATGAGTGGCATTTTCTGCGAAAACTGATGGAGCACATTCGCCGCAAAACAGAGATGTTTCCTGATGTTTATGGGAACAGCAGCGTTGGCTCTGTGCGCTCCATCCGTGAGTTCGACCAGAAGATCATCGCGCCTTATTGCGGCTTTCAAGATGCCGACGACTACTACTATCGCTCCGCGAGCGCGCGCGTTATTGACCGCGTTGCGGTTCCGTCGCTGGTTCTTCTGGCCCAGGACGATCCCTTTATTCGGTTCTTTCCCGAAACTCGGGAGCGGATTCTTGCCAATCCCCATATCGACTTCGTCGAGCCGCGTCACGGAGGCCATTGCGCGTTTTTGGGCCGCCGTTCTGCTGACGGCGTGCACTGGGCTGAGGTCACGGTCGTTCGCTACCTTCAGGCTGTCACGGCAGGTACCGCTGCCGGCGTTGCTCAGCGTGAACCAGTGACTTCGCAGATACAATAAATGATGAGCGTGGGCGAGTAGCTCAATCGGATAGAGCACCGGCCTTCTAAGCCGGGGGTTGTGGGTTCGATTCCCGCCTCGCCTACCATTAAAGCCACGCCTCCTTATCTTTCACGTACCTGGGCTCATCCCGGCCCTCCTTTTTGGCCCTCGCCCCCGGCGGAAAAATGCCGAAAATGCAGAAAGTGCGTGCAAGAATCACGACGATGAGAGTCGATGTTCCGGATTATTGCGTGTCGTCTTTCTCCTGGCATCGAGATTGTTCTCTGAACCACTCGATTGCCCATTGTGAATCTGGTTCGCCGCTCAGGAGTCCCAAAATGCGTGCTGAGCGCGCGCAATCCGGCATTTGGCGGCCGGTGGCGAAGAGATTTTCGCGGTTCACTGAAGCGACGTTCGTTTGCGAGGCCGAGAATCGGCAGTTTGCGTGGAAGTTGCTTTACAAATGGATGAGCCCGCGCTGCAACGCCGTTACGACCGCTTGAGTGCGGTCGTTCACGTTCAAGCGCATGAGGATCACGCTCACGTGGCATTTGACTGTGGACTCGGTGATGCCGAGGTCCGTCGCAATCTCCTTATTGCTTTTGCCCTTGACGATGAGATCGAGAACTTCGCGTTCGCGTCCGCTGAGGTCGGAGTTCGGGATGCGCGAATTGAGGGCGCGCGAGACGGGCTGGGGTAGAAAGCGGCCGCCGGAATGAACGCGACGCACGGCGCTGACCAGCGCATCGTGCGGCATTCCCTTGATGATGTAGCTGCGCGCTCCTGCCTGCAGAGCCTGATGGATGTCCTCGTCGCCCTCGTAGGTTGTGAGGACGATGAATTTGGCATTGCGGTGCCGGGCCATGACGGTGCGAACGGCTTCAACGCCGCTGATCCCTGGAAGGCGCAAGTCCATCAGCGTGATATCGGGAAGATGTTTCTCAAAGAGTTCGATGGCCTCTTCGCCGCTTCCCGCCTGGGCGACGACGGTCATATCCGGCGTGGCGCCGATGATGGCGGCGATACCGACACGCATGATAGGGTGGTCGTCGACAATGAGTACCTTGATCTTCGCCGCTTCCTTCATGCCGTTTTGCTCTTCCACCGATTGCCTCCAGCTTGCTCCTTTTCAACTCTCGATGTAAAGGCGGCCTGATCGTCGGGCCCGCCGATCGACAGAAGCGGCTTCAGAACGGGCAGTGGTTCGGAATCGAGCTGTGGCGAGCATGCCGACTTACTTGCCTCCTGCGTCAATCACAAGCTGGTACTCGGGAACCAGGCGGATGTCATCGAGTTTGACCACCTGGCCGTCCGAGTTGAATTGCGGGGGCCGCGCCAGCTCGAAGTAGACGGGAGCGTCTTTGCGCAACGGCAGGATGCTCAGCTCGAACGTGCTGGGCCGATCCGGCGCGAGAAAACGCTTGAGGCCAATCATCCAGGGCTTGCCGTTGTAGAAGTTGTCGTCCAGCAGCCGATCTCCCGTTGAGAGGCGCGCCACGTCACCCTGGTAGTCGACCCTGAGGAAAAGCTCGCTAAGGCCGTTGAGCGCCCCTGCGGGAATGGTGATCCTCCACTTGGCAGCCTGCGGAAGGTCGCCCGCGCCGGGCGCCTGCGCCACTCCCTGCGGACGGTAGGGCAGAGCAGGGCCGAACTTAACCGGCGGCGCGATTCCGGCGTTCTGGATGGGAAGGCAATTCACGGGATCGTCCCACTGAGGCGGCTCGGCAGTAAAACTTGCCGCAATGTTGGAAACCGAAACCGGGGTGAGTGCTGCATCCGCTTTGAGCGGAACGGCGGGCGGAGGAGAGATGGCGAATGCAAACTTCGAGCCATCGCGAGTGCGCAGCAAAATGTGCGCACGCTGTGCGCTTGGATCGAAAAGAAAGTCCTGATCGGTGATGAGCAGGCGATCGCGGCCGCCGATGCGCACCTTCCAGGCATCCTCGGCTTCGCTCGACGTGAGCACGACGAGACGCAGCGGCTTACCTTCGGAAGAAACCACATCGACTGACGACTCGATGCCCGGATTGAAGCCGCTCACATAGAGAACGCCGGAATCAAGAGTGGTCGTTCCGCCTGAAGCTTTTGCCGATCGCACAGTGTTTGCGTCGAATGCGAATTCGGGCGCAATTCCGGGCAGAGCCTCAAAGTAAATTGTCGTGGAACCGATGTTTTCAATGCGTGTAAATAGTTGCGCGGTGCTGTAGCGCAGCGTGATATCGCCGAAGCGCAGGTTGAAGGGCCAGATGAAGTATGCGCCCGAGGGCAGATCGATGGGGTGGCGCGGCACTGGGAGCGTGCCGTGCGGCAAGCGAATGAGAAACTGCGCCGCTTTTCGCGCGGGCATGGCGTAGTTTCGGACGTAGTTATTGAAGAAGATGAACCCCGCATCGCCGGTGGAACGCACGGACGCGCGCGGAACGGAGAGATCTGTGGAACTGCTGGGCAGCGCTTCGGGAGCGTGAACCGTCATCGGGGCCAGTTCTGCTCCGAAGTCATTGAGGAAGTACTGAAAAACCTTGAGCCGGCGAAGGGATGTACGCTCTTGGCCGAATTCGCCCAACGGCGCCTGAAAGTCATAGGATTTGATGGGCAGGTCATTGGGGTAGCCGGTCGCCTGCGATTCCTCGAGTGTGGTGCGCGCGCCGTCGGGATTCTCGCCCCCATGAAACATATAGGTTCCGTAGAGGTTCACGCCGGAGCCGAGCATGACGGGAACCATGGCGGCAATGTCATCGGGCGCGATCACCGGGCGCCGGTGGTAGGTGTCTTCGATTCCGCCACCGATCTCTGCGGTGAGGTAAGGCAAATTGCCGGGACCGATCCTGGGTGCATCCGGTTCGCCACGCGCGCTGTCTGTATTCAAGTTGGCCGCAACGCGGCTTTGGAATCGGAAGGCAAACACTTCGGCCGGTGGCAGCTTGGCCATCGAATTGTCCCACGGCGCGTCAGAATACCCGCCATAGACTGGAATGACTGCGCGCGGAGGCACGACGGCATTGTCCCAACCGGTGATGAGATAAAGCGGAACATTGAGGCCGCTGGCGATGGCAATGTTTTTCAGTTTGAGAATGTGCGCTTCGCCTGCGCCGGGGCCGCGCTGAGAGTATTCATTCTCCAGTTGAATGCCGATGACTGGCCCACCATCCTTCCAAAGCAGACCTTTGAGTTGCGCACCAACCTGCCCGTACCACTCGCGAACGCTGGCAAGATAGACGGGATCGTTGACGCGTGTCGGGCCCTGCTCAAGAACCCAATCCGGCAGGCCTCCGTTGCGCACCTCGGCGTGATCCCAGGGACCGATGCGCGGCACGATAGACATTCCATGTTTGGCGCAGAGCCGGGTGAAGAAGCGCAGGTCGCGCTGGCCGGTCCAGTCAAATTGGCCTTTGACCTCCTCATGATGAATCCAGATCACGTAGGTGGAAACAATGTTCACCCCGGCTGCCTTCATCTTGAGGATTTCTTCTTCCCATTGATCGCGCGGATAACGGGAGAAGTGAAACTCGCCCATGACCGGAAGCCAGGGCTCTCCGTTGCGCGTGAGGTAGCGGCTGTTCAAACCCAGCGTGACCCCGCCAGGGGTGGTTGCGGAACCCTCATCGTATTGCGCCGGTCCAGGAGCGCGGCTGGGCTGGCTGGCATCGATGCGAATCGGTGTGCCGCCTGATTGCCCGTGAGAACAAGGGGCGGCAAAAAATGCGGCAAGCGGGACGACTACTGCCAAGAACAGTGTCTTCGTTGCGAATGGCCAGGAGCCCCTCGAGCTAACTGGAATATAAGAAGACATTGCGATAGGCTCCCTGCCTGCGCGTTCCTGCAAGCGTGGTCTTGATCCATCGCCCTCAAGAAAGACCACTTTATTCCCATGGGTCGTTCTTTGAATCGGCCAAAAGTCGGATCAGGCGGGGATTTTCCGGTCGATTTCGGGCACATTTCAAGGCGGCGGCTGAGGTTTCTTCGCGGTATACTGAGCGCCGCTATGCAAAGAGCTTGCGTGTTGACCGCCTGGCTGATCGTGGGCACGGTGGGCTGTGCCCTGGCGCAGTCCGGCGCGGTTGCCGGATACACGCACCATGTGTGGCAGTCCTCCGATGGACTGCCGGAACAGACCGTGCAGGCCTTTGCACAAACCCCTGACGGCTTTCTCTGGATCGGCACCAGCGGTGGACTGGTGCGATTTGACGGGCTGCATTTTGTGGTGTTCGACCGCCAGAACACGCCAGCTTTGCGTGAAAACAGCGTGTTCTGCCTCATGGTCTCCCGCGATGGAGCGCTCTGGATTGGGACAGAAGGCGGTGGTCTGGCCCGATATGCTCACGGCGAATTCCGTTCCTGGACCGCGCGCGATGGGTTAAGCAACGACTTTGTGCGCACGTTGGCCCAGGACTCGCAGGGCAAGGTCTGGGCAGGCACAGACAGCGGTTTGCTGCGGCTCGATGGCGATCGATTTGTGCGCGTTGATGGCACCGGAATAGTGCCTACCCTGGCCGTTCACGCCATTTGCCCGGATCGCAACGGCAACCTGTGGGTGGGAGGCTCCAGGCTGCTTCGGCTCAACGGCAGCGACGTGACCGAGTTCACAATGCGCGGGGAAGCCAGCCAGAACCGAGTGAAGTCGATTGTGCAGACTCAGGATGGAACGATTTGGGTGGGTACGGTTTCCGGACTGAATCGCATGGTCGCCGGCCAGAAGAGATTCGAGCGCGTCAATGGAATCTCAGGGACTGTGCGTGTTCTGCGCCAAACCGCGGATGGTGTGCTTTGGATTGGAACCATCGGGCAGGGAGTTTTTGAGTACCGGGCGGGAAACATGACGCAGATCACGGCGCCCGCTTCATTGCCGAGCAACACGGTACTGAATCTTTTTGAGGATAACGAAAGGAATTTCTGGATCGGGACCCAGTCGGGGATGTTGCGGCTCACAGAGGCGCAGCTCAGTATCGTTTCGTTGCCCAAGGCAAACGATTCCGACTTCGGGACCATTTATCAGGACCGCGACGGCAGCTTCTGGATCGGCTCCACGCTCCTATTCCATATGAAAGACGGCGTGGTGGCCCCTGAGATTCTGCCAGGTGTCGGCTCGGTGCACGTACGCAACGTCTACCGCGACAGCTCCGGCGCGCTTTGGGTGGGAACCGACGGCGACGGGATTTACCGGATCGCGGAAGGCCGCATTGCGCATTTGACCACAAGGGAAGGGATGTCAAATAACTTCGTTCGCGCCATGACTCAAGACCGCGATGGGAGCATGTGGGTAGCCGCCGACGAGGGCCTGAATCACATTTTTGTCCAGGGCACCTATCCGCGCGTGGTCAGCTACCAAATGCGCGACGGGCTGGCCTACTTCAGTACGCGAGCGCTGCTTGAAGATCGCAATGGCGATCTTTGGATTGGTACCGACCGCGGCGTGAGCCACCTGCGGGAAGGCAAGTTTCTAAGCGACGTGGCAACGCGCAGTTTGGCCCAGATGAAGGTTTGGGCCATCCACGAGGACGCGGAGGGCGGTCTGTGGTTCGGCACGCGTAACAACGGCCTGTTCCGATACCGCGACGGAAAGATGGCGCACTTCTCATCCGCGGACGGTCTGCCCGGAAACGCCATCTATCAGATTCTCGAAGATGGCTCAGGGCACCTTTGGATGAGCGGGCCGAATGGCGTGGCCGAAGTGAATCGCCGCGAGTTGGACGAACAAGCCGATTCCGCACCGCGCCATCTCGCACTGGCCTTCTACTCGGTCGCGGATGTGGCGGCCAATACTGAGATTTATGGCGGCACACAGTCCTCGGGTTGCATCACCGCAGACGGTTACATCTGGTTCCCGAGTAATCTCGGTCCGGTGTATATCCTCCCCGAGCGCCGCCTTCCGCTGCCGCCACCGCCGCTGCACATTGACGCGGTGCTTGCCGACGGCCGGCCAGTGGCGATGGATAGTCCCGTGGTGCTAAGGCCGGGCAATGGGCGGCTGGAGTTTGATTTCACTCCGATTCGGCTTCGCTCCCAGGACGGGTTGCGCTTCCGCTACAGGCTCGAAGGTTTTGAGAAGAACTGGAGCATGCCCACTGCTGTGCGCACGGCGGACTACACGAACCTGGCCGCGGGCAGGTACACGTTTCGCGTACAAACCTTCGAGGTAAGTGATCCAGGCGCAGTGAGCGAGGCATCGATTCTTATCGTGCAGCGGCCATTCTTCTATCGCACGTGGTGGTTTATGGCCGGGTGCCTGGCGCTGATTGCCTTGTTGATCTATGCCATCTACCAGTACAGGGTGAGGCATGTACGGGCGCGTTACGAAGCGGTACTTGAGGAGCGCAGCAGACTGGCGCGCGAGATGCACGACACCGTGATTCAGGGCTGCACGGGGGTTTCCGCGCTTCTCGAAGCCGTCTCAATGAACGAGGGAGATGAGGCGAAAGAAACCGGCTTGATGGATGTAGCTCGCATGCAGTTGCGCTCGACAATCAACGAAGCGCGGGAGGCCATCTGGAACCTTCGCCGGGAGAGCGATGCCGGTAGCCTGGCCGAAAAGCTCGAAAGCATGACGCAGCAGGTGGGAAGCGAGTTCCAGGTGCCAATAACGTGGTCGATGACCGGAGCGCCTTTTACCGTGACCGAACCCGTTGCCCACGATCTGCTCATGGTGGCTCGCGAGGGAGTCTACAACGCAATGCTGCATGGCCGCCCGGCGCGTGTGGAAGTCGCGCTGACCTACAAGGATCGTGCACTGACCCTGGACTTAGATGATGACGGCTGCGGCTTCGATCCTGAGCGGATGGAGAGCGGGAACGGCCATCACTTCGGGCTTAAAGGAATGAGAGAGAGAATTGAACGCTGGGGCGGCAAGTTCAACCTGACCAGCGCTGTCGGGAAAGGTGTTCATATTGAAGTGCAACTGCCGCGGAAGACGGGGAACAGGGCGTAGGGAACAGGCAGTAGCATCCGCGGTGCCCGGCTTCCAGGGAAGCATCAATCATCCGACCAAAAACGGAGGCCCGGGTATTAAGCCCGGGCCTCTGAGTTGAAGCGAGAGATCAGAAGGTTAAGCGAAGCGCCTGGAAGATACTCGGATGCCCGTTTCATTTCTCGACGTAACTCGTCCAAGCAAATCGGCCTGCTCCTCCTTCCGTCGGATGTGCGTACAGGATTTTCCTGCTTAAGATGAAGGCGGATTTGAGAATCTCTTCAATGACAGCAAAGTGCAAAACGCACGCCATCCGCGTTTTCATCCTGGCAATCGGGGCGGTCACGCTCAGCGGTTGCGGGAGCTCCGCCGCGTCAAGCTCGACCACAACAACAACGGCAACGGCACCCAGTTTCTCGCCTACCGCCGGAACCTACACGACGGCGCAAACCGTCACCATCTCCGATGCCATCGCCGGTGCGACGATCTACTACACCACCAACGGAACGACGCCCACCACTGCCTCAAGTATCTACTCCGGCGCGATCGCCATTCCGGCTACTTCGGCTTCAGAGACCATCCAGGCTATCGCTGTGGCCGCAGGCTATGCGGATTCTCCAGTCGCATCCGCCGTTTATACGATGACCCCGGCAACGGCCACTGTAGTTGGAGCGGATGTCGGATGGCTGACCCAACTGGAGAGCATGGGGTATACCTGGATCGATCCCACCGGCGCGACCGGAAGCGCGCTGCAGATTCTCAAGAATCATGGCGTGAACACCATCCGCATCCGCACTTTCGTCAACCCCTCCATCGTTTCCGGCACTCTGGGCGTCGGCGACAACGATCAGGCAGGCAGCATCGCGCTCGCCCAACTGGCTAGCTCAATGGGCTTCAAGATCATGATCGACTTCCATTACAGCGATACCTGGGCCGACCCCGGGCATCAAACTACTCCCGCCGCTTGGGCAAGTGAAAGCTACGCTGACTTGCAAACCAGCGTCTATAACTACACGTTTAACTTCATGACGGCGCTGGCGGCCGATGGAATCTATCCGCAATATGTGCAGTTGGGCAACGAGATCAACTCCGGAATGCTCTGGCCCGCCGGCTCGGTTGGCGCCACAACTTCAAACGGCAACAACTTCACCCAGATCACCGGCCTGATCAACAGCGGCTACAACGCGGTGAAAGCGGTCAGTGGCTCCTCACAGGTCGTCATCCACCTGGCCGGTATCAGCAATCTCAGTGACTTTGAGTGGTTCTTTGACGGGCTAACGGCCGCGGGCGGAAACTTCGATGTGATTGGAGGCTCCTATTACGACGGGCCGGGAAACGTCGCTACGGTTGCCGCCAACGTGCAGATGCTGGCCGCCCGCTATAACAAGCCGGTGATGATCTGCGAGATCGGCTACCTGTATAGTGATCCCGCCGATGCCTACAGCGATGTGCAGGGCGCCATCCAGGCGATGAATACCGTGCCCGACAATAAGGGGCTGGGAGTGATCTATTGGGAGCCGGAGGCCCCGGATGACGCCTCAACCGGCGATTACACGATGGGCGCTGTCACCGAGGGATCGGGGAACGTGCTGCAATTTACGACTGCCATCAATGCGTTTTGAGCGAAACCGCGAAACATAAAGCCGAGCCTTGACCTCGCCCACCCGCGAGCTATGTCCCGTCAAAAGGCGCACTGTTTTCGACTTCCGAAGGCTTATTAGTTCAACCGCTTTCTGAAATGAGATCTTGATTCCTCTCTCGTTTGAATATCCGGCAAGGCACAGAAGTCGATCAATCCGGGCGAAGAGAAGAAAGGCCCGGGCATTGAGCCCGGGCCCTTGAGTCGAAGCGCAAGATCAGAAGGTTAAGCGAAGCGCGCCTTGGAATATACGAGGATGGCCGTTCATGCCGCTGATCACGCCAAAAACACCTGCGGCCTGATTCACGGTGGATGAGGGGTTGCCAAAGTTCGGATGGTTGGTGGCGTTGAAGGCGTCCCAGCGGAACTGGAAGGTCTTTCCCTCTGTCAGCGTCCAGTTC
The DNA here is from genome assembly GCA_964407295.1 of uncultured Occallatibacter sp. Lineage (GTDB taxonomy): Bacteria > Acidobacteriota > Terriglobia > Terriglobales > Acidobacteriaceae > Telmatobacter. The sequence goes on from CAYOVE010000004.1 coordinate 9,998, forward strand.
TTCATGATCGATGAATCGATGCCAAAAACGCCGGGTCCAAAGTTGGCGTTTCTGCTCGTGTCGCCGAAGCCGCACCACCCCGGCGTTTTATCACTGCAGGAGACAGGGAGGGTGAAGGCCGCCTCGTTGAAGTAACCCTTGTTCGGGTTCGCCCAATCCGCTCGGCTGCCTTTGCCCATGTTAGTAGACACGCCCGAAACGAGATCTGCCCGGTTATTCCACATGCCGACTCCGGGGTCCGTGTTCCATTGGCCGATTGAGAACGGCGCGCCTTTCTGCGCGGTGATGATGCTGCTCAACTGCCAGCCGCCGGCCACCTCTTCCATCAGCCAGCCCTTTTCCCTGAACGAGGGAGCCTGATAGACAAAGTTGCTGATCCAGTTCCATGGAATGTCCTGGTTGGCATTGCCACGGTTCCACGCGGCGCTGATCGGATTGCCCAGCGCCGGATTGCCGAAGGAGATGTTGCTGCTGCTGGCAATGTCCAGGGTGTGCGACCACGTAAAGGCGGACTGTACCTGGAGACCGTGCCAAATGTGTTGATCCAGGCTCACCTGCAGCGAGTTATAGCTCGCCGTCGCCCAGCTCTGGTCCTCGAAGATGTCTCCCAGGCTCGAGTTCACGGGCAGTTTTGAAGCGTACGGCGGGTTCATGTCGATGGCCACCGACAGGTGATCGGTTTCATTGCCTACATATGCCACTCGAAGGCCCGTCGTCGAGGTTAGCTGCTGCTCGATTGAGACGTTCCAGGCATAGGTTGTGGGCAGCTTGAAGTTGCGCGAGAACTCCTGGCCGATCTGGCCCTTGGAAATGACGACGTTCTTCGCAGGTTTATATGAAATCGTCGCCCAGGGGAATGTCCCCGGGAAAGGACTTGTCGGATAGGGAGAGCCGGCGCCGCTTGCGGACCAGGGGTTATCGAAGGGGATAATCCCGCCTGCCAGGGGAGCGTCGGCGCTGCAGGGCCAGCACCATCCAGAGAAGTTAAAGGTGGGGCTGAAGGGAGCGACATCGGCGGCGTGGTTGTACTCCGAGTACTGGAGCGGACCGGTGAAGATGCCGCCGCCGGCGTGGAAGACGGTGTGCGGCAGGGCTTTGGGCTGGTAGGCCAGGCCAATGCGAGGCTCCCAGTATCCGTAGTCGCTGTTCATCAGGGTATTGGGAACGCCTGGGTCGCCGGGGAACAGCAGTCCTGCGGGAGCATTAGTAAACACGATGCTCTGCTTGCCCGGGGCGCTGTTCGCAAAGCCGGCGACGGTGTTCGCGCCGGGGACCCACGCTGCGCCGCGGTCGCCCTGGGAGACGGGAGGTGTATTCGGATCCCAGCGCAATCCGAGGTTGATAGTCAGGTCGGGGCGAATCTTCCAGTCGTCCTGGATAAAGGGGCCCATCTGCCAGCCGGCCACATCGGCAATCTCGCCGGCGCCTTGCATGTATCCTGATGCGGCGCCCAACATGTAATCGGCCAGGTATCCGCCGGTATAGGAGCTCGTGCCCCCGCCGGTTCCGCTTCTTCCGAACCCGATTAACGGCTGCGTCGGATATGCGGTATTCTCTTCCGCGTGCTGATGCAGGATGTCGATGCCTGCGCTGATGGAGTGCTTGCCGAGGCTCTTGTTGAGCGTGTCCGTCAGGCCCAGGGTATTGCGGACTTCTGCCGAAGGCTCATCCCAGCCGCTCTCAAAGCCATAGTTCGAATTGATGCGGAGAGCGCCCATATAGCAACTGCCCGCGGGCTCGCTGACCCCAATATTCACTCCGTTGGAATCCCCGCTGTTGTTGGAGAAGCACAACGCCTTTCCGTCGCTGCCCAGCTCCTGAGAGGCGCTGTGTGCGCTGTTCTGATTCATGAACAACGAGATGGTGTTGACCGTGCTCGGATTGATGGTCCAGTTGTGCTGCACCATGTTGTTGAAGTAATACATCTGCTGCCAGAAGGTCGCAGTCCAATCCCCGTGGTTGTAGGCGCTCTCCATGTTGCCGGGTTGGTCGGTCGACGGGGCCGAGAAGTCGTTGGTGAAGGAACGCAGGGTGAGAGTTTGCGATGGCGAGAGATTGTAATCCAGCCTGAGCGTGCCTTCGTCGTAGGTGTTGTGGACGGTGGGATAGTTGTACATCATATCGCCGTCGGCCAATTGGACTCCGGGCTTCAGAGTGGTGCCGTTGGCCGCTGTCGTGGTGGCTCGGATCATGCCGTATTTTGCAAAATAGAGCGCGGCCGGGGATAACTGGGCAATGCTGGTATCGAGCTGGTTGGGCTTGCCGGCGATGGTTTTGAAGGGGCCAATCAGGTTCGTGGTGACGCCGTCGGGGGACAGGCCACTGAAGTCGCCCGTCAGCATGGCGGCGGTCGGCGTAGTGGTCAACGTATCAGTTGAGTTCCAGATGATCTTGGTGCCCTGGTAGTTGCCAAAGAAGAACAGCTTGTCCTTCTTGATGGGGCCGCCGGCAAAAAAACCGTACTGGTTGCGCCGCAGCGTATCGACCGAGTGACTGAACCAGTCGGTGGCGTTCATGGCGTTGTTGCGGACGTACCAGAAGGCGCCACCGTGGAAGGTGTTCGAGCCGCTCTTGGTGGCGACGGAGACGACCGCGCCGGGCGCGAAGCCGTACTGCGCGCCATAGTTGCTGGTGATGACCTTAAACTCCTGAGTGGCGTCGGCGTTTGGGAAGGTGGAGGTCAGCAGGTTGTAGTTGTCCATGTTGGTCACGCCGTCGAGCATATAGAAGGTGCTGCCCTGGCGGCCGCCGGAGGCGCTGGCACCGGTTTCGGTAGGGAAAGAGAAGCCGGTCTGAATGCCTTCGCCGCCGTGATTCAAGACGTTGACGGTGCCGGGCGCCAGCAGGACCAGGCTGGAAGGATCGCGTCCGTCGAGCGGGAGCCCGGAGATGGCGGCTTCGTTGACCGTCGATCCCAGCTCAGCCGAAGTGGTGTTAATCAGCTCTGCATCGGCAGTCACGGTGACGACCTCATTCGATGCGGAGGCGATTCTGAGGTGCACATCTTGGGTTGCGTACTCGTTCGCCGTGATGACGATGCCGCGCTGAACATACTCAGCAAAACCCTTTGCACTGATCGTCAACGTATACTGACCCGGCATCACCGGTTTCAGCAGGTAACCTCCCGTGCTGTCGGAGGTTTCCCTCTGAATAAGACTGGTATCGACATTGGTGAGGGTTACGGCCGCACCCACCACGGCTGCGCCGGTCGGGTCAGTAACCTGTCCGGTCAGACTGCCGCTCGTGCCTTGAGCGATGGCGAGCACGCCAGAACCGACGAGGATGACAACCAACATAAGCACCAGAGCTCGCATGCTCTTTGCGCTGATCGTTTGCATAACCACCTCCTGAAGTGGGTCAAGCGGGAGTCGCGGAGATCAAATGCTCGCCAACTGGCGCTGCCTGCAGGCGAATGAAATCGCTTTCATCTGGAAATCTAGAACTCCCTGGTGCCGAGCACCTGTGTTTTAGATCACCCATGCGGTCGTTTCCCAATCACAAAAAACGACGGTCCTGAGCCGTGTCGAACTCTACGCCGCCCCCAATAGCCCATGTATCCGCCAAAAGTAGGATCGAGGCAAGTTTTGTGCTGGGGACACTTTTAGGAGAAACAAACGAGTGGAATCTATGGGATAACGTACCGAGTATGGAGGGCGCACCTGGAATAGTTTTGGCGCTGGGCATCGAGCCCTTCTGAACACGTGGGAAAGGTTAATCCCAAGGCGGAACACGGGATCGAGCGCCGCACGAACATCTCCGCTGTCATTCCAAGGTGACAGGCTTGGGCGAGAGGATAGCCCTGGCGAATGGGAGTAGGGAAGCTGAAGCACCCCGTCAGTTACTAATCGGGCAACAAGTTGGAACAGGCCCGTTGAGTCTGGAGAGATCAATATCGAAAATCCGCCAGTGTTTGCAAATCCAGTCCACTTGAACGTAAGAACGGCTACCGAAAGAAATGAATTCCAGCGCGGAGCACGGTTGGGAGTCAGAGGGACGCGTAGCCGGCTCTACAGACAAGTGGATCATTGACCTCCTCAGTAATAAGGCACCGCCCGGGCCAAAACCACGCGTGGCTGTTGCTCAACTTGTTTTTGACGAGTGGCCGGTCTACCGCCCACAACTTCTCCACGGAACGCTCATTTCTCACTTCATGGTGAGGGAGTATGAATGCTTGACTCGGTCAGGATGGGGGTCAATTTCCAGTCTGTCGACAAACGAGAACCTTCACAAACTCATCGACAGATTCTGCCGACTCTCCCTATGAGTGAGTCATTTGTCGCCATCCGATGAGAGGTAATGGCCGATGCGTCGCTCGATTTCCCGCCGGTACGCACTTGAGATAGAATTGCGGCCATGAAACTGGCGGCGAGGCTTGCGCTGGTCCTCTGCATCGTTTGCCTGGGCCTCACGGCTATTTCTCAGCCAAACAACACGGATGGGGCGAGCGGGATAACACGCGCTCTGCGGGAGAGGAGATTCGCCGACGCGCTGAATCTGCTCGGGCCCGCACTCCGGCAATCACCGGACAATGCACAACTTTGGACCTTGCAAGGCCTGGCCTACACTGGCGAGGAACGCAAGGATAAAGCGCTCTATTCTTTCCAGCATGCGCTCAAGCTCTCGCCCGATTATCTGCCGGCACTTGAAGGCGCTGCGCAGATCGAGTTCGCGACAGGCGGCGCCGAAGCAAGGCCGTTGCTTGAACGAGTGTTGAAAGCGGTTCCCGGCGACACAACCGCTCATGCCATGTTGGCATCGCTAGCCTACAAGGACCATAACTGCCCTGAGGCCATTTCACATTTCGAACAGGCCGGCCCGGGCCTGGAGTCGGAGCCGATTGCCGAGCGTCAATACGCAACCTGCCTGGCGCGTGCGGAACATCTTGACAAAGCCATCGCGGTCCTCGAGACTCTGCTTGCGCAGCCTGGCAGCGTAGAACGCGACCGTCTGCAGTTGGCCGTGCTGGAACTTCAGGCAGGGCGGCCGTCGGATGCGTACAGTACTCTTCAACCCAGCCTTGCAGAACATCCCACCGCCGATGTGCTGTCACTCGCCGCAGAGGCTTGTGAAGAACAAGAGGACACGCCCCAGGCGGTGAAGCTGCTCCATCAGGCCATCACGGAAAACCCGAAGGACATTGATCTCTACCTTCAGTTCGCGGATCTGTCGTTCGTTCATCAGTCCTTCCAGGTGGGCGTGGACATGACGAGCGCCGGTATCAACGCGCAACCCAACGCTGCTGCCTTATATCTTGCTCGCGGCATCCTCTTGGTTCAATTGTCCGATTACGATCATGCCGATGCGGACTTCGAAAAAGCCGAAAAGCTGGAGCCGCAACAGGGGATCAGCGATGCGGCGCGGGGACTGATGGCAGAGCAGAAAGACGATCCAGACAAAGCGCTGGCGGTTGTCCGCGCCAGGCTTGCGGCGAATCCGAATGATCCCCTGCTGCTGTATGTGAAGGCTGACATCCTTGTGCAGAAAGGCCCCGAGCCGGGCACGCCCGAATTTAGCGAGGCGGTTTCTGCGGCAAAGCGGGCCTCGGAATTGCAGCCAAGCCTGGTGGCGGCGCGCGATACTCTGGCCAAGCTTTATCTTCAGGCGGACGAGAATCAACTCGCTGTCGATGTGTCACGCGAGGCGCTTCGGCAAGACCCGGACGACCAGGTAGCGCTCTACCATCTGATCGTGGGATTGCGAAAGACCGGTCACAAAGACGAGCTCCCGGGACTCCTGCAACGTCTTGCGGAGGCGCGTCAGAAGGCGACACTCGAAGAAGGGGAACACAACCGTTATAAGCTAATTGAGCAATCGGATACCGCCGCGCCTCAAGGAAAATAAAACGAGAAGACGGGGCTTTCCGGCGAGGATACCCGCAGAAACCTATGACTCAAGGCACCTTGATAAACATCACACGCCGTTCTTTTGTTTCAGGCGCCCTTGGGGCGCTTCTGCTTCCGAGTGACATTCTTGCTATCGCGCAAGAAGGCATGGCCTCGCGAGGCGTGGCCCCGCAGGCTCGCCCCGCCGGATCCGGCCGTCCCTTCGACGCTCGATTCGTCAACGTGGCGAAACAAGCCGGGTTGCACCAACCGACGATTTATGGGCCAGTGGACACGAAGAAGTACATCCTGGAGGCGAATGGCTGCGGCTGCGCCTTCATCGACTACGACAACGATGGGTGGATCGACATCTTCCTGCTTTGCGGAACCAGGTTGGACGGCGCGCCTCCAGATGCCACAAACCGCTTATACAAAAACAACCGCGACGGCACATTTACCGATGTGACCGAGGCTGCGGGGCTTCATGCGGTTGGCTGGGCGAATGGCGTTTGTATCGGCGACTACAACAACGACGGCTTCGACGACATCTTCTGCACATACTTCGGAGAAAACCGGCTGTACCGGAATAATGGCAATGGAACATTTACCGAAGTGACGCGCGAGGCAGGCCTGCTGAGGGGCGAGACGCGCTGGGGCGCCGGGTGCAGCTTCCTAGACTACGACCGCGACGGCCATCTGGATTTGTTTGTGTCCAACTACATCCAGTTCGATCTGGCCAAGGCGCCGGTGCCCGGCGAGGCCTCCACTTGCAACTGGAAGGGCATTCCGGTGAACTGCGGCCCGCGCGGGCTTCCGATGGGGAGGCACTTGCTGTATCACAACAACGGCGATGGCACGTTCACCGACGTCACCAAAGAATCCGGCATTGCCGCCGCCACGGAGAGCCATGGAATGACCGTGGTTGCGGCCGACTTTGACGAAGACGGATGGCCCGACATCTACGTCGCCTGCGATTCAACGCCCAGCTTACTGTTCATGAACAACCACGATGGCACATTCCGGGAAGAAGGCGTGCAGCGCGGCGTTGCGCTGAGCGACGATGGAATGGAGCAGGCCGGAATGGGAGTTGGCATTGGCGACTACGATCCGGACGGACACCTGGATGTATTCAAGACACACTTTATGGGCGATACGTGCGGTCTGTTCCGCAACGACGGAACGGGCAACTTTGACGACCGCACCCGCGCCGCCAAGATCGGTGTTGAAACGCGTTATGTCAGTTGGGGTACGGCGATCGCGGATTTCGACAACGACGGATACCCCGACATCTTCGTCGTTACGGGGAGCGTCTATCCGGAGGTCGAGCGAAAGCTTCCCGACTATCCATACAAGACGCCGCCGATTCTCTTTAGAAATCTGGGCAACGGAACTTTTGAGGAACTCGAAAAAAGCGCCGGACCCGCGATCTCTGAGGCGCACTCTGGGCGAGGCTGCGCCCTGGGTGACTTCGATAACGACGGCGATCTCGACATTCTGATCGTGAACATGAACGAAACACCTTCCCTGCTGCGTAACGACACCTCAGCCCGCCAGAATTGGATCAAGATTCAATTGGAAGGAGTGAAGTCGAATCGCAGTGCGATCGGCTCGAGGGTGCTGGTTCGTTACGGAAACAAGACCCAGGCTCAAGCCCGCGTGAGCCAATCCAGCTATTACTCCTCGAGCGATCCGCGTCTCCACTTCGGACTTGGCGAAGTCAAGGAGGTGGATATCGATATCTTTTGGCCCAATGGGCTGCACGAACAACTCAAGGAGATTCCCGCCAACCAACTCATCACGGTGCGAGAGGGTACCGGGATTGTAAAGAATCGGGGCTGGAGCCGGAGTTAGCCGTCGCACCATGGCTAGCCATGCGATCGCGCGCTCTTTGGCCGCGGCCGGCTTGCATCATTCTTGCGACTAAATCCATTTATCTTTCCGTGAGTGCATTTCCTGTCGACTGTTAGCGCTCTGTCAGCGTGTTCGCCGCGCCTCTATTTCACGAATTCCGGACGCTTCAATCGAAGGTTGTAGGTGGGCTTCCACCTCACGTGGTACATATGACCCATTGCGCGGCCTATAAGTGGTCTCTACCCTTGCGTTGCTGCAGTTCTGCCCTTTGAAGGCGAAGAATCCTGCGGTGTTTGTCTGGCCAGGCAGGAAGCGAGGCTTCGTTGCAGAAAACGTTTGCTCACACCTGTCAGCCATCAATTTTGACCGGAGTCCATTCAGCAATCAGGAGGCAGTGAATGTCCGCTAGAAAGATTTGTGCATGGTTGTTCTTAACCATCTTCTCTGCGCCAGTGGTTTTTGCCCAATTCAGCAGCAGTTTGCAAGGGTCTGTGCAAGATCCCTCCGGTGCAGCGATCGGCAAGGCGACGGTTCATCTAACCAGTGATGCCACGGCCGCAATCGTTTCAAGCACGGCCGATGCTTCTGGAAGCTTTCGCTTTGTGAATCTGGCGCCCGGGGCATACACCTTGAAGGTGGAAGCAGCCGGATTCTCGAAGGTCGAGATCCACGTCACGCTCTTGACCGAGCAAACCCTGGACGTTCCTGTCACGTTGAAAGTCGGGGCCGCCATGGAATCGGTAACTGTGACGACCGAAGAGCCGATTGTCAACACAGCGGATAACCGCAACGAGATGACGCTGGAGAATACCGGCGTGGCTGAGTTGCCGGTCGCCGGCCGCAATCTGGTGACATTGACGACGTTGGCTCCGGGCGTGTCTGGACTTGGAACCATGGGCGGCGGCCAACCCGGCTCCGCGGGAACCCCGGGGTCCGGCGTAGACAACTACTCCACCGAAACCCAGGTGGACGCCAGTGCCAACGGCCAGGGCCAGATGTCGAATATGTACGTCATTGACGGTCTTGACATCACCAGCGGCATCCGGCAGGGCGTATTGAACCTTACGCCAAACCCCGAGTCCATCCAGGAAACCGCCATTCAGGTCAACACTTATTCGCCGGAGTACTCCCGCGCCAGCGGCGTCCAAGAGGTGCTGACAACCAAGTCCGGCTCCGACAAGTTCCATGGCTCAGTCGCCGACTGGTACTACACCGAGCAGATGTTCGCGAAGACCCATTTCTCGGGACCGAAATACCTGCCCTTCCACGGCAATAACATGTCAGGAGCTGTGGGTGGACCCATCCTCCCTCACAAGGAGTTCTTTTTCTACTTCGCCGTCGAGCCGCTGCGCTCGGCTCTGGCGACAAGTTCGTCGATCACCTTCGCGGACCCCGCGTTTCTCGCCTGGGCCAAAACGAACTACCCCAACACCGTCGGGACAGGTGTGCTGAACACCTATGTTCCAACGCATGTATCCGGCGCAACGGCCTATCAGACAGGTTCGTCAGTTTTTCCAACGACCTGCGGCACAGAGGCTACCGATAACCTGCCGTGCGGCCTGACGCTTTCCGACACCGGCAACTTCAGTGCGCCGCAGATTCGCAACGGCACGCAGTACTTCGGCCGCATCGACAAGGTGCTCAAGAACGACACGGTTTACGTGAGCTTCTACCGGACGCTGTTGAACTACGGCGCGGCGTCGGCGATCCCGTCCTTCTCGGCGCTGAACAACAACTGGCAAATTGCCGGACAGGTGAACGAAGCACACACCTTCAGGTCGGGCACGATCAACGAAGCGATCTTCGGTTTCAACCGCGTCGAAGGCGTGCTTGGAAGCGGCGCCCAGAACTACACTGTTCCGTCGATTCATGTTTCAGGAATCAGTACGGAAGGCGGACAGGCGTTTGGAGTGGGCTTCGCGCAGGGCGACTTCATCCAGCACAACTATCACTGGCGCGATGTGCTAACCCACATCCGCGGCGCGCACACTCTGCGCTTCGGCTACGAGGGATGGTTCGGCGACGATGTGGAGCCGTTCCAGGGTCCGTACTCTCAACCGAGCTTCAGCTTCGACAATCTCCTTGCCTTGGCCCAGGATGCTCCTCACACAGAAGGTGGTGTGATGTACAACCCCATCACTGGGGTTCAACAGCTCTGGTCGTGGGATGCGGCCAGCCGGACAGAGGGGTTATTCGCCGAAGACACCTGGAAGGCGAATAGGAACTTGACGTTGACTCTGGGCTTGCGCTGGGACGATAGCGGCAACCCGTGGTCGAAAAGCGCCTCGACCGTTTTCGGAAACTTCTACTTCGGTTCCGGCCAGACCAAGCAGCAGCAGATTACCAATGGATTTACGAAGGCGACGCCAAAAGCTCTGAATAATGCGGTCACCGACCTAATGAGCCCGCGCATCGGGTTTGCCTGGGATGTAACCGGGAAAGGCAATACGGTAGTGCGCGGCGGCTTCGGTATCTTCAACGACTGGCTCACTCAGGCCAACGTGCAGGAAGAATTCCGTGGCAGCCCTCCAGGAGAGATCGAGCCGACCTTCACAGCTGGAACAGCCACTCCACCGGTCTTTAAGCTGGGAACTACAAGCACGCCGCCTTTTGGTTTTACCTTCCCGGCGCTAGCAGGTTCTCCCATCTGCCCCACTCTGGGTCCCCAGGGCTGCCTGGATTCTCAGGGCGGCATCATCGGAGCCAATGCGGGAATCGGTGGCATCAACCCGAATCTCTTATCGCCAAAGGCGAATATCTGGTCGGCAACGCTGGAGCAGAAGATTGGCATGGACTTCGCCGCCAGCGTGGGCTATGCCGGATCGCACTCCTTCAATTTGGTGGGCGGCGGGAACCAGGCGGGGTTGGTGAGCTACGGACAGGACATCAACGCCTTTGCCGGCGACTTGTTTACTCACACCGCTCCGACCCGGCTGAATTCCAGTTTCGGCTCAATTTCCTACGCGGACAACGACCGCCATGGAAACTACGAGAGCGTCTTTGTTGACTTCAAGGGCAGGTTCGCGCGCCGTGGATTTTTTGATGCTTCTTATACCCACTCCGAGTCGAAGGACGACGCCGGCGTTTACCCGGCTGAAGCCACTCCTTCGACCTATTATGGTCCGTCGGATTGGGATGTGCCGAATCGCTTCTCTCTCTCGTTTAACTACGAGATTCCGGGAGTGGAGAAAGGTAAGGGCGCAGCAGGCATCCTCACGTCGGGATGGGGCGCCAGCGGAACGAGCATCTACCAGACCGGCTATCCGGCCACGGTCACTACAAGCGCACCCTTCCTTGCTTACTGCAAGAACGAGAACCTCAACACAACGGCGCCATATTGCTCGGCTTCGAATCCCGCCGTTTCCTACGCTCCCGGTAGCGGCGATTTCAACGCCGACGGAGACAGCACCGACTACCCGGACGTGAAAAACTACAGTGAAGGAAACTCGAAGAGCGCTTACTTGACCGGAGCCTTCACTGCCAACCAGTTTTCTGCGCCGGCAACCTTTGGCTCCGAGGGCAACGAGGGTTCGAATCAGTTCCGTCAACCCAACTTCATCGAAACGGACATGAACATCTATAAGGTGACGCGGCTGTCTGAGGGCGTCGACTTCCAGATCCGCTTCGAATTGTTCAACCTCTTCAACCGGGTAAACCTCACGAGTTTCGACACCAACCTGGCAGACCAGGGAGGTAATTTCGGAAAGGCGGAGAATCAACAACTGCCACGCAACTGGCAGCTTGGCGGAAGGTTTACTTTCTAGGCCTTGCTTCACGCCGACCAACAGGTCCTGTCGCTCGTACAAGCGGCAGGACCTTTCATTTTGTCCTACGAGCCGGCAGAATGTCGTTTGGGGTGTTCGTTGCTCAGTTTTTGTTTCGCAAACTTCTGCGTGGAAGGCCTGCCACGCGCCGCGCAACAGCGGCAATACCATTGAGATCCCAAACTTGCTGAGCGCGTTACCCAGCAGCGGCATGAAGCCACCGGCAGGAACGCCGACAGTACCGTTATCGCCCCTTGGATCATGACACGCCGCCTCAGAAGAATGAGCAGGCGCCGCCGATCACTCGATTCGGATGATGCCCTGTTGAATGGCGACAGTCGCAGCCTCGGTGCGGTCGCTCACGTTCAGCTTGGCGGAGATGTGATTGATGTGGTTGCGGACGGTGTATTGGCTGATGGTCAGCACGCGTGCTATTTCCCGGTTCGTAAGGCCCTTGGTGACCATGGTCAGGATCTCCACCTCGCGCGTGCTCAGGCTGCTGCGCGCTTCGCGCTGCTTCACCTGCTCCTCGATTGCACCCGGGAAACATGTGCCTCCCCCTTGCACGGCGAGAATGGCGGCCAGGATATCGTTGCGACTCGCGTTCTTTGAGAGATAACCGCGCGCACCGGCTTTCACCGCCTGGTAAACTTCTTCATCGTACTCATAACTGGAAAGGATAATCACAGCTGGCGCGCCGCTCTTCTTGCGAAGGATGCCCAGCAGATCGATTCCACTGATTCCCGGCATGCGCAGGTCCAGCAGCAAGACGTCGACAGGCGCAGCGGCAAGCATGGAGATCGCTTCTTCGCCGCAGTGAGCGGCTCCAACCACTGCCAGTCTGGGCTCTTTGCCAAGCAGCGTCAAAAGGCCGGCACGTACCACCGGGTGATCGTCGACGATCAGGATTCGTACCGGACGCTCACTGCGAGTCGTGTTCATACCGTTCCCTTCTCCATGGCTGAATGATCCGCAGAGTGCGCCACACCGATATCGGGAATGAGGGTGGCAGAGAAGCGGAGACTCGAACCGTTGTCCCTTGACCAACGACGCTGCTCAGCCTGAGCTTTGCGCCAATTCCGGCCGCACGCCTGCGCATGCCACGCGTGCCGAACCCGTCCGATTCGCTGGATACATGGAAGCCGCAGCCATCGTCCGCCACCGCCAGTTCCACTGAGCTCTTGGAATACGCCAGCACGATGCGCACATGGGAGGGATGCGCATGGCGCACGGCGTTGGCAATGGCTTCCTGCCCGATGCGCAGGAGCGTATCGGCGGTGCGCAGCGGGATAGACCGCTCGCTGCCCTCGCTGACGATCTCAACCTGGATAGCGGCATTGCTGTTGATCATCCGTGCCGCAGAGCTCTTGAGTGCCGGCAACAGTCCCGCTGACTCCAACTGTTCGGGCCGCAGGGCGGCGATGCTGCGCCGTGCTTCCTCATGGCTGTTGCGCACCATCTCGCGCGCCACTTCCAATTGCGGCTCGACTTCACCGCCTTCGTGCAGTTCCTGTTGCATGGCCTCGAGCTGGAAGCCGAGGCCGGCAAAGCTCTGCGCCAGAGTATCGTGCATGTCGTGTGCCAGTCTCTCGCGCTCCTTTAGTACCGCACGCATCCGCCATCGCTCAATCTGCATGTAGAAGGCGAGTCCAACAAGAGTAAGCAGAAGCGTGCCGATTATCAGGGCAACAATGTGACCCGCCGTCCACCATGGTGGCCCGGCCAACACTTCGACATTACCCAGCGAAGGAAGCAGGACCGCGAACGAGGTTTGGTCCTTTGTATAGGCAGGATCGACCACGCAGATGCCGCGCAGGCGCAGGCGGCTTTGGAGCTTCAGCTTCTCGAAGCGGGTGGCTGGGCCCTCGCCTACCGCGATGGCGCGGAACGACTGGCTGCCATCGTCGAGAACAAGAACATGCCGGTTTCCTTCCTCCTCTTGTTTCTGCTCGAGAACACCCTCGATTTCGACATACTCGGCGTCGAAGGCCCCTGTTGACGCCTGATAGGCAGTGACTGCGACTGGCAGAACGGGCGTGTGCGACCAAAGCGGACGCACATTGGCGTGCTGCAGCTCTGAGCTGAAATCGTGTGGGACAGCATCGCCACGTGCCTCGATCTCATCGCCTATCTCCACCGGCGCCTGCATTTGGCCGGCGGGGATCGCCAGTCCTCCGGTCGAATCCTGCGCGTACAGCACCGGCGACGTGAGCGTGACGACGCCATGAACCGCCACCTGGGTGGAGACGCCGGGCGGGAGCAGGCGCAGGCTGTCGATGGTGCGCGTATTAATTTCGGAAAAATGGGCTTCCAGATCTCTTTGGAGCGGTTCGAAGTAGCGGCCATATGGCGCAGGTATGCTGCCCAGCGGATATGCGAAGGGTTCGGCGCGTGGCGGCCTGACGCCGCCGGTCATGTCGGCCAGATCTTGAGCGGTTGCCGGCCTCACGACAACATTCTTCCACTCCGCGCCAGTGTTATAAGACTTAAGGCCAAAGCGTCCCGTTGGAAGACAGCCGGGGTCTTCGACTGCAGTTGAAATTTTTTCTCCTGAAGGCGCAGTCGCCGCGACCGCGAAATCGCAGCCATAAGCCAGGAATTTGAGGTGATACCACTGCTGCGCATAGACACGAGGCGCGATAGGCTTGGCTACGAACTCCTCCCAGCCGTAGTCGGCCCGCCCCAGCAGCAACGCATTGTCCAGATCGCGCAGGCCGGCCATATAGCCGTGATAGGCGTCCACTCCCTCTTCTTCGTCGCTGGCGCGCAGAATCAGGCCGGCATCGCCATATTGGCCCAACAACAGAACGTCGGCCTCGACCGAATAGTTTGTCCAACCCACTGACCCGCTCATCAGCTTGGCGCCGCGCTCGTCGGAGATATTGCGCATTACGCCGTCCACGTACTGCCACGTGCCGCCATATTCTTTCCAATCGTCCTGCCTGTCGAATGCCGCGGTGACGGTCTTCGACGGCCCGCCACGGCCAACCGAGCGATAGAGCCAGACACCGGCTACGCCGCCCGCGAGCAGGAGAACCACGCCTGCTGCCACACTGACGCGTCTGCCCACCGTTTTCATTTGGTTTTCCACCAGGAGAGATCAAGAATGGCGCGAATTTCAGGGCTGTCGAGGTTCTCACGCGTCATCAGCACGGGCGGCACACGAGTCACTCCCGGCGTCGCGATCCCGCGCATTTCACGATCCAGCTGTTCGATCGCGATACGGCCCATCGCGTAGGTATTCTGAGCCACCACCGCGTCGATCCCTCCCGTTCGCAGCGGAGGAATCAAGTCCTGGTCGAAGCCCACGAGCTTAACCGTCTTGTCCTTTCCGGTGGTTACGAGCGCATAGTAGACTCCGCGCGTGGAGCCCAACGTAAGTGCAGCAATAGCATCGATTTTCTCGCCGCCAGACAGAATCTCCTCGGCGGATAACTGCTCCTGAGGCGCGCTGGGCAAACCGAAGCGGCGCACAACGACGCGAATCCCGGGGAACTCGCGAACCAGCGTAGCCTCCAGGCTGCGCTCGCGCTCGACGTAACTGGTGAGCTGCGGCCAGATTCCAACGATCGCGACATTCCCCGTGCCGTGGAGGATCGCACCGATCCGGCGGGCGGCAATCTGCCCGGCCATCTCCTCATCGCTCATTACATAACTCAGCCCCGGACCAGAGGGGATGCCCAGGTCCGTTCCCACAACAACAACCGGCACACCGCGGGCCATCACGCGCCGGATCGGCGTCCGCATGGGCAGCGTTTCGATCGGCGCCACCACAATGCCCGCATAATGGCGCGCTAAAGAACGCTCGATCAGAGCGATCTGCGACGGCATATCGTCGTCGCGCATCGGCGCGTTCCAATAGATATCTATTCCTCTGCTTTGAGCAGCGGCGGCAGCGCCGGCATGTTCTGATTCCCAGAGGGCGGTACCACAAGTGCGGGGAATCACGGCCACAATCGGTCTCGCACTCCCGCAACTGGTCAGCGTCAGCAGCAGGCAGGCTGCCATCCGGAAGGTGCAGCCCCGCCGAATCTGCCCAGCACCCAGCTCCACCGCACCTGGCATCTCTTCCATGGGAATTGGCGGTTCCTTCCCGCTGGTCTGCTCCGCCGCGCTCTGGCTGTCCCAGTCTTAACAGCAGGGAAACAGGGGGGATATGGTACATCTGCACCATTCTTACCCTGGGCAAGACTGCACTATAGTGTAGCTCGAGCAAAATGCCCCTGCCACTTCCTGGCGAGTTGCGGCCTCAAGGCGGGATCCAACTGTCCAATTCACCGACTTTTTTACAACGAGGGATATGAAACACTCCCGCAGAAGTTTCATTCAAATGGGCACCGCCGCTCTGGCCGCCGGCAGCAGGGTGGCTAAGTCCATGGATTCTCCCTTTCGCGCCGCAGCAGTTACACCCCGCTCTCCGCTCCAGCAATTCGACTACGAGGATGTGACCTTGCTCGACGGCCCGATGCGCAGCCAGTTCGATCATAACCACGCGTTCTACGCGGCTCTCGACGAGGACATGCTGCTCAAGCCCTTCCGTGAGCGCGCTCACCAGCCGGCACCGGGTGAGGATATGGGCGGATGGTACGACAACTCCGATGACTTCGATCCCCATGGCAGCTTTCACGGTTTTATCCCGGGCCACAGCTTCGGGCAATACCTTTCCGGCCTCTCCCGCGCCTATGCGGCAACCGGCGAGGCAATGACCCGCGACAAGATCCGCCGCCTCGTAAGGGGTTTTGCGCCAACAATTTCGTCCTCGTTTTACGACAAGTATCACCTTCCGGCCTACACATTCGACAAGACCGCTTGCGGCCTCATCGACGCGCACCAGTTTGCCGGCGACGAGATGGCCTTCGAAGTTCTTAACGCCGCAGTTGACGCGGTGCTGCCGCATTTGCCGCCCAGGGCGCTGTCGCGCTCTGAGCAGTACAAACTCCCCGTCCCCGACGAAGCCTATTGCTGGGATGAGACCTACACTCTGCCGGAGAACTTTTTTCTCGCCTACAAGCGCGGTGCTGGAGACAGATATCGCGAACTGGCCACACGCTTCCTGGAAGACGACCTCTACTTTAATCCGCTCTCCGAGGGCGAGAATGTCCTTCCCGGCGAACACGCATACAGCCACGTCAACGCCCTTTCGAGCGCCATGCAGGCTTACCTGGTCCTGGGCAGCGAAAAACATTTGCGCGCAGCAAAGAACGGATTTGCCTTCCTGCGCGATACGCAGAGCTTTGTCACCGGTGGATGGGGGCCCGACGAGCTCTTTCGTAAGCCCGGAAGCGGCGAGATCGGCGCCAGCCTGAAATCTTCGCATTCCAGTTTCGAGACCCCCTGCGGGTCCTATGGGCACTTCAAAATCACGCGCTATCTGCTTCGCGTCACCGGCGACAGCCGCTACGGCGACAGCATGGAGCGCGTCCTCTTCAACACGATCCTCGGCGCAAAGCCGATGAAAGAGGGCGGTCACACCTTCTATTACTCCGACTACAACAACGTCTTTGCCCGCAAAGGCTATTACAAGGATCCATGGCCCTGCTGCTCGGGAACGTTCCCGCAGGTGACCGCCGACTACGGCATTAGCTCTTACTTCCACGACACCAGCACGCTCTATGTAAACCTCTACACGCCGTCGCGCGCCACCTGGAACCGCGAAGATGCACGCATCGTTTGCACGCAGCAGACCGAGTACCCATTCCACCCATCAACCCGGCTCAGCTTCTCGCTCAACAAAACATCAAATTTCACGCTTGCTCTGCGCATTCCAGCCTGGATGGGCGCAGGCGCCAGCATTGCAGTGAATGGCAAGCGGGTAGGCGCCGAGTTGCAACCGGGCAGCTTTGCGCGGATCGCGCGCACGTGGCAGGATGGCGACGTCGTCGAAATGGAGTTCGCGATGAGCGCTTCGCTCGAGTCCGTCGATCCGCAACATCCGGACGTTGTGGCTCCGGTATACGGCCCGCTGGCGCTTTTTGCCATTGGCCCGCTCCCTGAAAAGATGCGACGGTCCACCTTGCTCGAGGCGGCTCGGCTGGCTCCGGCAACTTCCGCATGGCAGGCGAAGACGCCGCAAGGCGATATGGTCTTAAAGCCGTTCGCTGAGATAGGAGATGAAATTTATCGCCTGTATCACAAAGTCGACTCCTGATTATCCGATCCACGAAACCACTTATGAATTCCCCACTGGTTTCCGCGCACTTTGCGATAACGAGTTGATCGGCCCCGGCAGTTCTGTGCCGGGCGAAGTGTTCGTCCTCGCCGAACTATTGGGCGAAAGATTGCGGTCGGCTCGTTCGGCACGAATGCGGCTCACAGAATCGGGCTGATGATTCTGCTACATCTCATCCGAATCGACATTCCTCAAGAGTGGCAATCTTGTGCAGCCCCGGATACTCGGCGCGGACGGCATCCGGACAAATCCAGGGTTCTCAAAGCGCTTCGTTACGCCGAGTGATTGTCCGCGTGTGGCTGCGGTCGATTCTTTAGCGGTATGATCCTCAAGCATCCGCGCGATTCAGCAGGGTCCAGCACACGGTGGCAGATTTTGGCCGACGCCGAACCCTGTTCCTGCCGCAGACTACTCCCCAAGAACGCCGTTGGGTTCAGGAATGCAATAGTGTTTGGATTGTCGCCCACCCGTGAGTTATGTCTCAGCAGACAGTTCTTGGCTTGCCGCCAGGAATTCGGCCAGTGACTGCGAACCTCATCCACCTGGTCGAAAAACCGGCTACCAAGAAAAGTGAATTCCGAAGCGGAGCGCGGGTACCCTATGGACGCGCAGGCAACTACACGGCCACTTCGATGACCGGGCAGCAACGCGCGCCTCGTCCGTCTCCAGCGTCTTCTATCCGAGGCGAATCAGCGCTGCGGAGTAAGCCGGAACGCTTACGAGCAGCTTGCCGGATTGAGACTTGAGTGGCTGACCTGCGTGCGCGTGAAACTGTCCATCGCTCTTCACGGTGCTCCCCTGAAACCTCACCCCGTCCTTGGCATCGATTGGTGTAGCCTCGAGCCGCACGACCGAAGCTTGCATGACTCCCACTGCCGGATCAGCGATCGTAATCTTTACACTGCGGCCGTCTTTGTTAAAAACCGCCACGAGATGCGCCGCGTCCGCTCCACCGGCTGCATACGCCGTAACATTCCCTCCATGCGCTTCGAGCGCTGTCCTTTTCAAAGTGTGTCCAGCGAACTCCTGCGCCAGCATCAGGCCGTAGTACTCCGGCCGGGCCACAAAGCCGTTGTCGATGGAGCCAACGATCGGCGAGTAATAGCCATTCGCTCCTCCGTGTAAATTCACTCCCACACAGCCGAAGGTCGCCATTTGCAGGCAAAAATCCCCCGCCCAGAGTGCGGATGCAAATGTATCGCTCACGCCCGGCTTGCCCGCGTTATAGCAGGAGTTTCCTTCTGTCATGCGAAACGGCAAACCAACAGTTCTCGCCGATGCCAGCGCTTGCCGGCAGGAGGAGTCAAATCGGGCTCCGGGACGCAAGAGCCGATCAATCGTCATTGTTGGATCGGTCGGAGGGCCCAGCGGATAGTAGTGGCTCGTCGCGAGCACAATCTCCTTCGGAACATCGTCTGTGAAGTGTTTCACCCAGGCTTGGTTTGAGGCGGTGTCCGGCCCGGCCACCGCAACCTGGGGCAACCTTTCATGAAACGCAGCGCGAAATGTCTTCCACCGGGTGAGGTATTCGTCAAGTGTCCACGGCTTGTCTTGCTGATCCCGATGCTTGAAGAGGTCAGGTTCGTTTCCAAACTGAACTGCGATCAGTTGTCGTCCCAATGTCTTCGCTACATACCCACCTTCGGCAAGCGCTTGCTCCAGCGTGCCTCCGCCAAGGTTTAGGCCGTAGATGCATCTCCAGCCGGTTGCGCTCAAAAAGCCCTGGAGGTTGCGAATGGAACGTGGCGTTATGGTAAATGTGCGTGGCTCGCGATGACCGGGATCGGGTCCAACCAATCCACCTCTTTCCGGGGGAGTTGCCGGCTCGGTCTCGGACCAAAGCGTAAACTCGCTCAAGTTGCCGCCCAGGCGGAGCACGCCCGACGGGCTCAGCGTTCGAAACATTTGAATCAGTGCGGCGTTTTGGGGCGAAAAGAAATCCGGATAAGCCAATTGGCCGCTCTCATAGCTCAAGCCCATGTAATCGAGCGGCACTTTGGCAAGATTCGTCGCAGAGTCGATGTTCAGCTCAACCTCCAGATCGGACGACTGAGCCATCAACTTGCGCGGCGTGCTGAGTGCAATTGCGCCGAGCCCCGCGGTCATCGAGCAGAATTCTCTTCTTGTTAGTTCTTTCATCGCGCTTTCCGTTCATATCAGTTGGCCGACATCTGCACGGCAGTGTTGTGGTAAGTTGCGCCTGCTCGCGAAGAGCAGGCGCAACGAAATTAATGCAGTGACAGGATTAGAACGTCAGTCTTCCGCCCACCTGAATAATGCGCTGGCTGCCGGCAGCTGAGGTGATAGTGCCCTGAGAGCTGCTCGTGATGTTTCCGGTGGACGGGTTACCGAGGCTGACCCAGTTCATGACGTTGGTGACTTCGGCGCGGAACTGGAACGTCGTTTTGCCCTCGATGTTTACATCGCGGAGCAGAGCCGCATCCATGTCCTTGAGGCCCGGTCCGACGATGGTGCCGCGTTTTACGTTGCCATCCGCACCGCCGGGGCCGATGCCGCCAGTGACGCCCGGTCCGTTGAGAATGTACGACATCCCGGCCGCCTGAGCCGCCGCCAAATTGGTTTTGTCGGCCGCGACATATGTGCTGTTGAACCATTGCGTAGTGACGCTGGTTGGGCTCTGAGTCCCTGCGCCGCAGACACGGCAGCGGTGCGGGCTGAGCTTGGGGTTAATGCCTGTGAAGTTGGGGCGGCTCTGGCCCAACGAGTCAAAGTTCAGGTTGGATCCGGATGAGACGCTAAATGGCAGGCCGCTCATCAAATAGACGATGGGCGAGATGGTCCAGCCGTTGACAATTTCACTGACGATCTTGTTCGATCCGCGGAAGTAGTTGATGTTCCACATGCCGGAGATGGCCGCATTGCTGTTCCGGTTGTTGGCCATGAGCTGATATTCCTGCTTAAGGCCGCCACCGATGGCGCCCATGGAGTTGTTTCCCGGGGTGAAGGGCTTGCCGAAAACGCCATAATCCTGTACTCCGGTCATCCCTCCGTTCTCAACAAACTCTCCGCTTTCGAGAGCGCGGCTCCAGACATAGAAACCGTTGACCGTGAAGCCACGTGACAACGCCTTGGAAGCCGAGACTTGAAGCGAGTTATAGTTGGAGGTCTGGTCTGAGAGCAGGTAGGTGATTCCGCCAAGTGTGCCGGTAGTCCCGTAAATGCCGGCATCGTATTGACGACGTTGCTCCTGGCTTGCCGATGAAGTGCTGAGAGCGCCGACTAATGGGCCGCCGGAAGAGTTGACTGTTGAGTACGGCGCGTAGTTACCGTCAATGAAGCTTGACAGGTGACGGCCGAGGTTGCCGACATAAGCAACCGTGGCGGTGATTTTGCCAGGCAATTCACGCTGCACGCTCATGTTGAACTGGTAGATCGACGAATCTTTAAAATTCGTTGGGATAGCTTCAGTAGACAGGCTCGGGAAGAATTTCGGATTTGCCGGTGTATAGGTGTACGGGAATATGCCGCCACCCGCAGCCGTGCTTGGGAATCCGACATTGTAGATGTTCGTGAGAGATGTTTCGGAGCCAAAGCCGTTGCGAATAGCGAACGGCATGTTGTTGCCTGGCTGGTTCCACTCATTGCCACTGATAGACCCATAGAAGATGCCCGCTGCTGCGCGAACCGAGGTCTTGCCATCCCCAAACGGATCCCATGCAAAGCCGACACGAGGCGAAATGTGGTCCCACGGCGTGTTGACGATGCCGCGACCGACGCCCTTGTCCCCAGGGAACAGCACGCCGACCGGGGCTCCAGGAGCTACAGTGGATTGCTGGCCGGGAATAAACGACTCGGTCCTGTTATGGGCATCCACGGGAAGCGTATCGATGTCCCAGCGGACTCCGAGATTGGCGGTGAAACGGGGTGTGATGCGGTAGTTGTCCTGCGCAAAGAACGCTGTGTGCCAGGTGCTGAGATGCGTGGTATAAGTCGAATCCTGCTCAAATGAGTTGATTTGGCCGGTCATAAAGTCAGCCATCGCAACACCGGTGCTGGTGGGCGCGGAGGTCGAAAAAGTAATCGAGCCGTAGTTATTCAGATTGGCAAGGAACATGGTCTTGTCGAGAGCGAACTCACCGCCAAGGTCCAGGTTGTGCTTGCCCTTGGTGATGCTGACCATGTCGCGGAGCTCGTAGTTGTCGGAACCCGTAACCGGACCGGCATTCGGGTTACCGGTGCTAAAGCCGGCACTGACGTTTATATATGGCAGTGCGGGCGGTCCCTGGATGGTGAAGTTCGAGCCGAAACTGCCGAGGGTTTGGTTGGCCGGGCCGGTGACAGGGATCATCGTGCGCCCGCCCATGGCCCGCGTGAACGTTAGCCAGGCTTGATTGGCAACGTTGGCGCTGAAGGTGTGAACATCGCTGATGTTGGTATTCGTCTGACCGGAATGGGATTGAACTCCGGTCCAATTGATGTTGCCGGCTCCGCTTGGGGTTGACGTGGTGTTGATATAGAAGTAGGTCACTCCCAAATGGTCCTTGTTCCCGATCGACTCGTCATACTTTGCCAGGTATTCGTCTGAGTCTGTTGGAGTGTTGTAAATGGTGGAGTATTGTTGGCCACCGGTTTTCGTCTGAAGCGCGCCTGTGGGCGACGGCAACGGAATGGAAACGCCGATCGTGTTCTTTACATTCGTGAGGTTCAGAGCGGTCGTGTCCAGGTCGGCTTGTGCGATGCAATACCCGGCGGTGGGATAACCACTCGTGGTAACTCCGGCACCAACCTCCGCGGCCGAGCAACCGGGGCCAGAGTTTGCGCCATTCTCGAGAACCTTTTTCCCCGAGCCGGGCTTGTAAATAAGGCCCGAGGTCAGCCCGTCTCCGGTGAAGTCGCCCAGGCGCTCATTAGCCGTGGGCACCACAGCGCCTGTGACGGACGTGCCTTGTATCTGGCGAAGGCCGGCATAGCTGAAGAAGAAGAAGGACTTATCCTCCTTGATGGGGCCGCCGACAGTGCCGCCGAAGTTATTGCGGTGGAAAGGGGCCTTGCTGGTAGGTGCTGGGATTTGCCACGTGTAAGCATTGAGGTCGGTATTGCGGTTGAACTCGAACAAACTGCCGTGGAGCTGGTTTGTTCCCGACTTTGTGATGACAGTGATGACAGCGGCGGAGAATTGGCCATATTCCGCAGAGTATGCGCTGGAATCGACGCGGAACTCTTCGATGGCGTCGGGGTTGGGAGCAGGGTTGCCGTAGTTGCGCATACCGGTAATGTTGTTTCCGCCGTCCAGATAAAATGCGACGGTTCCGTTGCCGGAGTCGAGGCCACCGTTGATCTGGATATCCGTCGACGGCAGTCCAACCTGGAAATTGGGCGTAGCCGCGGAGCTCGAAGTGGCGCCGGCGCTATTGGCCATGATCCCCGGTGTGAGCGAGAGTTCGGCGTAGGCGTTGCGGTTGACCAGCGGCAGGCCGATGATCTCGGCCGACTCAATGGTTCTGCCCAACGTGGCGTCGGACGTATTGACCATCGGGGGAGCCTCAGTGACCGTGACGGTCTGAGTCGTCGCGCCCACGATCAGCGTGATATTGACTGCCAGCGTCTGACCGACTGCGAGCGCGACATTCTTTTGCACAAAGCGTTCGAAACCGACCGCTTGGGCCTCGACGATGTAATTGCCCACCGGAAGGTAATCGATGCGGTACTCGCCATAGCCGTTTGCCGGCGCCGACCGGGAAAACCCGGTATCCAGGTTTGTTGCTCTAACGGTCGCAGTGTTTACCACCGCACCTTGTGGATCCGTCACTGTACCGACAATGGACCCGGTTGTCTGCTGTCCAAACACGGCGAAGCTGCACGTCATCATAATGACCAGCGCCACGACGACTCGCGCGCTCGTGCTTCCTGCCAGATTGCGAATGTTCATACTGCCTCCAAAATCGTCCGGTTTCGGCTTGTGTAGTCAACTTGCTGGCGTTGTAATCCGGCCGCCGAAAATGCTCGAGCGGATGCCAACGGGTTCATCCCGAACGCCAAACGAATTCCTCAAATCACGCGAACCCGCGTAACTCAGGTCATCTGGAGCAGGGAATGATCAAACGCTGGGGATTCTCGCGCCTCAATGAGAAACGCGAAAGGCTGTTACCGTATGCTACGTGCCATTCGCGCGATGATCCGGCTCGCAATCGACTGAAAGTAAGTGAGTTATAGCCGCTCTCGAACGATAGCCCCATAGCCGCGTCAAGCGCGCATTACGGTGATGTACGTTCGTGACAAGCCTTGCAATGCGGGTGTATTCTTCAAGAAAAATGGGCCTTTTGTGGAGTCCCAAGGGCCGAGGAAGGCGATGGGTAGTGCCCTCATGGTTTCCGACTTCCGAGGAGGAGCGCGAGCTGGTTCTCAAAGAACTGGACGCGATCGTTTCCAGCCACCATTTTCGCGGCAGCAAACGCTACCCCGCGATGTTGAAATATGTTGTCTTTGCGGCAATCGACGGGCACGCCTCCGACCTGAAGGAACGAACACTCGGAGTGGAGGTTTTTGGCCGCGATCCCGATTACGATACCAATGCGGATCCCGTCGTTCGCATCAGTGCCGGCGAAGTACGCAAGCGGATCGCGCAGTTCTATCACGAGAACGGACATGGCGCGAAGCTGGAGATTGAGTTACCGCTCGGCTCCTATGCGCCAGAGTTCCGGCTGCGAGAGCCTGGAGTGCTCGAAGCGCAAATTGACCATAACGTTGAAAAGCCGGACTCCACTGAATACCAGCCACGTAAGAGCTCGCGCCGGTACCTTATTTTTGCCCTGGCGGGCATCGCCGTTCTAATCGTCGCTGGTGCATTTGGCATCTACGCTTACCATAAAGCCGCATTGCTCAAGAACGACTCGATCGCCGAACTTTGGCGCCCGATGCTCAAATCCCCGGAACCTGTCCTGGTCGTCGTGGGAACGAACCACAACGCTGAACAGTTGTCTCCGGAAGTCGCCGAGACTACTTTCTTTGATCGCATCACAAGCCCTTATCATCATGTTTCCGTGGCGACTGCGACCACGCTCGCAAATGTTGCGGCCGTTCTGCAGCAGCATGGCACCGCTTTCGAAATCAAGGAAGACAATGAAACCAGCCTGACGGACATGCATTCGCGCACCATCATTTTGATCGGGGCCACCAACAATGCGTGGACGATGCGCCTCGTAGGTCCCCTGCGGTTTCGTTTCTTGCCCGGCCCAAACTCACAGATTCAGGACACCAAGAACCTCCAGAACATCGATTGGAGGGTCGACTTCCTTAAACCATACGCTTCCATTTCTACCGACTATGCAATCGTGGCACGCTATCGCGATCCAACCACCGAGGGGCCCGTCATGGTCGTTGGGGGTCTCGGGCCGTTTGGCACTGAAGCCGCCGGCGCCTTTGTCGCCACACCCCAGTATCTGGCGCAGCTCGCCAAGCAACTGCCCCCGGGCTGGGAGAATAGGAATATTGAGATGGTTCTTAAAACAGAAGTGATCGACGGGAAAGCGGGTCCCCCGGTGCTTGTCGCTGCGACCGCTTGGTGAGCCGCACCGCTCACTCTGCCGCGCTTCTTCGGCAGGGCAGCCATTTCACAACCCAGACCTTCTCGGATAGAGTACCGGCCTTTTAAGCCGGGGGGGGTGTGGGTTCGATTCCCGCCTCGCCTGCCACTCACGTGACTTCCTCATTCCCCTGAAACAGCCCTCTCTCGCCTTGCTTTGCATATCCGACCATCCCGCATTCGCCGGGTCTATTCTCCTCGCGTCGTTGAGGCGATTGCGCACAAATGCGCCAATCTCGCTTTGCTGTGCGGTGAACGCTGGCACGGCTCGGGGCGACGAGCTGCTCAGGAGCGAGCGCATCATCCGGGGCGTGAGCTCCGGCATGAACGGAAATCTTGCCACCGGCGTGCGGCAGGTTCGGGCTTCAGCTTTTCAGTTCACTTCGACGGGCAGCCTTAATGGGCTGCCCTGTCGTAGTGGTTGGGTGCTCCCGGCGTGGCAATGCTGCCGGTGATGGTGGCGTCGCTTTCATGCTCATGAGTCAATGGAGCGGTGAGGGTGATGCCGGTTCCGGAGACCTCTGTTCCGGCCGCGTGCGCCTTAGCGAGCGGCGCCGAGACTGTAATGGCTGCCATTGGGAATCTGGTCACGCGCACGATCACCGCAGTCTCTGAGTCCACGTCCCTGCCAATGTCGATGGTTTGGCCGTCGTTAAAGCCCTGGCCGTTGGCGACTGGGATCTCGGTTGCGCCCGCGGCGGTCTCTGCGCTCATCGTGGTCGCGCCGGCCGTGCCGACTGTTGCGATCTCAGCGGTCTCGAGGCTCGCGCCTGTGCCGATGCGAATCGTCCTTATTGCATCAAAGCCCTCCACGCTCACGACCTTGATGTTTGTCGCGCCGGCATCCGAAGCGGACGCCAACCTGGTGGAAGGCGAAGTGGCGAAGTCCATGCAGTTGCTTCCGGTGTCGGCGCCATCCGGGAATCGTCCCGCGCTGGTATCGGCTGCGGTGGCCGAAGGAAACTGCCCGAAGCCGCCAACCTCGCCGGGCGCAATTACGTAGCATCCACTTTTTCCCAGTCCTGAAGCGGCTTGATAACCCTCGGCAGCCCACGGATCAACGAGCAAGCCGTAGTTGAGGCTATCGACAACCACGCCTGTGGAATCGCGCAACACCATGCTGCCTTCCCTGCGAGAGATGATGTGGTCGAAGTAGGGCACGCTGCTGGCGAGCTCGGGTCCTCCAAACCACTGGTCGGGCGCGGGCGATCCCTGGTAGCCCGCGGTCGTCACCGCGGCGTCCTGCACCACCGCATCAATTGCGTGGGTTTTGGCCAACGGGCTCGACAGCGTGATGCCTGTGCCGAGCGCCTCGACAGGCTCGTTGCTCGAGTGAGCAAAGGCCGTGGCCGGTTCAAAACTGATCCCCGTTCCCCGATCGCTGAACGGCAGGTTGGCCGCGTGATTGAACTTGAGCGGTGCGGCCAGGCCGAGGCCTGTGCCCAGGTCCATCACCGTTTCATCGCCGATATGCACGTTGGCGAGAGCGGGCGTGAAGTCCAGGCTGGCGCCGCCGCGACCGGCCCCGGCAACCGCGGTGACAGTTACTGTTTCCATGGTCGCTGGAGTGCCGATGTTGATTTTGTCACCCACGGCAAAGCCATCGGCCCTGCGAACTCTGATACTGGTTACGCCTGCATTGGCGGGGCCGATGAGGTTGGTGCGCGTGGCCTGCGTGCCGACCTGCGCAACCGTTACGGTCTCAATCCCATGGCCGACGCTGTCGATATCGAGCCTGATCTTGTCGCCGACAGAGATGTTGGCTACCGACGTGACTTTGATGTTGGTCGAGCCGGCTGCCGCGTCTGCACCAAGATAAGCTTGCGTGCCCGGCTTGCCGACAGCGGTAACAGTCGCAACCTCGTATTTCTCAACGGTGCGCGCGACGGCAGGATAGGATGCACCATACCCGAGAGCAATCTTTTCTCCGACCTTGAAGCCATTGACGCTGGCGACGGGCACATTGGTCGATCCGGCAGGGATGGTGATCACCGGGCCGTCGGGGAGGGGTTGCCAGAGCGTCGTATTCGGAGCGGCAGCCGTCCCGACGTTTGTAATTTTGCGCGTCTCCGCCTCGGGGCCGGAGCCGACGCTGATGGAATCGCCAGTCGTCATGCCGTCGGTGCTTCTGACGTAGAGAGTGGCATCGCCCGCGCGCGTGGCCGCAGCCAGACCGGAGTTCGAGAGGCCAAGCAAGTAAAAACCGCGAGCCTTGAGCTTCGTCCCAGCCGGAATCTTCACCGTCGAAAAGATGGCCCGCTGTGCGGGGCGCACGGTCAGCGTCCAATTCGAAATGTCGACCGCGCTATCGCCGGCGTCGTAGAGCTCGATGAAGGAGTTGGTCGAGTCGATCGGAGGACCGGCGCTGATGCGGAACTCGTTCACCTTGACCGGGCCTACATTGCGCACTTTTTCCGCGGCCGACTCGGTTTGTAATCTGCCGCTCGCCTGGTTCTTCCACGAAGCTTCGCCCACGAGGTCGCCGTTCAAGACCGCTGGTCCTGAGGTCACCTTGAAGGTGGCGCTCACGCTTGCTCCCGGAGCAATCACGTCGGCAAATGTCTTCGACGTCTCACTCGTTCCTTCAGCGACCGAGGTCCATTGTGCGCTGGGCAGAGCAATGCTCAACGTCAAGCCTGCCACCGGCGCACCCGTAGTGTTGGTGAAGGTCACGGTAGTGTCCTGCGATGAGCCCGGGGTAAACGTCTGAAGCCCTGGCGGAGCAGCGGTTGCCGATGCCGGCGCCAGGCTTAGTTGCTGCACATCGTAGTGCGCGGCCACCACATTTGCCTGCACAAGCTGGTCGGTCGCATCGGTTGGAAAAGTGCCGGCAGCGGTCACTGCGCCTTCATAGAAGGTGCCCTGCGAGCCGTTGCTGTTGTCGCCGCCGTTGCCCAGTAGGATCGCGCCCTGCTTGCGCATCGGATCATAGGTTGCGTTCACGCGCGGCCCGTTGAACATTACCGACAGGTCGCCGCTTTGCGCGTCGCCACCCATGCTGGTCCAGTGATGCGGTTCGCCCTTGGCGATGGCGGTCACAAATCGCCAATCGATGCTGGGAAGGTTTACGCAGAGTTTCGATCCATCGGGGTTCGCGCAACCCACCAGATTATTCTCCTGGTCTGTCATCACCCACGGGCCGGGTGGGTTCCCGTGATACCAAAAGGGGGCGTCGCCGTAGTAGGCCGTTTCCATCGTGCCGCTATCGTCGTCGCGGCTGTCAGTCTCCGCGTTGCCGTAGTCAAAGCAGCAGCCGTTGTTAAAGTGCAGCCCGTTGATCACCCAGTACTGGCCCTCCGCCTGATCGTCGACTGCGGTACCCTTTGGGTCGTCCATGCGAAGGCCCATTCCCGGCTCAATGAATACGCCGTACACCTTGTGGCCCATGATCGTGACCGGCGCCATATCGGCAAGCGGAAGATTGTTGAACCCGCCCATTGCCGGACCGCTGAATCCGCCGCGGGGTGCCTGTGTCAGATCGTTATGCTTGCCGGATTGGTCATAGATCGTTGTAATCCAGCAGTATGTGTTGGCGCAGAACTTATCCTGCGCGGATGCATCGGCGTATCCACCCGCATCGGGAACCGGCGAGACGCTTGGCCGGACGACGCCGATGTTCAGCGTTTTGCCGTCTGATTGGCGCAGCACCTGGTAGAGCGGGCCGTTGTAGCTGGCGTACAGCGCGCGCGTGGTGCTATGAGCCGCGACGCACGGATCACCGGCAGCGGCATAAATGTCACACGGGCCGTTCGGACGGGAAGGGACAGCTTTGGTCCCCGGCGTCGAGGTTTGCGATCTCGTCAACACTGCGCCAGTGAGCGTGAGCGCCGCTGCAAGCATAAGTGCGAATTCAATTTTCGTTTTCATCGTTCTTAAGCCTTTCAATTTGTCTTGCTGGATAGCAGTCAGTGTTCAAAGGTCTTCAATGAGCGGACCCATCATCGTTGCTATCGAAAGAGTCTCGGCGCAAAATCGTAGAGGGCTCGCCGCCAAGAAAGCCACTCGTGCGCAGTTCCGGGAGACTCGAAGTACACATTGTGAATACCCGCCTGCGTGAGCGCGTCACTAAACTGTTTTACGCGCGGCCCTTCAACCGATCCTGTGGAAAGGAACAGCAGCTTGACTTTGCTGTTGAAGGCTGTCGCATCAGCAAACGCGCCGCCGCAGGTTGTCTTGGGGTCGAATGCAGCTCCGCCAAAGCTGCCGCAGTTGCCACTGAATCCGCCAAGATAAGCGAACTTGTCGAGATTTTGCAATCCAGTGGTGAAGGTCTGCATTCCGCCCATTGAAAGGCCGGCCATGGCGCGGTTGTCGCGGCCCGGCGCGACCCGGTAGTTCTTCTCGACCATCGGGATCAGGTCGGCAAACATCATCTCAGAGAAGGTCGTGCTCAAATGAAACGGCGGGCGAGCAGGCGGGGCGCCGGGCGGCGGTGGAGGCGGCGGCACCGCCTGTGTCAGCACTCCGGGCGCGTTGTAAAGCGACCCATCTTCGCCCGGCTTCACCGCATTCAGGTTGTCCATCACGATGATCATCGGCTTGGCCTTGTCCGCGGCGATCAGGTTATCCATGATCTGGTCCACGTGCCCCTGGAAGGTCCACCCGAACTCATTCTCTCCCCAACCGTGCAGCAGATAGAGAACCGGGTATCGTGCCTTCACTTTTGCGTCATAGTCCGGCGGGGTGTAAATCATTGCACGGCGCCATTGTTGCGTCACCGTGGAGAAGTACCATTGATCGCGCACCACGCCGTGTGGCACGTCCTTATGGCTATAAAAATCGGCGTCGGCCGCGGGAATCTCGATGGCGCTGTTCCACTGGCCACCGCCGAAGAAGGTCGCAGTCGCCGGGTCGGACACGGTCGATCCGTCTATGGTGATCGTGTAGTAGTGAAATCCCTCGACCAGAGGCGTGGTCGTCGCGTACCACAGACCGTCGCCGGCCTTCGTCATATCGAAGCCGGCGCCCACCCGTACCCGCACCTTCGCAGCATCGGCCGCATTCACGCGAAACATGGCGCGATGATCGGGAAACACGCAGGGATAAGGAGCCCCGGGAATGTTCAGCGACGACGGCTTGCAGTCAGCGGGCGGTTGCGCCCAGCAGAGCCCCGAATTGAGCAGGGCCAAAAAGATCGCAGCTTTTTTCATGGGTCTCCTCTGTGAAAGGTTGATTGATTGGCATAAGCCATGCAGAGTATCGCGAGAAAACGCTTACTTTTCCGATGCAACTCTTGTAACGTTTTTCCTCGGGCAGTGTCAACGTGCGCGTCCCGCGTGGAAGTCGAATGCCACGTCCAAACAGACATTCAATGTTACCGCGTACCGCGAAATGCGTTTCGCGCCGGCCGAAATCATGCGGAGGTTTTGCGGCAGTTTGCTCAATTGACCCCGACGGACAAGTCTCGCAGGGAGTCTGGGGTAAACTGGGACAAAATCTGAACGTTAGAATGAAGCGGTCTCTCTTATGGAAGGTATTTCTAACCCGCTCGAAACTGCGATTCAAGAAGAGACGGCGACCGTGCTCGTGGTGGACGACCACCCCATCACCCGCACCGGCCTGATTGCGATCCTGCAGACAAGGCCGGGCTATCGCGTCTGCGGCGAGTGCGGAACGGTTCGAGAGGCCGTGGAGCTATTCAAGCGGCTTCGGCCGGCAGTCACTCTGATGGATCTTAAGCTGTCGGATGGAGAAGGAGTGGATGCGATCCGAGAAATCAGGCGGATCGACGCAAACGCGAAAATTCTTGTGATTACCACCTACGAGGGCGATGAGGACATTCATCAGTCGCTCCAGGCAGGTGCTATGGGCTACCTGGTAAAGGGCACTTCGCATGAAGTGATCTTCAGGGCGCTGCGCAGGATTCAGCAAGGACGCATGTTTCTGCCGGAACCGGTAGCCAACGCGCTCCAGGGGAGAACCTTCGAGCGGTTAACAACGCGGGAGCGCCAGGTCCTTTCTCTCATGGTCGCAGGAAAAACCAATCGTGAAATAGGAGAAGCCCTTAACATCAAGGAGGTAAGCGTGAAATCGCATGTGACGCTGATTCTCTCCCGCCTCCAGGTCTCCGATCGCACGCAGGCCGTGGTGACTGCGCTCAAGCGCGGCCTCGAGCGCCTTTAGAGTCGTGTCCGATCGCCGATGGGCAGTCTGAAGCGCGTGCGTACTGTGCCCTGATCGAGGAATTAACCTTTGCACTCGACGCAACCTTGCCGAATCAGTTTGATGAGCAGAATGCTGGCTTGTTTTTTGCCGGTTCTGTCCCTCGCGATTCCGAATTTCCTGGCGGCACAAAGCGACGATTTCAGCATTACCTCATGGGATGTGCGGAACGGCCTGCCCGACGCATTGGTGCGGGCGATTGCTGTCCAACCCGAAACCGGTATCTGGGTGGCGACCGAGGGTGGACTTTGTCTTTTCGATGGTTCGAACTGCAAGTCGCTTCCAATCGACCAGGTCCGTAAATTCCCGCTGAACGAGTTCACGGCTCTTCTCGTGGCGCGCGACCAATCTCTTTGGGCAGGCACTGAGGGAGGCGGTCTACTTCACATTGAAAAGGGCCGAGTGGAGTCGTTTACCCGCCGCGATGGGCTGACCGATGGTTACGTGCGGGCTATTTACGAGGATTCCCATGGAAACCTCTGGGTCGGTACCGACTTCGGGCTCTTTGAGAAGAAGGGTGTGTTTTTTCAGCATGTAGCGCTCGGAAAAAGTACACTTCCGCAATTTGTGCAGGCCATCGTTGAAGATGGTTCCGGCCGTTTGATTATCGGTGGCAGGTCTCTGACAGTCATTGACGGGAATGGGCCTGCCCCCCTCAGTGTCTGGGCACAGTCGGGCAGTCCGCAAATAAAAAGTCTTTTGCTTACCCGAACGGGCCAAATCATTGTTGGAGCTGTTGACGGAGCCTTCGAGATTGACGGACAGCACATCAAAAGGCTGCCGCTGCCCAAGGTTGACATCGAATCTCTTTGCCAGTCGGCGGATGGAGCCATCTGGGCGGGAACAGTCGCGGAAGGCCTTTGGCGTTTGAAGGGCTCGAATGCGTCCAGGGTCGGATTTGGCGAGGGAGGAATCGCGCTGTCGGTTCTCGCGATGTCCACTGACACGAGCGGCCGGTTGTGGGTTGGTTCGGAGCGGGGCCTGAGCAGAATTGAAGAGACAGGCGCTCACTACTTAAATTCTCCTGCCCTTGCAGTAGACCGTGAGACTCTCGCGGTTTCTCGCGATGGAAACGTCAATCTGGTCAACGGGAGTATTTTCAGGATTGAAGACAACGATAAGCTCCAGCCGCTGTCGCTTCCGATTCCGAGTAATACCCGGATTCTCGATGCACTTTATTCCAGTGACGGCTCCATCTGGCTAGGGACCGCCGGCCCGGGCGTCTATCGCGTGGATTCGAGTGGCCGAGTTACCCAATTCTCGACTCGATCCCGCCTCAAGCTTTCTACCGACTTTCCTCGCGGTATTGTCGAAGGGACTCACGGCGACATCTGGGTCGCAACGGAATTCGGCGTCAATATCATCTCGAGAGGCAAAGTCGAATTACTCAGCACGTCAAACGGACTGCCGAGTCGTGCCGTTAGAACGATGTTTCTCGACCACCAGGGCTGCATGTGGATAGGCACCGACGCCGGAGTTTCTGTTTCCTGCAATGGCACACTGCTTGAAAATCAAGCAACCTCTGTTCTTCATGGAGAAGAGGTCTGGGCAATTGCCGAAGACCTTGGCGGGACGATGTGGTTTGGAACAAGAAGAAACGGAATTTATGCAATCAACGATTCCAGTCTTCGCCACTTTACGGTGGCAAATGGCCTCCCGAGCAACGATATCTGCGGACTGATCGTCGACCGGGGCGGCAACCTCTGGGTTTCCAGTCTTAATCTTTTGTTTTCGATCTCGCCTTCGCAGTTCGCGACGACTCGAGAGAGAGATTTCGTGATCCCCATCTCCTATGTTCTCCCAAACAATGCTGAAGGACTGAGATTCACTCGCGGAAGAATTCCCAACACGGCACTCGATGCCCGCGGAGCGGTCTGGTTTGCCTCCGATCGCGGCGCTGTTTTCATCGATCACCCGGCGTCTTCGCCTCACGGATCCGACTATGTTCCAACGCCTGTCGTCGACTCGATTATTGTTGACAACTCCATTTTGTCCCCTACTCCCAGGATGAAAACTCCACCAAATCCCCGTCGAGTGGTCCTCTCTTTTGGATCCAAATATCTGGGTCCCGCGCAACAAGTCCTGCTGATGTACCGCTTGATTGGCGTGGACGAAAGCTGGGTGGTCTCGTTGAATTCGCATCAAGCCGAATACAGCAATCTCTCCGCAGGCACCTATACGTTCGAGCTGAGAGCCTGCGACCGCTCCCAACCCGATCGGTGGAAGACCACAACTTGTCTCATTGTTGTTCCGGTGATTTGGTATCGAAGTCCCTGGTTCTTCGGCGCGCTTGCAATCGGAGTTCTCGGGGCCGTTTTTCTGGGGTATCTGCTCCATCTTCGGAGGGTTCACTATGGATTCCGATTGATCCTCGAGGAAAGAAGCAGAATGGCACGTGAGATGCATGACACGCTCATTCAGGGCTGCAATGGCGTGGCGATGCTTCTCGAAGCAGAAGCGAGCAGTCGAAATGGCGCCGGCGAGAGCAACCTGTTGAGCGTGGCGCGCGCGCAGATTCGAGCCACGGTCTCTGACGCGAGGGAAGCACTTTGGAACTTGCGGCAATCGCACACCGACGCGAACTACGTGCGCGACACGATTGAAAGCATCGCCGCGCACGCAAGGTCGTTTTTTGGTGTTCCCGTCGAAGTACGCTTCTCTCGAAAACTGCCGATTCTGCCGTCGAGTGCCGCGCATGAACTGATGATGATCGTGCGCGAAGCGGTCACCAATGCCGGGACTCATGGCTCGGCCAAAAAGATCGGCATCCTGGCCCAGGTGGATGCGGACCATATCTTGATTGAGGTTTCGGACGATGGCGTCGGCTTCGATGTCCAGAGCGCGACGAAACCACTTTCAGACCACTTTGGAATCCTTGGAATGCGCGAGAGAGCCGCTGCAATTGGAGCGACGTTTGAAATCACCAGCAGTCCTGGCCGCGGAACCGTTGTTCAGGTTTCTCTGCCGTGCGAACGCGAAGCCATCGCGCTTGTAGCCCCGTCGACGCCGGCATGAGACAAACCGGTTAATTCCGCCACAATCCCTCCAGTAACCCTCAGCCAACTCCGTTCTGCCGTCTAATCCATCTATTTCAATAACATAGGCTTCTACTAGCGTTTGGATCTGCCTTCCCTAAAATCGCCCTGTACCTACTTTGGTCGGTTGTCGAAGTATATTTCTGAAACCTACCATGTTCAGCGGAGCAAAAAGCTGTCATTTGTCGCAGCATCTGAGGTAGTGTGTTTCGCTTCAGTTGCACGCAAGCGATGTGTGTACAGCGAGAAGCAGGGTCCGCTGGCGCCAATGAGTTCGCAATTGTTCTCTCTAGACGTACGATTTGCGGCCCAATTCAAGGATCAAATTACCTCTCGATCAATGACTGTTGTTTTCAACGAGAAAGCATGGAGAGGTACACAGCAAGGATCCGCAATGGAGGAATTTATGTTTGGCAGGCCAAAAAACTTGTTTTGTAGCATCAAGATACTGACTCGAGCAGCGAGACTTGCCGTATGGGTCGGTGTAGCTCTCTTGTTCTCGATCTCCGCACAAGCGCAGATCTTGTACGGATCACTGACGGGAACGGTGACGGATACAAGCGGCGCGGTGGTGCCGA
>CAYOVE010000005.1:0-39376 GCA_964407295.1 uncultured Occallatibacter sp.
GCGTCGGCATTGGTGGATCCGGTGACGCGGGCAAAGTGCAGTTTGCCGGAGAACGGGGTGCCTGCGAGTTCGGCGTCTAACTTGGCGAGATCGTACATTGGGTCTCTGAGATCGTGAGTTCAGGTGCCGAGGACCGTGCTATCCCAGGTCTCAAAAGCGAGACCTCCACCCCACGGACAAAGACCAGTCCGTGGGGGCCCCGGGCCCTGGGGCACCCAGCGATTCGTGCGATCAAAGCCCTGCGCCTTCAAAAACTCGGCCTGCTCGCGGGCTGCCCTGGCCGGGCTCAGCGGCGATGGTCATGGAGATGTTGGCGGCGCGGGCGGAGTTGGTGAGCGCGCCAACACTGATAAAGTCGACGCCGGTCTCGGCGTAGGCGCGAGCCGTGTCGAGCATGATTCCGCCGGAGGCTTCCGTGGGAATCCAGCGGCCGGGCTCCCCGGCGGTTACCGTTTTAATGTGCTCGACGGAGCGGCGGACTTCAGCAGGCGTCATGTGGTCGAGAAGGATGGCCTCGGCGCCGTGAGCAAGGGCTTCGTCAAGCTCCTGCGCGGTGCGGACTTCGACCTGCACGCGTTGGGGAGGCCTGCGCCGAGCGAGCGCGCGGGATAGGACCGCCTCCATGCCGCCGCCGAGGGTGATGTGATTGTTCTTGACCAAAATGCCGGAGGCGAGATCGATGCGGTGATTGGTGCCGCCGCCACAGAGGACCGCGTATTTATCGAGAGCGCGGAGGCCGGGGACGGTTTTGCGCGTGTCGAGGATGCGTGCGTGCGTTCCCTGAATGGCGTCGGCGAATTGGCGCGTGAGTGTGGCGATGCCGCTCATGTGCTGGATCAGGTTGAGTATGACGCGCTCGCAACTGAGCAGGACGCGCGCGTTGTGGCGAATGACGGCCAGCACCTGGCCGGGGTGGACGCGGACGCCGTCAAAGATTTCGGCGTGGCTGACGACTTCAAAGCGGGTTTGCGCTTCGGGGCTTTGATCGAGGCGGGCGTAGATTTCGAAAAGGCGCGGGATGGCGCCGAGGCCGGCGACGACCAGCTCTTCGCGGGCGATGATGGAGCCTGCGGCGAGAAAATTAGCATCGATGGTGATGTGGCTGGTGACGTCGCGCGGAGCCTGGTCCTCAAGCAGGGCCTGCTCCAGTAACGCGTCGATGCGGTGGCTCTTCCAATCCATAATGCAGCTTCTAGCTCCTAGCTTCTAGCCGCTAGCTTTCAGCCTTCAGCTTGACCTCCCTCACTCCGGCGTATCGTAACTCGCCTTAACTTCCACCACCATCTCTCCACTTCGTTCCCCACGGAAAAGCTGGAGGCTAGGAGCTAGAAGCTAGCGGCTGTCAGTCGGCAGCGCCGCCAACGCGGCCTGGGCTTTTTCAAGCAGGAGGCGTGTTTCAGCTTCCTGCTTTTTGAGGCCTTCGACCACGTGCGCCGGCGCCTTGGCCAAAAAGCCTTCGTTGCCCAATTGACGCTCTGCTGCTGCCAAGCCTTTTTCGTACTTCGCGATATCTTTTGTCAAGCGCTCGCGTTCGGCGGGGACGTCGACGGTGCGCTCGTAGATCACGGCGACGTCGAAGCCGGCGGTCGAATGTTTCGAAAGGCCGGCCGAGATTTGGTCGACGAAACGGACGTCGCTCACGCGGGCAAGTTTCTCGATGATGTCGCGGTTCTCCTCGGCGACCTTCCTTAAAGCAGCGTCCGTGCGAAGCTCGATCGGAACTATGGCCTTTTCTTCGACGCCGATCTCCTTGCGCAGGGCGCGGGTCTCGGTGATGAGCGCCTGAAGAAACTCCATCTCCGCGATTACCGTTGGCTTTTCAGCGATCGTCGAATGCGGATCGGGGAAGGCTGCCAAAGCAACCGATCTCGCGGGAGGTTCGCCATCGTAAACGGCGTGCCATAGTTCCTCGGTTAGGAAGGGCATGAAAGGCGAAAGGAGTCGCAGCGCCATTTCGAAAACCCGAACGAGCGTTGTGAGCGAGATCAAGGGGGAAATGTCTTTTGCACTCGGCTCCCGAGAATCGCCATCTGGTTCAAATACGAGCCGCAATTTAACAATTTCGAGATACCAATCGCAGAAGCTTCCCCAGAAGAACTGATAGATTGCCTGCGCCGCCTCATCGAAACGGTAATTCCCCAGCGCCGCGTTCAC
The DNA here is from genome assembly GCA_964407295.1 of uncultured Occallatibacter sp. GTDB lineage: Bacteria > Acidobacteriota > Terriglobia > Terriglobales > Acidobacteriaceae > Telmatobacter. The sequence continues at coordinate 2,155 of CAYOVE010000005.1, forward strand.
TTCGCTCGCTGTTTGAGCCATAAGTGCCACGATCCACCGAGACTCGATTGGCGTGTCCTGAGACTTGAACAGGTTTTCTGATCGGAGGACGCTGCCTATTTTTGCGACAAGCTCCGGCGCAATGTCAGCCATCGACGAGCTTAGAGCGCCAATTTCTCCCGATGTGGGGCGAGGACGCGTGGCTAGAATTTCCCTCGATCCCGGAAACCCCGCTTCGACAGCCCTGTTGACATTCATGAAGATGAAGCGAGCGGCGTTCCAGATTTTGTTGGCGAAGGCGCGGTATCCCTCGGTGCGGGCCACGTTGAAGGCGATGTCGGTTCCGGGCGAGGCCATGGACGCGAGCGTGAATCGGACCGCGTCCGTCCCGTACTGCTTGACGATCTCGATGGGGTCAATGACGTTGCCCTTGGTCTTGGACATCTTCTCGCGATTGGCGTCGCGCACCAGGGCATGGATGTAGACCTCGCGATAAGGAACGGATTCGGCGAGTGGGCGCGGGCTGCCATCGAGCATGGGTATATCGCGCGAAAACCAGCAGCCGAACATAATCATGCGCGCGACCCAGAAGAAAAGAATGTCGAAGCCTGTGACGAGGAGCGAAGTCGGGTAGAAGGCGGCAAACTGGGCCAGCGTTTCAGGCGTGATGTTGGGCCAGCCGAAGACGGAGACCGGCAAAAGGCCCGAGGAGAACCATGTATCTAGAACGTCGGTTTCCTGCGTGATGGTCGCAGATCCGCAATGCGCGCAGGACGTGGGGTCTTTTTGGCCAGGCTCGGGCACGGTGATCTTGCGGCACGCGGCACAGTGCCACGCGGGAATGCGATGGCCCCACCAGAGCTGACGCGAGATGCACCAGTCATGGAGGTTGGTCATCCACTCGAGGTAGATCTTCTCGTAATTCTCGGGCGTGAACTTGATTGCCTTTTTGCCGTCGGCGCCAGGCTTAACGGCGGCGATGGCAAGCTCGGCCATGGATGCGCCGCCTGTGCTGGGCTGCTTGTTGACGGCAATGAACCACTGCGTGGAGAGGCGCGGCTCAACGACGGTTTTGCAGCGGTCGCAATGGCCGACGTTGTTGGTGTAGTCCTTGACTCCCGCCAGGAGCCCCTGTTCTTCGAGATCGCGAACGATGTGCTTGCGCGCAACGTAACGGTCGAGGCCGGCGTAAGGGCCGCCCTCGGCATTGATGTGGGCGCGGTCGTCCATGATGTTGATGGCGGGCAGGTGATGCCGCTCGCCGAGCGCGAAGTCATTGGGATCATGCGCCGGGGTGACTTTGACGGCGCCGGTGCCGAAGTCGCGGCTGACCCACTCATCGAGCACGATGGGAATCTCGCGATTCAGGAGCGGCAGGCGCAGTTTTTTCCCATGGAGATGCAGATAGCGCTCGTCCTCCGGATGAATTGCGACGGCGGTATCGCCGAGCATGGTTTCAGGGCGCGTGGTGGCGACGGTGAGGAACTCGCCGGAGTCCTTGCCATCGGCGCCAAGAACCGGGTATTTGATCTCCCACAAGTGGCCCTTGTGCTCGGAGTGGATGACTTCAAGATCGCTGATGGCGGTTTGGCAGCCGGGGCACCAGTTGACGATGTACGCACCGCGGTAGATGAGGCCCTGATGATAGAGGCGGACGAAGGCCTCGCGCACGGCAACCGAAAGGTCCTCGTCCATGGTGAAATATTCGCGGCTCCAATCAACGGAGACCCCGAGGCGCTTCATCTGGTCGAGGATGGCTCCGCCGTAGTGACGCCGCCACTCCCATGTGCGCTCGACGAAAGCTTCGCGGCCGATGTTCTGGCGCGAAGTGCCTTCCGAGACCAGTTGCCGCTCGACCATCATCTGCGTGGCGATACCGGCATGGTCAGTGCCTGGCACCCACAGCGCAAGGCGGCCGGACATGCGGCGCCAGCGGGTGAGGATGTCCATCTCAGTCTGGTTGAGCATGTGGCCCATGTGCAGGCGGCCGGTGACGTTGGGCGGCGGAAGCAAAATCACGAAAGCGGAGTGGTCGGCGGATTGGTCTGATGACGTGCCGGCGGATTCGTGTGCCTGGCGCTGACTCGGATCGGCGGCAATGCCGGGGGTTGCCACGTCGAAGAGCTTTTCGCGGACCCAGTAGGCGGCCCAGTGATCTTCAATGGCTGTGGGGTCGTAAGCTTTGGGCAGGTCGTGGGGCATTTTCTTCGATCGGTGCCCCCTCAGGAATGCGCGCCAAACCCCATGACGAAAGGGCTTTGCGCGAGGGGACTACCCCTCAGGTTAGCAGATGGAGAGGCGCATCCGGCGACGTGGTTCTTGCGAAGATTTCGCCTGTGAGCATGAAGCCGCAAACCATCAGGCCGGCCCTGGCTAGACATGCACGCGACGCCAGATTGCGGACGCTTGTGCGTGCCGCGGGGACGCGGCCGGCGAGGTAGCACTCCCGCTTCACTTCCTGCAGGAGAAAACTGCCGATCCCGCGGCGCCGGCAGTCTTCTCGCACTTCCATATACAGATCGGCGAACGGAGGATTGTAGTGAAGCATGAAGCCGCCGGTTGCGACGATTTCACCATTCAGCTCAGCAACATAATCTCCGGCTTGTTCGACGCGATGAGGAAAGACACGATCGCTTTCTTGCCGGCGACGAACGAGAACGCCGGGAACAAGTAGATCGGTGACCGAATGTTCCTCAAAAAGGACCACGTAAGAGGAAATACTGCGCGCGAATTCATAGAGCATCTCCGAGAGGAGCGGGTCGTTGCTTTGGGATTCGATGAACACTGGCCGCGCAACAGCGAGCAATTGCCGAAACAAGTCGCTTGCGCGCTTGCGAAAGTCCGAAACGACGAAGAACTCGAAAACAGTGTCGCGATCCGGAACCTCGCGACCTTTGATTGAGCCGTAACCCACGGCATTTTCGTCGATGGTGAGCAGATAAGAGTCGGACCAGCCGCGTTCATGACATGCGTTATAGCGAATCTGACGGTTGGCTTCCTGAAGGAAAAGCGCTCGAAGGGGAAGGATGGTTTCGAGTTCGACTTTTCGCACGTCGATTGTCATGGCCGCAGATTCATATTGTAGGGTTGTGGCGGTTCATGCGCGCTGACGAAAAAGGCCGCCCGAGGGCGGCCTTTCGCGATTTGATTCGGTCTGAGACCGATGCTCAGAACGGGTTCAGCTTGCCCAGGCCCTTCTTCTTTTTCTTCTTGCTGGAGGATTCGTCGCTCAGGTCGGCCTTGGGTTTTTGGGGTTTGCCGTTGCTTTTGGCCACGGTGACCGGCTGAGCCGGGTTCTCGCCGGGCTTGATGTCATTGACCTGGAGGGGCGCTTCGGCAGGCTTTTCAGGCGCAGGCAGGACGGTGCTGGTGGGGCCAACCGGCTTAACGAGGGCATTGGGGTCGGCTGCGGCGGTGTTGGGTGCGTTGATCACTTCGACGCCAACGCCGGTGCCTTCACCGGGCGCCTGCATCTGCAGCGGAGCCGTAGATGGCTGATCGCTGCGCGGCGGCTCGTTGGGGCCAGTGGGCGTAACGGCCGCGGCTGGCGCCGACGGCTTGCCCTGATTGTAGGCGTCCATAAAGGCGGTCTTATTCTGCTCGGTCACATCAGGGGCGAGCGTACGCTTGGGGTCGTCGAGTGTCGGCTCACCGACGTGCACAGCCTCAACGACCGTGGGACCGCGCTTGATGATGCCGATCACGTTGTCAGTAAAGTGAAGGGGCTGGCGGCTGCGTTCTTCGGCGTCGCTCTCCGCAATCGCCGCTTGCGTGGGCTCGGGAACCGGGCGATTCATGGCGACGAGGCGGTCGCGGGCGTCCTCAACGTGCGGCGCCATGGGATAGCGGGTGATGACTTTGGCGTAGGCCGCCGCAGCCTTGTCATCAAAGACGGAGCGCATGCGTTCTCTCATGGCGCCGTTTAAATTCGGAGCCACTGAAATGTTGCGTGCCTCGGCGGCGTAGGCGTCGCCAATACCGATGAGCACCTGGTCGCTCTTGGAATAGAGCGGATAAGAATCGGCTACTGTATCGAGGCGGGCGATGGCGGCGATATAGTCATCGCGGGTTTCGTAGTAACTACCGATCTGGAACTCGCGCTCGGCAAGAACCTCCTGCACGTCGCGCAGCCTTTGCTTGGCGCGCGGAATGAGAGTTGAATCGGGGAACATGTTGATCATCTCCCGATACTCTCTCTCGGCTTGCTGAGCGTTGGCAAAGTCGCGGTCGGGCTTTTCCATCTGCTCGTAGTAGATGTCGGCTACCTTCATCTTGGCTTCGGCAGCCTCGGGGACATCGGGGAAGAAGGTAATGAAGTCCTCGTACTCAGCCTCGGCCTGGGTGAGGGCCGCGGAGCCGCCTTCCTTGAACCAGGTGTCGCCGACTGAAAGCTTGGCGCGCATGCGGTATTCCGACTCGGGATAGGTGTTGAGCATGGTTTGCAGATCGAGGCGGGCGACGTCAAAACGGCCCTTCTTCATGGCGACCATGGCCTTGTCGTACAGTTCCTTGTCAGGCTGCTTGGACTGCACGCCGGCCAGCGGGTTGGCATTCAGGTCGTAGGCCTTCTTCTGCTTCTTCTGCCTTTTGTGCTTGAGACGCTGGACGTCGTCCTGACTCGGGGCGGAGTTCTGGGCTTCGGCTACAATCCCGCTCGAAAAAAACGCCAGAAGGGCAATCGTCGCAATTTTGAGAGACAACCGGTTCATACCACCTCTTGGGAGGAGGACCCTGGGGTGGGCCATCCGGAGCTTGCATGCGCTTTTAGTGAATTTTACTCTTTCCGACCGATACCCTGCTGGCAATGATCCTGTCGTCGGCGTCGCGAGCCGCAGCCAGCAAGGCGCGGGCATCGCGCTCCGGTTCGCCGGCTCCAAAAACTGCGTTGCCGGCGACGAGCAGCTCCGCTCCTGCTTGGACGACTGCAGCGACTGTGTCGTGAGCCACTCCGCCGTCGACTTCGATTTTGAAGTCAAGATCGAGGTCGCTGCGGAGTTCGACGAGACGGCGGATCTTATTCAGGGAGAAGGGGATGAACTCCTGCCCGCCGAAGCCGGGATTGACGCTCATGATGAGCACGTGGTGAACCATGGGCAGAATATCGATGAGGAGGTCAACGCGCGTAGCCGGATTGAGCACGACGCCCGGCTTCATGCCGTGGTGAAGAATCAGCTCCAGCGAACGGTGCAGGTGGGTGCAGGCCTCGTAGTGGACGCTGCACCAGTTGGCGCCCGCATCGGCAAAGGCCGGGATGAACTCGTTGGGATTCTCGATCATCAGGTGGCAATCGAGCGGCAGGCGAGTGAACTTGCGCAGGCTCGCGACAACTGGCGGACCGATGGTGATGTTGGGTACGAAGTGGCCGTCCATGATGTCGACGTGGATGGCGGTGCCGCCTCCGCGCTCGGCCGCAGCCACCTGGTCGGCCAGGTGTGCAAAGTCGGCGGAGAGGATGGATGGCAGCAGCTCGACCATGGGAAGAAGCGCAACTCCTTGCGGGGACAGTTTATCAGGGGCTGTGGCAAGCGGGAGTGGCTACGCGGATGCGGGATGAGCCGCAAGCGACAGCGTGAGCACGGTGATGTCGTCCTGCTGGCCGAACTGCACGGCCGCGTCGGCGATCTGCTGAGCCGCACGCGAACTGAGCTGGCGCGTGCGATCAAAGCCGAAGAGCTCGCCCACGGCGTTGCGCGCCTCGACCACGCCGTCAGATAAGAACGTGAGCTTGTCGCCGGGCGCGAGCTGGAGGGCCAATTCGGTGTACTCGGCAGCCGCATCGATGCCCAGCGGAAGACCCACGGGAATCTCAAGCTCCTGGCCGTTGCGATAGGGCGGCAACTGGCCGGCGTTGGCGATGAGCAGGACTCCGGAGGACGAGAGATCGGCGCAGAGGCAGGTGGTGAAGCCCTCAATGCCGCTATTGCGCAGGGCCGCATTGAGTTCGTGAAGCACGGCGGCGGGACGAAGATCGTCGCAGCGATCGGCGGCGCCGAGAAGCAATGCAGAGGTGAGCGCGGCGGCGACGCCTTTGCCGCTGACGTCGCCAAGCAGCACGCGTTGCGATCCGTTGGCGAGAGCGCGGCAAAGGTAAAAATCTCCGCCGACTTCATGCGCCGGCAGAAAAGCCGAGCTTACTGTAACGCCGGGCGCGACCAGCATCTTTTCGGGAATGAGCAAATGCTGCACCTGGCGGGCGGCGGAGAGCTCTCCGCGCATTTCCGCGCGCTCGTCGGCGGCGACTCGTTGCTGATGGAAGATGTAACCGAACAAAGAGATCACCAATGCTGCGATGGCGAGGGACATCCAGTTCTGCGCCTGGCCTGACCAGGTGTCGCGGCCAAGGGCGACTTGCTGGAACTGGAACCAGCCCTCGATGACAGCCCAGACGGCGGCGAGAGCAGCGACGACGCGCATGCGGCCGCGGAGTCCAGACCATGGCCAGAACGCAACAAACGGAGCCGTGCATGCGAAGGTCCAGATGCACCAGATGGGTTTGAAGGCGGTGGCCTGCACAAACAGCGAAAGCGGCAAAGCAAATTGGGCAGAAAGGAAAATCGGCAAGACCGAGCCAAGGGAGAGAAAGACCCACGCAGCAAAGACGATCCAGTAGATGGCCGGAACCCGCCGTTGCGCCAACGCGAAATTCACGCGAACGAGCGCCCACGACTCAAACATCGAGATGCCAAACAGCACACAATCCATCGGTAAGGCGAGGCCGCCGTGGAAAAGGTGGGAAAACATGATGTTGAGGCGAGTTGTGCATACGCAGCAGCAGTAGATGCCAAGCCAGAATGCAGCTTTTTGCGTGCGGTCGAAGAGATGAAGTCCAAGAAGAAAAAGTCCGGCTGCGCCAATCATGAGATAGCCAGAGTAGATCGGCACGAAACTTCTCAAACTGTCGCCTTGATTGATCGCAGACCGATCCAGAATGGATGTGCCATCGCCGAAGACCAGATAGACTGGCTTGCCTGGCGAATTGCCAGGCAGGAGAAGCGTCTGGGCGGCGCGAACGGCGACCGTACGCGTATTTCCGGCCGCCGGCGAAGCGGGGTAACTCCAGATGGGTCTGCTGTCCCCGTTAAAGTGTGTTGCAGATTGTCCGTCGACGAAGAGTTGGGTTTCCTCCGGTCCGTCGTTACCCACGACCAGCACGGGTTGTTGAATTCCTTTGGTGTCAAAGCTGGCGCGGCAACGAACCCATACAACGTATGCATCGCCGGTCTCGCGGTATTCGGTGTAAGGCTTCCAGCCGCTGGGGTCGACATTGGCGGCGGCCCACGCGGGGTTGTCGCCCAGCCGGTAGACGCACTGGTCGAATGGCACCTGGGTAATCTGCGCGGATAGAGCGCAGGGCAAGGCCACGAGCAGGGCGAGCAGCCAGTTTCGCGCATGGTGACTTTGCATAAGGATCGACGGGCTCTCCAAGTTAGGGCTCGAACGAATGATAGTCCGTGCGGGCTGGGCACGGCCACGCGTTCATCTGAATTTTGCAGGTGACGCACCTCACGCGCGCCTGCGAACTATGCTCCTGCCGGATGCGTACCTATCTGAGTATTTGCCTTCTCGTTGCTGAATAGCAGCTCACCGTAGGCAAGACGAAAGGAACGGTCCAATGAATCATTCAATAAAGGCATCCTTCATTTTTTCCGCTCCCGGCACCCGGCGGTTGCGCAGTGTGGCCGCTGCGTGCGCTCTCGCGGCCGCATTCTCGACCATCGCAGTTCCGGCGTTTGCGCAAGCCTCCGCGCCTAAGGACCCCTTGCAGCAAAAACTCGAATCGATGCGGCAGACCGCCATGACCGCATGGCAGCACAAGGACGCCGAAACGCTCAAGCAGACCATGGCGCCCGATTTTCTCTTTGTTGGGCCGCAGGGTGTTTCCACGCGCGATGGCTGGCTTTCATCGCTCGGATTCTGTTCGCTGGTCAGCTATTCCATCGGCGACGTGCAGATGCGGACGCTGCCTTCGAAGGGTGCCGTTCTCGTCTACAAGCTCCACTATGTCGGCGATTGCGGAGGCAAACCGATCCCGGCCGACACCACAGTGACCGACACATACGCCCGGCGCAACGGACGATGGTGGATTGTGGCCACAACCTTCACGCCCCTTATGCAATGAGGACCCGCCGGGGCAGCAGGACCAGGAGACTCGCACATTCGGACTATGACGGCGCAGGAAGTGTCAGCGATTTTGCGGCCACGCGGCCGATGCCGCGGAGAATCGCTTTGGCAGGCCAGCGTTCGTCGGCATCAGGGAAGAAGATTTCGCCGGCGCGCTTTGCTTCAGGACGGTAGTACCAACGCTTGAGTAGCGCGAGATGGCCCTGGCGGATGGTGGACGACGGTGCGCCAGCCGGAGCAGAAAGCTCTCCGAGAACCTCTTCGACCCGCGATTCAAGAACGCCACGAGCGAGCTTTGGCGAGACTGGCGCTGTCTCAGGGGCTAAAGCCCCATCATTGGATTGGCTTCTTTCGGCACGACTGAAGTCGTGCCCTTTCAAAGCCTCTACCTGCGAAGTTGCTGCATTTCCTGATCCCTGATCCCTGTTCCCTAATCCCTGTCTTCCTGATCCCTGTTCCTCCGGAATTGGCTCGATGGCGAGCGGCTGGGCGAAGAGCGAGGTGGATCCGGACTGCTCGTTCTGGATTCGCATGCCGAGAGTTGAAAATGCGGCAGGACCGCGGAGGCGGCCGTTCTCAAAGAGGAATACGGCGACTTCATCGGGAATTGCCGAGGCTTGAAGAACGACTGCGCGAAGCCGGCTAAGCGGGCGGACAATTTCAGCGGCGAGTGCGCGCACAACTTCAGCGCGCTGAACTTGGGCATGAAGCGCCGCGGCGGATTCAAATGCGAGATCGGCCGAGGCTTGGTCGCGCTCGGCGCGGAGAATAGCGAGCCGGCTTTCGCCGCGCGTCGCGAGAAATCCTTCGACGGCCGCGGACTCCTCAGCGTAGCGCTCATCGGTGCAGCCCTTGAAGCAGGGCGCGAGGCACATCTTCATTTCGGAGTAGACGCAGCCGGGATAGGCCGGATCGGGATCAAGTTCAAAAGTGCAGCGACGCAGAAGAAAAAGCTTGAGCATCTCTTCGGCGTAGCGTTCAGCGGCGGCGCGCGAAGGGAACGGTCCGTATGCCCAGTCGGCTTCGCGCAGGCTGGGCCGATGCGTAACCGTGACGCGCGGGTAGGGATTGCTGCCGAGAAAACGGACGAAGGCGGGGTGGCGCAGATGCATGCGGGCGATGGGTTGATCCGGGCCCTTGGTGCCGTAGACCTTTTGCAGCAGATCAAACTGGAGAAGCAGAGACTCGAACTCGGAACCGGTGAGCTGCCAATCGATGCGGCGAACGAGGCCGGCTAGTTGCAACCGGCGCGGATGCTTCGCAGAGGGCTGGAGCAGGCGTTCGAGCCTGGAACGAAGGTTGGGCGTACGGCCGATGTATGGCTCAGCGTGCGCGTCCGCTCCATAAAGGGCAAAGACCGCCGGCGATTGCGGCAGTTGTTCCAGCGCGGCCTTGGCGCCGGCCGGATCGAAGGGTGCGGAATTCCACCCCACGGACGTGGACCGGTCTCCTGATTGGAATTCGCTCGGCACGGATCCGGGTCACCTCGTAACGCACATCACAGTTACACGTGTTCAGTGAAATTCTACGGCGGCGCAGGTACGGTTGGACCCGTTTGACCGCGGATCGACGGACAACTTTCCTTTTAAAGTGCGCGTCCAAGAAACGTGATACCGCAGTACGTGGAGGTGGTATCGTGAGACGCTTTGCACGACTTTTGCTTGCAGTTTTTGTTCTTGGTTCTTCGATAAGAGCTTCGGCGATCCAGAATCCGCCGTCGCTCGCGCAGCTCTCCCCCGCAAATTCTCCCACCTTCGTCACAGTTCCCGCCGGAGCAAAAATTGAATTGGTTGTGACGCGCCCCGAGTGGGCGCAGCCTGCCAAGGCCGGCGACACTGTCTACGCGCAGACCTCGTTTCCGGTGGTTGCCGGCGGAGCGATGGCGATTCCCGCGGGCACCTACGTGGAAGGAACAATTGAAGCCGTGACGAAGCCGACGCGCAAGCTCGAGCGCGCAGAGATTCAGGTGCTGTTTACCAAGATCGTCTTTGCTAACGGATACGCAGTCGAACTTCCGGGTGGGGCCAACGCGACGCAGACGCCGCCGGCGCAAGGCGAGACCCTGATCGCAATTACGATTCAGACGACCACGGCCAACGATCTGCTGCTCGATAACGGCGCCGAAGTAGAGATGACGCTGGGCGCGCCGCTTGAGCTGGACGCAAAGCAGGTTGCGCAATCGATTCCGCTTTCGCGTGTGCCTGCGCCCGGACAGCTTCAATCGGCAACTCTCTGCCGCGACATTCCCGGCAGCCCCGGCTCTCCGGGAACGCCGGATACAGTGATTCCCGGATCGCCGGGCACGCCTTCCATCACGATTCCACAAGGGCCGGATCTGCCGGACATCACAATTCCGGGAACTCCAGCCACCCCGGATACGGTGATCCCCGGCACGCCGGGCACGCCGGACGATCCCGGCTATACATGCCCGGCTAAGCCGCTGGTGATTTCGAGCGCTCCGGTCGTCACCAATCAGACAACGCAGAATTCTCAGCCCGTGGCGGCACGTTGAAGCGCCGCCTTTCATGATTGAATTGCGCCTTGGAAGGAATACCGTCTTATGTTCGCCGAATCCGTTACCGCACTTATGATTGCCTCACTCGCGATGGGACAAACACCGGTTCCCGCAACGCAGATTGCACCTCCCACAACGCAGAGCTCGCCGATTCAAAACTCATCGGCAGCGAGGCAGTCGGCTCCTGTATCTCAGTCGATCGTTGTTCCCGCCGGGACGGCAGTTCAGCTCACGCTGCTGAGCGCCGTAAAAAGCAAGTCGACCAACGCCGGAGACACAGTACGCGCGGTGGTGGCTTTTCCTGTGACGATCGGGACGCAACTTGCTATTCCCGCGGGAACCTTCGTGGACGGTAGCGTGATCCGCGTGACGGCGCACCCGGCGAACGGCCAGAAGGCGTCGTTTAGCGTTCACTTCACGCGCCTTGTTTTTTCAAACGGCTACTCCGTAGCGCTGAATGGCGAAAACACGCAGGCGCTGCTGTTACCGGCTGAGAACAGCGCGCCGGCCGATGAAGTGGCGGAGCTTGCGCCGCCGCGGCTGCCGGGTGCGCGTTTTGCCATGGGCGAGGGCCAGGCAGGGACGCTTCCGCCGTTGCCACAGGTCGGCCCTCCGAAGGGCCTTATTATCGGGCTGTCGCTGGGAGGCACTGCCGCCCTGGTGATTCTGGGTGCAATCGGGGCGCATCACCGCGCGAACAATACCGATTTCGTGCTCTACGACGCCGGGTGGCAGTTTCAGATGGTTTTGGACAGCCCCGTAACGCTCAACGCGGCGCAAGTTGCGGCCGCGGCGGCGACCTTGACCACAAACTAGTCCGCCGCAGTCACGAGAACGACGAGCGATTGCTTGCCGTCGAGTGAGAATGCGAGCGGCACGGTTCGCTCAGTGGATTGGCCTGCGTCAAAATCGCGTTCGAGCCTGCCGCCTGCCGCGCCGGTGATGACTATGTGCAGCTTCAATGAGGGCTGTGTGCCCGGCTTGGCGACGGGTGATTGCTCACGGCTTGCAGACTGTGGAGCTGTGGCAGGCGAAGAGGCCGGCACGAATTCCAGCGTGTAGTTGCCCTTGGGCCAGACGCCGAAGTCGGCTTTGCCGCCGGCATCGGTGGTTCTTGCCGCACAGCCGCCGCCGGGATTCTTGCCCAGCTTTACGTCAATGCCTTTGAGCGGCGCACCGGCAAGAGCAAGTTGCGCGAAAAGGATAATGGTTGCCACGGCCGCGACGGGCATGGATTTCAAAACGATGAGACTTGGTCTGGTCATTGTGCCTCCGGGAGTATTGGAGCATCGTATTTCGCCCTGATGAAGGTTGTCAGTTCCCCGAATGGGGCACGGAATGGCGATCAGGCGTTGCTTTGCCGCAGTGCGGCGAAGCTGGTATGCTGCGTGGTCAATAGAAAATCGAATCAGGGCGAGGAGAACGGCGATGTGGTTTTTGGGCATGGATGTGGGAACGGGCGGAACGCGCGCGGTCGTGGTGGACGCAGCCGGAAAGCTGATGGGAACTGCATCGAGCGAGCACGCGCCGTTTCGCGCCGAGCATCCGGGGTGGGCGGAACAGGATCCTGAGGATTGGTGGCGCGCAGCGCAAAATGCGATCCGAGGAGCGCTGGCGGCAACGGCGGAGCCGCGAGAGCCGATTGAGGCCATCGCGCTCACCGGTCAGATGCACGGCGCCGTCATGCTGGACGAGGCAGGCGCGGTGCTGCGGCCGGCGCTCATCTGGTGCGACACCCGCACGCAACCCGAGTGCGACTGGCTGACGGAAAAAATCGGATACGAGCGTCTGATCGAGCTCACCTGCAACCCGGCGCTGCCCAACTTTACGCTGACCAAGCTGCTGTGGGTCAAGGTGAACCAGCCGGAGATCTTTGCGAAGATTCGCCACGTGATGTGCCCCAAGGACTACGTGCGCTACCGGCTGACCGGCGAGTTTGCCATTGACGTGCAGGAAGCCAGCGGAACGTTACTGCTGGATGTGGCGCACCGGCGCTGGTCGCGCGAGATGGCCGAGGTGTCGGGAATCGACATGAGCTGGCTGCCGAAGTTGTACGAGTCACCGGAGATTTGCGCGCGCATCAGCGAGGCGGCTGCGGGGCTGACGGGATTGAAGGCAGGCACGCCGGTGGCGGCGGGCGCGGGCGACCAGGGTGCAGGCGCGGTGGGCATGGGCATTCTGCAGCCCGGAAGCGTGTCGGCGACGATCGGAACATCGGGAGTTGTTTTTGCCGCGACAGCCGCGCCAACAAAAGACCCGAAAGGACGGCTGCACACGTTTTGCCACGCTGTGCCCGGCTTGTGGCATGTGATGGGCGTAACGCAGAGCGCGGGGCTCAGCTTGAATTGGCTGCGCGGAGCGTTTTTCGCCGGGCAGAGCTACGACGCGCTGAGCGACGGAGCGGAGAAAGTTCCACCGTGCTCCGACGGCTTGGAGTGGGCGCCATATTTGCTTGGCGAGCGCACGCCGCATCTCGATCCCGAGGTACGGGCGGCGTTTGCGGGTATCGGCGTACAGCATACGGGGGCTCACTTTGTGCGCGCGGTGCAAGAGGGCGTGGCTTACTCGCTCCAGGATTCGTTCACTCTCTTTCACGAGCTGGGCATTCCCGTCACCGGCATTCGCCTGGGCGGGGGCGGAGCGCGCGGTGCGTTGTGGCGGAAGATTCAGGCCGGCATCTACGGCCAGGCGGTGGAGATTCTGGTGGCTGAAGAGGGCGGCGCGTTTGGATGCGCCCTGATGGCCGGCGTGGGCGCGGGGCACTGGAAGAATCTTGACGAGGCGTGTGGGCAGGCGATCAAAGTGGCGGAGCGAATTGAGGCTGACCCCGTGGAGGTGGCGGCCTACAAGGCCGGCTACGCGCGATGGAGAAAGCTGTATCCGGCGCTGCGCGGGTTGAGGAACTAAACGGTTACCGCTTCCGCGGCCGGCATCGTGAAGTCGGCGAAAGTGAATCCGTCGCGCGTGACGACTACTCCGGTGTCGATCAAAATCGGCCCCGAGAACATCGGCCCCGCGTAAACGCAGGTGTGGAACTCGCCGCGTTCGCCGCAGGGATCAGCTTCTGCCGGAAGATCTCGCAATAAGTCCAAATCGAATTCGCGGCCGGCAAAGCTGGCGGGTAGTTGCCTTGTGTCCACGCAGGAGAGGCGCGCGCGCAGGCCGCCTGCGATCATCTCCCGCGCCAGCGCGTCGGTCGGAATCTGCCACAGCGGGAAGAGCGGCTCGAGGCCTGTGGGGGCGAGCTGCTTGATGCGATAATCCCGCACGTCTTCAAGAAAAAGATCGCCAAAGGCGACGGCGTCGATTTTCTCTCGGACAGCGCGCGCGCACGTCTCGGCCATGCGCTGCTCGTAGACTTCGTTCGGGCATGGCCAGGGAAGCGGAACGATCCAGAGCGGAAGCCCGGCGGCCGCAGCCTGCGCTTCAAGGACCGCGCGGCGCACGCCGTGCATGGCCACGCGGTCGAATGCGGAGTTGAGCGTGGTGAGCAGGCCGCAGATCTCGATGGACGGATCGCGGCGCAGGACGTGCAGGGTCCACGCGCTGTCTTTGCCGCTGCTCCAGGAGAGAAGAACGCGCTTCATAGAAACAGCCTACAGCTGCTAGCCACTAGCTTCCAGCTTGGCCCGAGGTCCACGCACCAAGGACAAAAACAAAGCCATAGCGGGGCACTATTTTCTCAGGATCATTTCGAGAAGAGCGTGAGATCGATGCTGTCGGCCATTGCCTTGTAGCCCGCGTCTTTCGGATGCAGATGATCGCCTGAATCGTACGCCGGATTGAAGTGCGTCGGATTCGCCGGGTCCTGAGTGACCTTGTCGAAATCGACCACGCCGTCGAAGGTGCCGCTCGAACGAATCCAATCGTTAACGGCTTCGCGAACCTGTTCGCCTTTGTCGGAGTAGTAGCCGGCGCCGCCGTAGGGCGTGAGCGTTGCGCCGACGACCTTGATGCCGTGCTCGTGCGCGTCATCGGCGATTTGCTTGAGCGCCATCTCCAACTGCGCTGCGGTAATGTCGTCGTACGGCGTTGCGAGGTGCGCCAGGCGGCCGATGTCGTTGATGCTTTCGAGCACGATGACGGTCCGCACGCCACTCTGCGAGAGCACGTCGCGATCGACGCGCGAGAGCGCGCTGGGACCTACGACTTCATTCAGCACGCGGTTACCGCCGATGCCCTCGTTGAGCACGGAAATATTCTTGAGGATGGGATCGGCGTTGAGCCGCGCGGCCAGAATGTCGGGCCAGCGAAGATTGGCGTTGTGCGTGGAGAGAGCGCCATCGGTAATGGAGTCGCCGAGGGCCACGATCGCTTGCGAGCCGTCGACGGCCTGCACATCGATGCCGTCGAGGAAGAACCAGGAAGAAATCTTCGTTGCATCAGGCAGGTCCTGCGCGTTGGAAACGTCGCCGTTGGCAATGAAGTTGTCCTGGTCTGCGAAGGAGTGGTAGGTCTCAGCGCGCATCACTTGAGACGGAAGATAGAAGCTGATGACGAGATCGGAGAGCGGCTGCACGGCAAAGGCAATGGGATCGGAGAAAAGCTCGGCGCCGGGTGGGATGTTCACGGTTGTCGCCCCGCCGAAGGTGATGGCGTGGTCGGTTCCGGGTTGAATCGCGGCGCTGCCGGCGCTCAGCGTCACATGCGCATCGCTGACGATCAGCGGATCGGTGCCATAAGCGTTAGTAAAGCGCACGCGAATTTGGGCGCCGCCGGCGGAGATGTGGACGATCTCGCGCAGCGTGACGCCGGAGAGGGGATGGACGTTGAAGCCGCCGTCAGCCAGCATGGGAGCAGTGGCCCAGGTGCCCACCCACTGCGGGTGCGGCGCGGCTTGCGCGAGAGACAAAACCGGAACAGTGAGGACGACGGTGACAAAGACAGCAAGGCGGCAGCAACGGTTCAACATGGATCGGTTCCTCTCCGAATTAGGGAAATCTGGATGGTGGGTTAATTTGAGTCCACAGGTTTGACAGCCTTCGATTTTCGCCAGAACAGGAAAATTGCGCCGATGAGAAAAGCAACGGAAAGCACTCCAACCTCTGCATCGCGGCGCTCATAGTAGGTGGACATTTTCCGCATGTCTAAGTGGACCGTTTCTCCTGCGTCAGTCCGAAAGTCCAAATAGGCAATGCCTTGACGCGCGAAATCCTTTCTCACTTCTTCGTTGTTGCGATAGTCGTTGACTGCCCATGCGCCCGATGCAATGGCAAGAATCATGGCGAGAATTGCGGCAGATTTCATGTCGCCAATGCTACTACGCGGGCTCCTCAACAAGTTTGAGCGGATCACCGCTTAGTGCAGATCAATGTCGGCCGAAAGCGGCGTGTTCTCACTGGAGTCGCCGACGCGAATTACGAATTTGCCGGGATCGATGATCCATTTCTGCGCGGGCTCGTCCCAGTAGCTGAACGAACGGGCGTCAAGAGTGATTGTCACGTTCTTCGTCTGACCCGGATCGAGACGGACTTTCTGGAAACCCTTGAGCTCGCGCTCAGGGCGGTCAACCTGCGCGGAGGGATCGGAGACGTAGAGCTCGGCAACTTCCGCTCCCGCCACGCTGCCCGTATTCGTGACGTCGAAACTGACGTCGACCGTAGAACCCGGCTTGGCTGAGGCGGGAGCTTGGAGATTCGCGAACTTGAAGGTGGTATAGCTCAAGCCAAAGCCGAACGGAAAGAGCGGGTGCTTGCCCGTGGTGGTCCAGTAGCGATAACCGACCATCAGCTTGTCGCCATACTTGATTTGCTCGATGGTGTAATCGAGCGGCTTGCCGTCAGCGCCGATGGTGTGGAGCGTGGTGTTGTTCTTGGGGTCGCCGTAGTACCACTTCGATGAAGGATTGTCATCCCAGCTGCGATCGAAGCTAATGGGCAATTTACCTTCGGGATCGTGCTGCCCGAAGAGAATCTGCGCGACAGCCGTGCCGCCTTCCTGGCCTGGATACCAGGTGTGGAGCAGGACGGGAACTTTGTCGAGCCAGCGGCTCAAGTCCATACCGCCGCCGCCCGTGAGCGTGACGATGACGCGCGGATTGGCCGCAGCGACCTGCTCGACGAGCGCGTCCTGGCCCGGGGGCAGCGTGAACGTGCGGTCGGCGCCCTCGCTTTCAGTCTTCGGATTGAAACCGATGGAGACGACGACCACGTCCGCATCAGCGATAGCCTTCTTTTCGTCGGGCGAATCGGGCCATCCGGCGCTGTAGAAGACGTGCGCGCCGGGGCCAAGCAAATTGGCGATGCCCGTGAGGATGCTGACCGGCTCAAAGGCGTGTGCTTCTGACGAACCTCCGCCGCCCGTGACCGCTGGATACGCATCGGGGCCGATGATGGCGATGCTCTTGATCTTCGCGGGATCGAGCGGGAGAAGATTCCCCTCGTTCTTGAGGAGCGTGATGCTTTCAAGCGCGCCCTGGAGCGCGACGGCGCGATCGGCGACTGAATAGGTGGAGTCCGCAGGATCGAACTGCGGATGATCTGTCCAGCCATAGCGCAGCTCGGTGCGGAAGATGCGCAAGAGATGCTCGTCGATGGTGGACTCATTCACCTGACCGTTCTGGACGGCGGGAATGAGATTCTGCGCATTCATGAACTTGGGGCTGGGCATTTCGAGATCGAGGCCGTTGTTGACCGCCGCGACGCCGTCGTAGGTTGCGTCCCAATCGGACATGAGAACGCCCTGAAAGCCCCATTCACCCTTGAGCAATTTGACATTGAGGAAGTTGTTCTGCGTGGCGTGGTCGCCGTTGACCAGATTGTAGGAGTCCATCACCGCGTCAACATGGGCCTTGGTGACAGCGGCCTCGAACGCGGGCAGATAGATCTCGCGCATGGTGCGTGGGTCGATCTCTACGTTGGCGTTGTGCCGGTTGAACTCCTGATCGTTGAGCGCGAAGTGCTTCACGGTAGCGGAGACGCCTTCGGATTGCACCCCTTCAATGTAGGGGACTACGAGAGCAGCGTTAAGGAACGGATCCTCAGAAAGATATTCGAAGTTACGCCCGCTGAGGGGCGATCGCGCGATGTTGACGCCGGGCCCGAGCAGGAAGTTGACGCTGCGGGCGCGAGCGTCGCGGCCCAGGCTTTCGCCGATTTTGCGCGCAAGCTCGGGATCCCAACTCGCGGCCAGCGCAGCGCCGCCTGCATAGGCCGTCGTTGGTCCCCAGGTGCGCACTCCGACAGAGGCGTCGGACATCTTGAACCGCGGCAGCTCAATGACGGGCATGGGACGCGTGAACATGCTGTCGACGCCGCCCAGCAGCTCGACCTTCTGCTCCAGCGTGAGCTTGGAGATCATCGCGTGGGCCTGCGCTTCGATGGCGGGCGAATCGGGCACCGGAGCCTGGGCCGAAACAGTGAGGCTGGTTGCAAGGAGAATTGTGGAAGCGAGAGACAAAGACGAAAGAAGAGGGTGCAACCGAAGTGATTTCATGACGCGCCCACGTTAGCGCATTGGGCCGACGGATGTACAGAGCGCTCGCCGGGCGGGCGGACGGACCATGGCGGTTCTCCAGCAAAATCAGGAATTTGCATTGTGACTCGAATCACAGGTAGGGGTGAATGGGGTCACTGCCCCTCCCTGCCGGCGAAGCGCACACTCAGAGTCCAATGAGCGAGATAGCAATGGACCCCGGAGGTGAACTGTGAGTTTCGATCAAGGACTGAAGACGATTGTGGTGGCGACTGGCCTCGATGGCCAGGCAGAGGCGGCTCTGGAATACGCACGCAAGCTGGCCGCGAACTATGGCGCGCGCATCGTTCTGGCACATGGGCTCGATCCACTGGAATACGCCGCGGTAGACGGCCTGCCGGGAAGCGTGGCGAGCCACCTGACCGCGGAAGCGCGCAAGGTACTGGACAAGTTGGCGGGCGAGTTACTGCGCGAAGGGATTCACAGCCACTCCGAAGTGCGGCAAGGCGCCGTGGCCGAGATGCTGGTGGATGTGGCGCGGCAGTACGATGCCGGGCTTATCGTGATTGGAACCAAGGGCATGGAAGGCGTCGGACCTGTGGTGGTGGGCGCCATTGCGGAGCAACTGGTGAGGCTGGCGCCGTGTCCAGTGCTGGCGGTGGCCGCGGACTGGAATGCGGGCTCGAACCGGCCGGCGCCGGGTGGACCCGTGTTGCTGGCCGTGGAACGCAACGAAGCGTCCAGCGCTGCCGCGGCAACGGCATACTCTCTGGCCGTCACCTTTCAGCGTCCGCTACTGTTGCTGCACGTGCGCACAGCCGCCGAGATCAAAGCGGGCAAGGATCCCTGCGCTGCCGTTCCGGCGGATTTTGGCGTCAAGCTTCCGCCGCGCCCGCACCATGCGCAGAATGGGGGCTCGGGCTGGCTGCTCAATGAGGCTCCTGTGCATTGCATCGTGAAAGACGGCGATCCTGGAGAGGCCATTCAGGAAGCAATTGCCGAGTGTCACCCCTGCATTCTTGTAGCCGGGGTTAAACGCATGAGCGGGTCGCGTGGTCCGCACGGCACTGCTTTTGCACTGCTCACTGTCTCGCGCGTGCCGGTTCTCTGCGTGCCGCCTGAAGCGACGCGCGCCGAGGTGGAGCAACTTGAAGCGCTCCCAGTGGGTGCGCTGTAGCGGTCAGGCCGCGACACTCTCGGCAGCGTAATGCGCTGACTGCCTCACGGTTATTGATCGATCGAGATCGATCGATAGGGAAAATGGGCGGGTGAAAGGAGAAACCGCACCGTTTGTCCGACCAACATCGAGCACAAATGCGGAGAGTCTTGGGCCAGTGCGAAGCCGCTCAGGAGATGCTTTGCGCGCAGGCAAATTGCAGGGAAATGGTAGCCGGGGCGAACCCGCAAATAGGGGCTCTTGAAGCCGGGAACAGGGCAAAGAAATGGTGAGCAACCAGTCCGATACGCGATTCGAGCGCCTGGCCGCCGCAGCGGCGCATCCGCTTGCGGAGCTGTTGGAGTGCCCGCAGGAGGCCGGAACCCTGCTGGGCGGGGAGACGCGGTGCATCGAATTCGAGGCCGGCCAGGTGGTTTTTCGCCAGCACGAGCCTTGCAAAGGACTGTACGTGGTGGTTTTGGGTGATTTTGTACGCAAGGCCGAGCGCTTTGAAATGCGCGTGACGTTGGGGTCGGCGCGGCCGGGGGACCTGCTGGAGCTGGCCGCCGTGCTGGGAGACCGGCATCATACGTACACCCTGAGCGCGGTTGGATCGGGATCGATGCTGCTGATGCCGATCGAAGCCCTTCACCGGGCATTTGAAACCTATCCGCCACTTCGGATGCGGCTCCTGGAAGAGCTGGCGCGCGAGGTGTCGCGAGCGACCATCACCTGCTGCCTGACTCGCGTGATGCCGGCCCGCCGGCACAGCAACCAGGCGGCGTCCGCGTAAACTTCACGCGGCGAGAGGGACGCCCCTTCAGAACCGAGTGATCTAAATCACACCTGACCGCGTATGTCCGTGGTAGCCTCCCCAGTTGAAGGGTAGCGCATCGCGAAACGGAAATGCGGCACGGAGGCGTTACGCCCGTCCCCGTTCCAGATCGTGATCTGCGTTATACTTCAGCTAGCGCTCAGCGAACAACGGTACAAGTATGGCCACGTTCCACGCTCATCACGCCCCGGAAGATTGCCTCAATTGCGAGCATCGGCATCTGCGGATGTTCTGCAATCTCACGCCCGAGGCGCTGGCCGATTACGACCAGATCGGGATCATGATGAGCCACGCCCGCGGCGCCAAGCTGTTCTCAGAGGGCGATCCTGCGCGCAATGTCTTTGTCATCTGCTTCGGGCAGGTAAAGATCTCTTCCACCTCTCGCGACGGCAAGACGATGATCCTGAAGATCGCCGGTCCCGGGGATGTGATGGGGTTGAGCGCGGTTCTAGCCAACGTGCCGCACGAAGTGACGGCCGAGGCCATTGAGCCCTGCCAGGTAAAGACCGTCCGCAAGCAGGAGTTTGTTGAGTTCCTGGGCCGGCACGGGATCGCATCGATGCACGCCGCGCAGTCTCTCAGCGGCGAATACCTCACAGTCTTCCACGATGCCAAGCGGCTGGCGCTCTCAGGCTCGGCTGCGGGACGCCTGGCTCGCCTGCTTCTGGACTGGGGACGCGCATCGGCTAACGGCAAGCCGGAGATTCGCTTCACCATGGCGCTGACGCACGAGGAGATCGCCAACATGGCGGGAACCTCGCGCGAGACCGTGACCCGGCTGCTGAACCAGTTCCGGCGCGACCAATGGATCACGATCAAGGGCACCAGTCTAACCATCGTGAAACCGGATCAGCTCGAGCGGCTGACGGCGTAGAGCGCTCATCCTCAAAATCTTGCAGCCTGCATCTACTTCAGAGTGAGTCACGCTTGTGCGCTCACGCGGCGCGCTCTTTCGGTACCAGAGGCAGATCGAGTTCGATTCGGTCGTGCACGACCGTCGGTGCAATGCGTCCTCGGGAGCCGCGCTCCAAGCGAACCAAGCCATAGTTGGCCATGGTCTTCAGCGTGCGGGAAAGATTCGGCTTTTTGCGCCCGGTGAGCTTCGACAACTCCTCAAGAGAGCCAGGCGCTTTCTCGGCGATCAGGCGGAGCAGATCGCGATTGCCGGCCGAGAGCACCCTAGCGAAAGACTCCGTAGATGGAAACCAGATGCGCGGATCGCGGGGCGAAAGCTTGCGCTGCCCGCGTGCGATGGCAAGGGTCATGGCCTTCATTTCGCTATAACTGGCGATTCCAACTCTTAACGTCTTCATGGGAGCGCTCCTCTCTCTTTCAGCACTGCGTCCACTTCCGTCCAGAAATCGGCAAGCAGTGTCGCTGCGTCGCGGTACTCATATGGGCGCACGGTGCGAATGCGGTGCCGATGATCCTGTGGCTGACGGCGCTTTTGCCTGCCTACAGGATGAGCGTTGTCGAATCCAACCAGCCGCTGGCCATTCCGTCCATGCAAAGTAAGCGAGTAATCCAGTCCGTGAGGCTTCTCCGGCGTGACCGGCACTTGATTGACAACAAAGCGGACCCAGTGACCTCCTTCAGGATCGACAACGAAGGTGAGGCCGTCCAAATCGAGCAGCGTATCAAGGGCGGGATCGTGCTTCCGCATACCTGTTAGGTTATCAGATCGTCATAATGGTTGCAACGAATCTCGCGGCTCGAACTGGAAACGGCCATTAGCCCTGAAGTCATTTTGTTACTGTTGAGCCATGGCCCGAACTGCCGCCCCCTCGAACGAAACCGCACTCGATCTCGAATCCCTGGTCGCTGATGTTGTCGCTGAGGCCCTAAAAGCGGGCGCAAGCGACGCCGAGGCTACGGCCCGCGAAGGCGATGAGTTCAGCGTGAACGTGCGCATGGGCGAAGTGGAGACGCTGAAGGAATCGGGCTCGCGCGGGCTGGGCCTGCGCGTGTTCCTGGGCAGGCGGTCCGGCTCGGCTTCAACGAGCGACTTGACTGCGGATGGAATCAGGCAGCTTGTCGATGGGGCGCTGGCGCTGGCGAAGGTGACGGAGGAGGATCCGTTCGCCGGTTTGCCGGAGGCAGGTGAATTTGGCAAGGCCGACGGCGATCTGCATCTCTTTTTCGACGATGTGTATTCGCTCGATGGAGCGGAGCGCATCGAGTGGGCCCGCCGGGCCGAGGCTGCGGCGATGGCCGCCGACCCGCGCATCACAAACTCCGACGGCGGCAGCTTCGATGTGTCGACAGGGCAGAAGGCGATGGCCAACTCCCGCGGATTTGTCGGCAGCTATCGCACCAGCTACGCGGGCGTTGCGGCAGTGCCGCTAGCAACCGATGCGAATGGAAAGATGCAGCGCGATGGATGGTGGTCGGCCGCGAGGCGGCTCAAGCTTCTCGAGACACCTGAAGCCGTTGGCGCCGAAGCGGCAAGGCGCACACTGCGCCGGCTGGGAGCGCGGCGCGTGCCTACGCAGCGGGTTCCGATCGTGTTTGCTCCCGAGACCGCGCGGACGCTCGTCGGCTCAGTCTTCGAGGCTGCTTCAGGCGATTCGATCTGGCGCGGCGCATCATTTCTTGCAGGAAAGCTTGGCGAGACGATTGGCGCCGCGAACGTGACCATCGTGGATGACAACACCATGCTGCTGCCGAGCGGCGTGGGCGGATTCGGCACCTCGCCTTTCGATGACGAGGGACTGGCTTCGCAGCGCACGGTTGTCGTCGAGAACGGCATGCTGCGCAATTACCTGCTGAACACCTACACCGCGCGCAAGCTGGGCATGAAATCCACCCACAACGCCGCGCGAGGGTTGGCGGGCGCGCCGGGGATCGGTTGCGGCAATCTCTTCCTTGAGCCAGGAAGGCTTGCTCCCGAGGAGATCATCGCCGATGTTCAGGCGGGACTCTACGTGACGGGGCTGATGGGATTCGGCACCAATCTCGTCACCGGCGACTACTCGCGCGGCGCGACCGGCCTGTGGATTGAGAACGGCCGCCTGACGCACGCCGTGGAGGAAGTGACGATTGCCGGAAACCTTGCGGAGATGCTGCGCAACGTGACTGCGATCGGAAACGACATTATCTTCCGCGGATCGGTGGCTTCGCCGACGCTGCGCATTGACGGGATGACGATCGCGGGGGCATGACGATCGCGGCCGCGCGAATGCCGGCGAATCAGATCCAACTCACGCGGAGCGCAGGGTGAAAAGCGTAATCTCCGGCGGGCAGTCGAATCGCACAGGAATGCCGACGGTGCCGAGGCCGCGATTGACGTAGAGCTTCAGATTTCCAAAGCGAAACCAGCCCTCGACATACTTGCGGCCCAACGGCGGAAGAGCGAGAGGACCCACGAACGGCATACGCACCTGGCCGCCATGGGTGTGGCCGGAAAGCATGAGAGAAACTGCCTGACCCTCCGGAAGCCTCAATAGGGTATCGACATAGTCGGGAGCGTGGCACAACAGCACAATGGGCTCGTGCGGCACGTTGCGGATAGATGGGGGAATCGCCGATTCGGGATCGGGCAGGCCTTCAACGGGATCGTCGACACCGGCAAGCCAGAATCGGGCGCCGGCGCGCTCGATTGGCAAATACGCATTGTCGAGCACCGTTATGGCGTTTTCGCTCAGCGCCTCCCTAATGACTGCCCGGTTAACCAGAACGTCGTGATTGCCGAGAACGGCATAGCGGTGAGGGCACTCGAGCTGATTGAGCAGACTGCCGCATTGCCACACCGATGCGATGGCGATGATTGCCGGCAGATGACTGCGGGTGACAAAGTCGCCGGTGAGGAATACTGCGTCGGGGTCCAGGCTGTTGATGTGATGGACAGCGTCGCGGAGGAGGAACGGCTCAGTGTAATTGTCAATATGAATGTCGCTGAGCTGCGCGACGCGGAAACCATCGAACGCTTGAGGCAGGCCGGGCAGCAGAACGTCGCGGTGCGTGACCTCGATCCAGTGCCGCTCGACTTCGCTTCCGTAGAGCGCCAGACCGGCCGAGGCACACGCGCCTGCGAGTAGAAAGTGGCGGCGCGTGATCGGCGCCTTAGAGATGGGCTCTGGCACTGTCAAATTTCATGGTATCGAACCGGAGGCTTGCATACGGGCCTGGGCGATAGGTTTGGAGAAAGCCCATTCCAAGAGCTTCGTGCGATCAGGCCGGACTTTGGGATTCGGAAGGGATTGCGGCAAAGTAATCGGCGACTTCGCGCCAGTTGTTGACGCGGACAAAACCGGTTGCGGTGAGATTGTGGGGCGCGGTGTAAAGCAGTCCCTGTCCTTCAAAGCGCGTGAGATTTCTGGGCTGGTCGTCGATGAGATAGTCGGCGCGGAGAATGCTCTTGTTACCGCAGAAGACGTAATGCGTGGGCGGGATGAAGGAAAAGTGGCGCTGCAACCAGCGGTACTTGGGGCCGAGGGAGTTGGGCACCGCCATGGCCTGCGTGGCGATGAAGATTTCAAAACGCGCGGAGAGATCCTTGAGCACCGGCTGCGCGTCGGAAATCACGTCCAGCACTTCAAAAAAGTCTTCGGCGTCAAGGAAGGCGCGGAGCTCCGTCAGGCGGTCTTGCGGCGCGATCTCCCACAGGCCTTTGCCGGCAAGGTCGTCTGTTGTGATGGACTCGTCGAAGGCCTGGTTATAGCGGCGAAGGTGCTCGGCGAGCGTATCGGCCATCACCTCGTCCATGTCGACACAGATGCGCTGCACGGGAGTGTTCCTCAGAAGGGATCTTTCAAGGAAAGGGTAGCAGGCGCGGAACGGTGGGCAGTGGATTCAGCCTAACCGCAAAATGTGTGCCCGGCAGACGCGTCTATGCGCCTGCCTCACGCGGCTTGCGTGGAGCGCGGCCGGCGCCAGGGATCAATTCCGGTTGAGGCGCTTTGGGAGCGGCGACGATGGCCGGATCCCAGTAGAGGAGGCGGCTGCAACTGTCGCAGCTGAGCAGCTCACCCTCGCGAAGCTGGTTCCAGACTTGCGGACGCACGCCCATCCTGCAGCCGGTGCATTGCTGATTCTCGGCGCGGGCAATGCCGGTGCCGCGGCCTTTGGCGATGCGGTCAAACTGCGCAAGCCAGTCCGCGTCGATCGCGGAGCGGACGGCATCGCGTTCGCTGTCGAGAGCGGTCAATCTGGCGGCAGCTTCCTGCTGGCGAGCGGCCACGCTGGCGCGAACAGAATCCAACTCGGCGGCAAGCTGCTCCACCTGGGCGCGGGCCTGTGACAACGCGGCTTCGTGGGCCTCGGTGCGCTCCAGGCTCGAGTATTCCTCGCTCTCCAGGCGGTCGGCCTCCGCCGTCGCGAACTGAATCTCGTGCTCGATAGCCGCGGCCTGCTCAGGCGTCGTCACCGAGTCGAGCTGAACGCGGAAACGCGCGGCCTTCTTGCGATTTGTATCGATGTCGCGCTCAAGCCGTGTGCGGAGCGTGTCCTCGCGGCCCAGCGCAGCCGAGAGATCGGCGGATTGGCGCTGAGCGGCGGAGAGCGCAGTCTCAGCCTGAGCGATCTCCGCAGGCAAAGCGCGCATCTCTTGATTCAGGCGGGCCCGGCTGAGTTCGATCGATTGGAGCTTTACGAGGTTTTCAATCAGAGCTTGCATCCGTGACAAGCAGTCTAAGTCATTTGGGCATCAGAAACAAAAGAGGGGACCGCGGGCAGCCAGCGACTGAGGAGCTAAGGGGAACAAGAAAGAGCGAAGACGCTCAGGCGATTTCA
Organism: uncultured Occallatibacter sp.; assembly: GCA_964407295.1. GTDB lineage: Bacteria > Acidobacteriota > Terriglobia > Terriglobales > Acidobacteriaceae > Telmatobacter. The sequence goes on from CAYOVE010000005.1 coordinate 27,904, forward strand.
GCCGCGAGCGTCGTCAAATGGAGCAGAGGAGTAACCTTCCAGTGCAAAGGCGGCCCGCTATAAAGAACGCGGGCAAGGGTGGGCAGTGGCGGCAAGGCGAGTGAGAAAACGGCACAAGCGCGCATGGCTGAAGTGGGCCGCCGGTGCGGTCCTGCTGGCATTTTTCGTGCTTGGCATCGCGATCACAGTGGCGATCAGGCGGGCTGAACCCATTCTGCGTGCCGCGATCGTCGAGGGACTCGAAGAGCATTTTCACGCTCACGTGGAGCTGGACAGCTTTCGTGTCTCCCTGAAGAACGGCATATGGGCCGAGGGCAAGGGCCTGCGCATCTGGCCGCCGAACAGGCCGAACTTAAATGGCGTGGAATCGACCAAGCCGCTCATCCGGCTGGATGATTTTCGGTTTCATGCGCCGCTGCGCTACAAGCCAGGCGAGCCGATTACGATTTCAGTGGTGCAGTTGACCGGCCTGGATGTGGATGTGCCGCCGAAGCCGCACGCCGGGCATGCGGAAAGGGAATCGAGTAGCGCCGCGCCCGGCGAGAACCACACATCGATGCTAAGTTTCCTGGTGGGCGGCATCGAATGCAAGAACGCGCATTTGACGATCGAGACCAGCAAGCCGGGAAAGCTCCCTTTGGAGTTCGACATCGCCTATGTGAAACTGAGCCACGTAAGCCTGGACAGTTCGATGCACTTCGATGCGCAAGTGAGTAATCCCGAACCGGCAGGCACGATCGTCACTTCGGGCAGCTTCGGCCCGTGGACGGTTGACGATCCCGGAGAAACTCCAATCGCCGGCGGTTACCGCTTTGAAAATGCGGATCTCGGTGTCTTCAAAGGGATCGCGGGAATTCTGAATTCCACCGGCAAGTACGAGGGCGTGTTGCGCAACCTGGAGGTGGACGGGCAGACCAGCACCGCGGATTTCAGGCTGACGCACTTCGGCACGGCCATGCCGCTTGAGACAACCTTCCATGCAACAGTGGACGGAACGAATGGGGACACCTGGCTGCATCCAGTGCGCGCCATATTGGGGCAGTCACGCTTTACCGCCGAAGGCGAGATCGTTGGCATCCCGCCGCAATCGCTTCCCAATGCAGTCACTCGGCCGGGCGGACGTCAGATAGCGCTGAACGTGAGTATCGACCGGCAACGAATGGAGGATTTTTTGAGCCTGACGAGCAAGGGCATGGTGTCGATACTTACCGGGAAGTTGACAGTGAAGACGACGCTTGAGATTCCGCCGGGAACAGATCCGGTGCAGGAGCGGATGAAGCTGAACGGGAGTTTCCTGCTCGAAGATGCGGCGTTTACGAATGCGAAGATTCAGCACGAGGTAGGCGAGCTGAGCATGCGCGGGCAAGGCCAGCCGAAAGATGCGAAGAACGCCGGTGAGGATGTGCGCTCGTCGATTGAAAGTAATCTCACGATGGCTGGTGGAGTGGTTACGCTCCCCAATCTGAAGTACACAGTTCCCGGTGCGGAAATCGACTTGAAAGGCACGTATGCCGTCGAAGATGGCAAACTGAACTTCAAGGGAACGGCCCGGATGCAGGCGACGGTTTCGCAGATGGTGGGCGGGTGGAAGGGATTGCTGCTAAAGCCGGCTGACAAGCTCTTCAAGAAAGATGGGGCGGGAACATTGGTTCCTATTCATGTCGATGGAACCGAGCAAGACCCGCACTTTGGTGTCGATCTCAAAGAAATGGGTCACACCTCACCGCAGATTCCGGGTCAGAGTCAGTAGAGGGGCGCAGATCGAGGAGACCGCGATGAACGCGGTGAGTCGAATGCTAAGCAGGAATGCGATTTCCGTTGCCGGGTTGATGATTCTGGTCGCCGCGATGACGGCAGGAGGGCAAACAGCGCCAGTGGACAAAACGAATACTGCGCAGAGCGCGAAGCAGGCGAAGCAACTGGCCTGGTGGAAGAATGCTGTGATCTATGAGGTCTACCCGCGCAGCTTTCAGGATACGAATGGCGATGGGATCGGCGACTTGAACGGGATCACGAAGCGGCTCGATTACCTCAAGGATCTTGGCGTGGACGCGATCTGGCTCACGCCCGTGTATCCGTCGCCGGACGTCGACTTTGGCTATGATATCTCGAATTACCTCGACATCGATCCGCAGTACGGCACGCTTGCGGACTTCGACCGGCTGGTGACTAAAGCGAAGAAGCGCCATATCCGCGTGATCATGGACATGGTGATGAACCACACTTCGGATCAGCATGAGTGGTTTATTCAGTCGCGATCGTCGCGCGATAATCCTTATCGCAACTGGTTCGTGTGGCAGGATGGCAAAGGCCAGACCGCAACGGATAAGGGGGCACCGCCGAATAATTGGCAGTCACTCTTCGGCCACTCGGCGTGGCAGTGGGACGAAACGACGCGCCAGTATTACTACCACAAGTTCTACGTCCAGCAGCCTGACCTGAACTGGCACAACCCCGCGGTGCACGAGGCCTTCAGGCAGATCATTGCCTTCTGGCTCAAGCGCGGCGTGGGCGGGTTCCGCTTTGACGCGATCACCACGCTCTTTGAGGATCCGAGCCTGGCCGATGAGGGAGTGCGCCTCGACACGGACGGCAAGCCGGTGATGAATGCTTTTGGCGATCCGCAACTCGACGGCTCCAAAACCGACAACCAGCCCGGTGTGCACGAAGTCATCCAGGAGATGCGCGCCGAGGCGGACCGATTCATCACCAACGAGTTTCCCGGCACGCGAGTTCTGATAGGCGAGACTTACCTGCCCAACATCGGCGAGCTGAAAAAGATGTACGGAACGCCGGAGAAGCCGGAGTTTCACCTGCCGATGGACACGCAGGTGGGCATGATCAACAAGCTGGATGTGACGGAATTCCGGCAAAAGCTGATCGACGCGGAGACGCACCTCAGCTCCTACATTCCGCTGCTGCTCTTCGACAATCACGACGTGCAGCGGATCGACGCGCGCTATGGCGACGGCGTGCACGATGTGGACATTCAGCGCGCATTGGCGACCATCCTGCTCGCAAGCCGCGGTTCAGCGCTGGTCTACTACGGCGACGAGATCGGGATGGTGACGACGCCTCCCGCGCGCAAAGAGGACGTGAAGGATCCGATCGGGATCACTGGTTGGCCGAAAGAGAAGGGCCGCGACGGCGAACGCACGCCCATGCAGTGGGACGGAACCGCGAGGGCCGGATTCACCACTGGCGTGCCGTGGCTTCCTGTGCCGCCAAGCGCGAAGATGATCAACGTGAGAATGGAGAAGAGCGACCCGAACTCGCTCCTGGCGTGGTACAAGGCGCTCATCCGGCTCAAGAAAACTCTGCCGGCCTTCGAGAACGGGGCGAACATCATGCTCGACACGGAAAACACAAAAGTGCTGAGCTGGATGCGCCAGGCCGCGGGAGCGCCGCAGGTGATCGTCTGCGTGAACTTGACGGCCAACCTGGAGATCGTCGACCTGACCCTGGGCGAGGCGGGCATGAGCCCAAGAGAATTGAAGACGCTCCTGAAGACGCCGGATGGACCAGACACTGTAGCGCTGAATCGAATTGTTCTGGGGCCGTATGGCGTGTATATCGGCGAAGTGCAGTGAGCCGAACGACGACGACGCGAAAGCGGCGCGCACGAATCTTCGGTCACGCGTAAACTGGGGTCAGAATTCAGGACACAGCGATCGAAGGATCGGCGATGAGCGATCTGCCGAAACACGATTCCATCGACAAGCGCCGGCAGCAGCACCGCGATGCCAGCTTCGCCATGCTGCTGTCATTGATTGTCGGCGTGCTGATGCTTGCCGGCAAGATGACGGCTTATTTCTACACCGGCTCCTCGGCAATTTTTTCTGACGCCGCGGAATCGGTGGTCCACGTGGTGGCTGTTGCGTTTGCCGTGTTCAGCCTGTGGCTGAGCGCGCGGCCCGCGGTTGCGCATTTTCATTACGGATACGAGAGGATCAGCTTTTTCTCAGCGGGCTTTGAAGGCGCGATGATCGTGCTCGCGGCGGGAAGCATTCTTTACACGACCACGGAGAAGTGGAGGCGCGGTCTCGCGCTTGAGAACCTCGGCAGCGGGGTCATCCTGATCGTCGTCGCCGGTGCGCTGAATGCTCTGCTGGGGTGGTATCTGCTGCGCATCGGCCGGCGCAATCATTCGCTGATTCTCGAAGCCGATGGCAGGCACGTGCTCGCCGATAGCTGGACAAGCTTCGGCGTGGTGGCGGGCCTGGCCTTGGTGATGGCCACAGGATGGAAGCCGCTCGATCCCTTGGTGGCGTATGCCGTGGCGGCAAACATTCTGTGGACGGGAGGGCGATTGCTTTGGCGATCGGTGAAAGGGCTGCTCGACTACTCGGATCCTAAAGTTGGCCACCTGATTCGCGGAAGGCTCGACGCTCTCTGCACAGAGCTTGGCCTGGAATATCACGGAGTGCGATTCCGCACCACGGGCTACCGGCAGATCATCGAGGTTCATCTTTTATTTCCCGACAACATGAGGCTCGGCGAAGCGCATCGGCTGGCGACGCAGGTTGAAGAGCGGCTCGCGGTCGACCTGGAGATGCCTGCCGAAGTGACCACGCATCTTGAGTCGATTGGGGACCATTCTGAGGTTCACCACGTGGAGCACTACACCGGACGGCCTGACTGACGGCACGGGCCGGCCATCTGCAATCTGACGCCGCGAATTCCGAGTTGCCTTTCGAGCATCCCTTGAGCGGCAAAGCTCATCCCGCAACCGACTCCACCAGGCGGTTCATTTCTTCCTCCTGCTGTTCAATCGACTCCACCAGTTTGAACTGCGTGCGACTGCGGTCAAGGTTGTGCCCCTCGCGATGCACTTTGAAGTAGGTGTCACCGGCAAGATAGTCGGTGAGGAAACGAATCCCGATTTCAAATGTGATGAGCTTGCCGGAGAAGGCGAGAAATTTTCTTTCCGCGGGCGTGAGGAAGGCGCCGGCCGCCTCAAGATAGCCGCGCACCAGCGCCTCGAACATCGGGAACTGCATCGTAACTTTCGAGAGATCGCGTTCATCTTCTGCTGCGGGGCTCGTGGTGGTGCGCACCATGTCGCCAAAGTCGTAAAGCGCCAGTCCCGGCATCACGGTGTCAAGATCGATGACACATACGGCGTCGCCGGTTTTGTCGTCGAGCAGCACGTTGTTGAACTTGGTGTCGTTATGCGTGATGCGCTCGGGCAATCCTGCGTCAAGCAGGTTGCCGGTGATCGCCCGGCGGGAACGGGCAAACTCGATCTCCGGTTGGACGAGCGCGGCGCGGCCGGCGACGTCGGCGGCGATTGCTTGCTCCAGTGCGACAAAGCGTTTCGGGGTGTTATGAAAATCGGGAATGGTTTCGTGCAGGCGCGGCGGGGGAAGGCTGGCAAGCTGTTGCTGGAAATGGCCGAATGCGCGTGCCGCCTGGAACGCCTGATCCGCCGACGTCGCAGTTTCATAGGTCCGCGCGCCCTCAATCAAGCGATAGGCGCGCCACGTTTCACCCGGCGCATCGACAAACCAGTTGCGCCCATCTCGCGCGGGAACAAGTTGAAGCGCGCGTCCTGCGCCGTGCGGCTGGCCCGCTTCTTCGATGGCGAGATGCGCTGTCACGCGCTCGATGTTCTCCATCACGGCGACAGGATCGTGAAAAACGTGGCGATTGATGTGTTGCAAAATATAGCGAACCGGTGCGCCTAGCGACTGGCACGTCACGAGAAACGTGTCATTGATGTGGCCGCCGCCGTGCGGCGCCAAGCCCAAAACCGCGCCGCGGAATTCAAAGTGAGTCGCTGCGGCCTGCGCGTCGGGCAGCGAGCTCATGCCCAAAGACTTTCAGGATAGGAACCGTCCGCGATGAGGCGCCGTATGCTTTCGACGACGCGCGGGCGGTCCTCTCGATAGGTGACGCCAAACCAGGAATCGCGCGAGCGCAGCACTTTGACGCGCGCCTCACCGGAGCGAACCAGCTCGCCGACGGTGTTCGGAATGTAGCACTCCGATTTCAAGTCAGTGGCGTTGGCCTCAAGGAACTTCTCAAAACGCTCGCGCAGTTGATCGAAGACCCGCGGCGTGAATCCCCACATATTCATCGAGACCGCCTCATCGCCGTTGAGCTTGGTGACGGTTCCCGCGGCATCGGTGTTGCGCGCGCCGTTTTCGTCGCGCTCGATCTTGGTGAGCTCGACGATGTGCTGGAGGTAGCCGTCATCGGAGACCTGGCAAACGCCGCGCGCCACGGAGCCGAAGTCAGAGAGCGTGTTGCGCAGGACGAAGCCGACCATCGAATAGTCGGGCGAGCCGGAGGTCAGATGCCCAGCCAGCGAGCGGTAGCCGTCGGCGCCGTAGAAATCGTCGGCGTTGATGGCGGCGAAGGGTTCGTGGATTGCGTCTGCACAGAGCAGGATGGCCTGCGTTGTGCCCCACGGCTTGGTGCGGCCGGCAGGCACGGTAAAGCGCGAAGGAATGTCTTCGAGCGCCTGGAAAACGTACTCGACCGCGACGCGTTTCTCAAAGCGGGCGCCGACGATCTCGCGGAATTGCTGTTCGATGTCTTTGCGGATGACGAAGACGAGCTTGCCGAAGCCGGCGCGAAGAGCATCGAAGATCGAGTAGTCGATGATGGTTTCGCCGGCGGGGCCAACGGGGTCGATCTGCTTGAGGCCGCCATAGCGGCTGCCCATTCCGGCAGCAAGAACAAGAAGCGTGGGAGAGGATGTGAGGGTCATAGTTCAGTGCTTTCTTTGGGGCAAAGCGTTTTGGATTCTGGTCTCAACAAAATGAAGGATGTCGAGTGGCATTTTTCTCAAAGAAATTGCCACCCTGCGCGATTATGGCAATGTTAACAAGTGAATCGAAAACGCCCGAATCCACTCGAATGGTACAACATGAGGGCTTTTAAAACGATAGTAGAGAAGGGACCGTGGGCAGCGAACGAAGGGGTCTGCTAGAGTGGGTTGCCATGAGAATCTTTAGCCTTTGGCAAATTTCTGTTTCGACTTTGCTTCCGGCCGCGCTGGCAGTTTGCGGCGCAGGTTTGATGCTCTCCGCGCAAACGCCGCCGGCGCAAAGTCTGCCGCCCATACCGGATTGGGCGTTGCCCGGTTCGGCGACGCATCAACAGGTGGCGCCGCCGGCGGACTTTCACCGGCCGAGTACGAATTTCGATGCGCCGATTGGGGTTTTCGACGGCCAATCGGACATCGGCAGCGCGCTGGTTCCGGGGAGTGCGAGCTACGACGCCGCTACGGGGCAGTACACCATCAATTCCGCAGGATACAACGTGTGGTACACGCGCGACGAGTTTCGCTTTCTGTGGAAGCGCATGTCGGGCGACGTGTCGCTGGCCGCGGATATCAACTTTCCCGATCCGAACGGCTACGGCGATCGCAAGGCCGTGATCATGATCCGGCAAAGCCTCGACGACGACTCAAAGGCAGCGATGGTGGCCGAACATGGCGCGGGGATGGTGCACCTGGCGTGGCGGCCGGAAAAAGATACGCGTGTTACCGACATGGAGTTTCGCATCGGCGGGCGCGGGCGGCCGGGCGGCGCAAGCCCTGACAGCCTGGTGACGATCAGTGCCAAGCGGATCGGAATTGAGAAGCGCGGCGACGAGTTTTCAATCTGGATGAGCCTGGACGGCGAGCCGATGCACCAGTTCGGACCGCCCATTAAGCTGCATCTGGATGCGCCGTTCTATGTCGGCATCGGATTTTGCTCGCACCAGCCGGAGACGGTGGATACCGCGGTGCTGAGTAATGTGGTGCTGGAGAATCAGGCGGGGAAGGTGCGGTAAGGGCGCTTCGCGCACGTCTCGAGATCTGCTTATTCCTCAACTCCCCGCACGGGCATCTTGGCCGCAACCGTCAGCACGAGGCAGCTTTCCTCGCTTGTGCGCAAGAAGGCATGAATGCTCGTAAACGAATCGCGGAGGGCGTGACAGGCGTGCTGGGTTGTGCAATTACCGATGCGCAACCAGATCACCTTTGGCGGGCTTCCGCGAAGCGCGCATAGCTCAGAAAAATCGGAATCTTTGGAGACTATTGCGAAGTCATTTTCCGCGGCGAAATGCCAAACATCTCCATCTGACGCGCTGTGCAGTCCGCAGTCCCCAACATGACTCGATCCAGGATACAGATCGGCAATGAGCGCGGTCAGGCGCGGTGATAAGTTCTCGTCGAGCAGGAGTTTCAAGCGGATAGAATCTCGAATTTACGTTCGCGGTCCGCGGCAAAGGCCAGACAGGCGCGAATATCTTCTTCCCGCAGCGCCGGGAAATCGGCGAGAATCTGCGCCTCAGTCATTCCAGCGGCCAGATAATCCAACACATCGTAGACGGTAATACGAAGCCCGCGAATGCAGGGCTTACCGCTGCGCTTGCCGGGCTCAATGGTAATGATCTTCGAATAGTCCATGCACTTTTAGCATAGGCCAAGGCTGAAGCCTCCGCAATGTATTTCAATCGGGAAGGCGTCTTGCCCCCAACCTGCCCTGCGTGTTTGACTGGTTGCCTGAAAGCGGGTGGCACAGATGGCGTATGTATTGGCGCTCGACCAGGGAACCACAAGCTCGCGGGCGATTCTCTTCGATGCCGGCGGCGCGATTGCGGCCGTGGCGCAGAAGGAGTTTCAGCAGTTCTATCCGCAGGCGGGCTGGGTAGAGCACGATCCGACAGAGATCCTGACCAGCCAGCTCTCGTGCGCCGTTGAAGCACTGGGCAAAGTGGGCGCGCGGCCCCGCGACGTGGCGGCGATCGGCATTACCAACCAGCGCGAGACGGTGATCGTGTGGGACCGCGCGACGGGCAAGGCGATTCATCCGGCGATCGTGTGGCAGGACCGGCGCACAGCGGCGCAGTGCAAGGCGCTTGAAGACAGCGGAGCCGGTGAAAGTGTTTCCGCAAAAACGGGCCTCGTGCTTGATCCGTATTTTTCAGGAACCAAAATCAAGTGGATTCTCGACAACGTCGATGGCGCGCGGGAGCGGGCAGAGCGCGGCGAGTTGGCCTTCGGAACGGTGGACAGCTGGCTGGTGTGGCATCTGACCAGCGGCCACAAGCACGTGACCGATGTGACCAACGCGTCGCGCACATTGCTCTTCAACATCGTTAAAGGCGAGTGGGACGCCGAGTTGTTGAAGCTCTTCGGAATTCCCGCGAGCATGCTGCCGGAGGTGAAGTGGTCCAGCGAGCGCGTGGGCGAAGTGACGACGACGCTGGGCCTGGGCGGCGTGGCGATTGCAGGCATTGCCGGCGATCAGCAAGCGGCGCTCTTCGGCCAGTTGTGCTGGAGCGCGGGCGAGGCCAAGAACACCTACGGCACGGGCTGCTTTCTGCTCCAGAACATCGGTACGGAATTCATGCGGTCGAAGCACAAGTTGATCACGACCGTCGCGGCGAGCGCGCAGAAGCGGCTTGAATACGCGTTCGAAGGCAGCATCTTTATTGGCGGCGCAGTGGTGCAATGGCTGCGCGACAATTTGAAGCTCATCGGCACCTCCGCGGACGTGGAAGCGCTCGCGGCGAGCGTGCCCGACACGGGCGGAGTGGTTTTTGTGCCGGCGTTTGTCGGCCTGGGCGCGCCGCACTGGGACGCGCACGCGGCCGGCATGTTGATTGGTTTGCGCCGCGACACCGGGCCGGGGCAGATTGCGCGCGCTGCGCTTGAGGCCATCGCATTCCAGGTGGCCGACGTGCTTGAAGCGGTGCACAGCGAAACCGGAGCGCCGCTGCAGGCACTGAGAGTGGACGGCGGCGCCGCGGTGAACGATCTTCTCATGCAGTTCCAGGCCGACATTCTTGGCGTTCCTGTTGTCCGGCCTCGCGTGACGGAGACGACTGCACTCGGCGCTGCTTACCTGGCCGGGCTGGCGACGGATTTCTGGCCGAGTCCCGATGCACTGCGCGCGGAGCGCAAAGGCGACGTGCGCTTTGAGCCGAGGATGGACTCGGCCGAACGGGCCGAGCGGCGCGGGCTCTGGCAAAAAGCCGTCGAGCGCGCCAAGGCATGGACCGAGTAGTAGTCTCGATGAAACCGGAGTCGAATCTGTTGTGACGGCTGAAAGAGGAGTGTCGAGATTGTGAATCTGTTTCGTGGCTTACGGCCGATCCAGCGGGCCACCGCTCTGCGCGATGCATTCGCCGGCGTTGTGATGGCGGCGATGGACACGCCGCAGGTGCTGGGATACAGCAAGATTGCGGGAATGCCCGTGGTGACGGGGCTTTACTCGCTGCTGCTGCCGCTGCTGGCGTTCGCGGCGTTTGGCTCATCGCGCTACCTGGTGGTGGCGGCGGACTCGGCGACAGCCGCAATTTTTGCCGATGGCATAGCGGGCGCGGCAACGCCGGCCAGTGCGAAATATATCGCTCTCGCGTGCATTGTGGCCGTAATGACAGCGGTCATCCTGCTGCTGGCGCGGCTGCTGCGGCTGGGGTTTATTGCGGACTTTCTTTCGCGGACCGTGCTGGTTGGGTTTCTTACCGGTGTCGGGTTTCAAGTAGGAATCTCCGTGCTGAGCGAGATGCTTGGCGTGCCCGTAGATTCGCGCCGGCCAGTGGTGCAGCTTTGGGAAGTGGGGCGCGGATTGCCACGGGCGCATTTGCCGACAGTGATTTTGTCGGTTTCAGTCCTCGCCTTTGTTTTGCTGCTTCGGCACTTCGTTCCCAAGGTGCCGGGCGCGCTGGTGGCTGTTGTGGGCGCGATTGCGGCCAGCGCCGAATGGAATTTTGCGTCGCACGGGATTGCGACCATCGGGCCGGTGGCCGGCGGTTTGCCTCACCTGGGTTTGATGGCGCTCGTCAGCCTGCGCGAGATGAATCGCAAAGAAATCGAGCTGCTCGTCACGGTATCGGCCTCGTGCGCGGTCATGATTCTCACGCAGAGCGCCGCGACGGCGCGGATTTATGCGGCCAAACACTACGAGAAGGTGGATGAGAATATCGACTTGTATGGGCTTTCGGCTGCCAACGTTGCGGCGGCGCTGAGCGGCGGGTTTGTGGTGAATGGCAGCCCCACGCAAACAGCGATGATGGAGGATGCCGGCGGCAAGAGCCAGATAGCGCAGGTGTCGACGGCGGTGGTGGTGGGTGTGGTGCTGCTATTTCTCACCGGGCCTCTGCAATACCTGCCAACTCCAGTGCTTGGCGTTTTGGTATTTTTGGTTGCGCTGCGGCTCATTAATCTGGTTGAGCTCAAGAACATTCGGTCGGAGAGCCCTCAGGAGTTCGCGCTGGCGGTCATGACGGCAGCGGTCGTAGTTCTGGTGGGAGTGGAAGAAGGAATCGTGCTGGCGATGCTGGTGTCGTTGGCGCGCATCGTCCGGCACGATTATCACCCGCATAGCGGCGTTCTGCAGGCAAACCCCGATGGAAGCTGGAGGCTCACTCCAGTTGCGCCGAATGTGGTCACCCAGCCCGGGCTGGTGCTCTACCGGTTTGGCGCAGAGCTTTTTTACGCCAACGCGGGACGGTTTATTGAAGAGGTTAC
>CAYOVE010000006.1:0-38769 GCA_964407295.1 uncultured Occallatibacter sp.
ACCAACAGGCGTATTTCGATTTCAACGCCCTCAACCCGATCAGCGCGGCGACGGGGATTCCGGTCTACGGCGAAATCGTCTACAACAATCCAGGGAACCGCGGCCTCTATGAAAAGAACCTCGTTGACCTGGAGCCCCGCATTGGCTTTACGTACGCCATCATCCCGAAGCTGGTGATGCGCGGCGGCTACGGATTGTATTACGCGAGAAACTGGTATGGCGGCTCCGGACCTGACCCGGGATACTCGACCTCAACCAAATGGACTTCTTCGCCTGACGGCGTCACGGTGACGACACCTCTTGCGCAGGCCTTCCAAACCGGACTGGTGCCGGTGACGGGGAATGCGTTGGGAGGCCTGACGAGCGTTGGCCAGAGCCCTAGCGCTGTAAATCCCTTCCGTCCCGATCCTCGAACCAAGGAGTTCAGTCTTGGATTCCAATACGCTTTCACGAACAACGACGTGCTGGATATCGCCTACGTCGGTGGCCGCGGAACGCGCATTACCCTCGGCGGAATGAACTACGGCCAATTGGATCCAAAGTATCTTTCCATGGGGGCGGCGCTGAATGCATCGGCAGGCACCAATCCGTACGCCGCTGCGTTGAGCTCCCTTAACCTGACTGCTATGGCTTGCCCGTGGACTGTGGCGCAATCGCTGGAGCCGTATCCGGAGTTCTGCGGAGGCGTCTCAGCGACAGACGAGCCGGTTGGAACTAACAACTACAACGCCTTGCAGGCAAACTTCAAGCATCGTTTCGGGGCAGGTTTGATCTTCACTGCCTCGTACACCTACTCGAAGTTCCTGTCCGATGTGGCCGGCCCGGAGGAATGGGGATCGATCAACGGCGATACCGGTGGCTCTGGCATCCGCAATTACTATGACCTGAAAGCGGATTGGACGGTCGACGGCGAGGATATTCCTCACTCCCTGGTCTTGAACTATGTGTACTCATTACCGGTTGGCCGGGGCAAGCAGTTCGGCAGCGGGATGAACAGGCTCGAGGATGCAGTCGTGGGCGGCTGGCAGGTGAACGGAATCACCACAGTCCAGAGCGGATTCCCGATGTCGATTGGTCCCAACGGGAACACCTCAACCGTCTTTGGCGGCAGTCAACATGCAAACCTGACCGGGCAACCTTTCAGAACTGGTAGCTGCGGTAATGGCACTCCCGGTAACCCGATCATTGCCGTGGGAACGAAGTATTGCTTCTTCAACCCGGCGGCCTTCACACCTCCGCCCGCATTCACCTTCGGCACCGGACCCCGCTACTATTCGAATCTGCGGGCGCCGGGATACGTGGACGAAGACCTAACGCTGGCCAAGTGGTTCAACTTCACGGATAAGTTGAAGATGCAGTTCGCCGTGCAGATGTTCAACGCTTTCAATCACCCCAATTTCGGCATACCGGACTCCGGAGTCGGCGATGGAACGATGGGCGAGAGTTCGTCGACGCAGGGAGCGAGACAAATGCAGGGGGTGCTGAAGATCACTTACTAGAAGCGATCAATGCAATGAACCGTTGTTGCACTCGGCTTGACAATCGCGTTCACAGATTCAACTGTGAGCGCGATTGCCGGTGGAGAAACGCCAACTCAAGCCATTGAATCCCTCCGGGCTGAGGCCCGCATGACTCAGCTCGGGGGGATTTTCGCTTGGCGGCCGCAGCCGATCGCAAGGCTGCTGAGCTCAAACCGTCGATCCCGGAACTCCGGGTGAAACCAGGGATTATGCGTCGCTTAAGAGATGAACACTTTGAGATGATCCTCAGAACCAGGCAGACGATCGAAATCGACTCAACTCACGGCATCGAGTCCAAAACCACAGAACAAAACTTTTCAGCGCGGCTGCGAAAGCTTTGCTTCGCCGCGGTTATAACACTTTGCTGCGCTTACGGGGCGGGATCGAGAAGCGTAGCGCAAACATCCGCCGTGCCGTCTCAAAACTCACCTGGAAGTACTACCAGGACGATCGATCCGGAGGAGCGGGAAGATCAAGACTATAAGGAGACCAACCTTATACCCATGACGCCGGCAGCTCCGATTGCGGTCTTGTCGTTCCACAAGATCGCCGGAGGAGCTGTTTTTACGATGCAGCCGGGAGCGACGACAATTCACTTTTGCAGTGACAACATCGTCCACGTTTCCTATGCTCCGGGCAGCGAGTCGCCTTCCGGGAAGAGTCTTGCGGTAGTCGGATGCGAGGAGCAGTACGATCCTCCTCTAAGTCTTGTTGAGACCGCAAAAAATATCACAATTTCCGGGGACAAGCTATCCGTGCTCGTGGATCGAAGCACAGGAGCGCTGACGTTTCTGACCCCAACAGGCAACAGGATTCTGGCGGAGCCGCAAGGCGGCGGGAAAGCGATGCAGAGGGCCATGGTGAACCAGGAAGACACATACCATCTGCAGCAGGAGTTTCTTTCCCCGCCTGACGAAGCACTCTATGGGCTGGCGGAAGGGCAAGATGGAGTCTGGAACTGGCGAGGAATGCCCATTGACCTCATCAGTCAGAACATCATTGGCGCCTTTCCTGTCATGGTTTCCAGCAAAGGTTACGGCGTCGTTTGGGATAACGAGTCGCTCACGGAATTCAACCCGGTGAGTGAAGACGATGAGATTGCCGTGGATCCTTCGAGTCGAGCGGGCGTGTTTAAAGCGCAAAAAAACGGAGACTATGTATTCTTCGCGCGCGGCGGGGATGGAGCCCGCGAAATCGGCATCACAGTCGGCGACCGAGTGACGCACGATGACGTGAATATGTGGGTGCCTTATACGTCTGTGGTCAAAGCACACTTGACCGCAGGCGAAAGCTATCCCGTGAAGCTGCTCGGCGGCGGCAAGACGGCGAAGCTCTATGGCCGGCTGTTGGAGAACACGTCGGTGTTCCGGTCGGAAGCCGGCAACGATATCAGCTACTACTTTGTTTATGGCCCGAACCTCGATAAAGTCGTCGCGGGTTACCGCGTGCTCACAGGGACGGCGCCGCTCTTTCCCAAATGGGCGTATGGATTCTGGCAATGCCGCGAGCATTATGCGAGCCAACAGGAAACACTCGATGCTGCTGAGGGATTCCGCAGCCGCCATATTCCTGTGGATTTGATCGTTCAGGATTGGCAGTACTGGGGCAAATGGGGTTGGGGAGCTTACCAATTTGACCCGACTGCTTACCCAGATCCCGCGGAAATGATCAAGAAACTCCACGAGCTGAACTTTCACTACATGATTTCAGTGTGGGCGGATCCCAAAGGCGAGACTCTGGATGACCTGGCCAAGCATCATGGGGAAATCGAAGACACCGGCTATGTCAACGAGCTTTCTTCTGAGGGGCGCAGCATCCGCTGGAAGTATCTGAAGCGGTATATGTTCGATCTCGGCGTCGATGCTTGGTGGCAAGACGGCGAGGAAGTGAATGGACAAGTGAGGAATCACAAAGTTTGGGTTGATAACCTGGGACTTGTCTCCGGAAATCCCTACACGTATTACTATCCCCATGCTGCCAATCAATCAATCTACGAAGGCCAACGAGCGGCGGACCCATCGAAGCGGGTGGTGCAACTGGGCAAGACCGCCACGCTGGGATTTCAGCGGTATGCGGCTGTTACGTGGTCGGGGGATGTCCATGGCAGTTGGCAAGCATTCAGCCAGCAGATACCAGCCGGCCTGAACCTTTCTGTTGGCGGTATGCCTTACTGGACCACCGATACGGGCGGATTCTTTCGCCCTGAAGATCAATACAGCTCAGAAGACTATAACCGCTTGCTGGTTCGCTGGTTTGAGTACTCTACCTTCTGTCCTATCCTTCGTATTCATGGCTACAAAACCGAAACGGAGATGTGGAAGTGGCCGCTGTCGTATAAGTACCTGCTGGCGTACGACAACTTCCGCTACCGCATGTTGCCCTATATTTATTCTGAAGCGTGGCGAGTGACCGATGGAAACAACACGATGATGCGTCCACTGGTTATGGACTTTCAAAGTGATCGAAACGCGGATAACATCGGCGATCAATATATGTTTGGTTCCGCGTTTCTGGTTGCTCCCGTCACGACCTCCGCCGATCAACGGTCAGTCTATCTACCGGGGGCGACAAAATGGACTAACTTCTGGACTGGAGAGCGAGTCGCCGGAAGCCAGCATCTCAGCGTTACAGCTCCTTTGGAGCAGATTCCTCTTTTTGCGCGCGCTGGAGCAATTCTTCCTCTTGGGCCGACGATGGAGTACGCAACTCAGAAACCCGAGGATCCGATTGAATTGAGAGTGTACCCAGGAGCAAACGGATCATTTGTTCTTTATGAGGACGAAAACGACAATTACGATTACGAGAAGGGCATTCATGCCACGATTCCAATCAGGTGGAACGATTCCACCCAAACATTGACCATTGGGGCGCGTAGCGGCGAGTTCCCGGGCATGCTCAAAGACCGGAAATTCATGGTTGTTATCGTCAGGCCCGGCCACGGCACTGGAATGGATGCGACGCCCCAGCCGGACCGAATCGTCAACTACACGGGCGGAGCAGAAGCCGTTCATTTGGGCACGATGACAAGTGGCAAAAGTTAGGTGATGCGACAAACGCACACCCAGTTTATGGAGAGATTGAATCGATGAACCGCAGGACGTTCCTGGCCAGTGGCCTATCTACGATTGCGTTGTCTCGGATGGCGAGGGGACAGAACTCGGGGTTCTTTACCGGCGCCATTCCGAATGGACCCTTTTTGCCCTATTGGGAGTCTTTGAAGTCCTATCAGTGTCCGGACTGGTTTCGCGACGCGAAGTTCGGAATCTGGGCTCATTGGGACCCGCAGTGCGTTCCCGAACAAGGTGATTGGTACGCGCGCAATATGTATATCCAAGGATCGCCTCAATATAACTATCACGTAAAGACCTATGGACATCCCTCGCAGTTCGGATACAAGGACATTTGTCCTCTCTGGAAAGCGGAAAAGTGGGATCCGGAAGCGTTGATCAAGATGTACAAGCGCGCCGGAGCCGAGTACATGGTGGCTTTGGCCACTCACCACGATAACTACCACTGCTGGAACTCAAAGCATCAGCCGTGGAACGCCGTCCAGATAGGGCCGAAGAAAGACATCGTGGGAACCTGGGCCAAGGTTGCGCGTTCCCACGGACTGCGATTCGGCGTGAGTTACCATGGCACTCCGCATCGAGTCTGGGACGAGTTTCTACCGGTTCGCTACAAGAGCGATACTACGGGGCCGTTCGCCGGAGTCCCCTACGATGGCGTGATGACAGTTGCCGACGGGAAGGGAAAATGGTGGGAGGGGAGAGATCCGCAAAAGCTCAATCGCAAGCCTCACGCGGTGAACACGCCCTGCCCCGAGTTTGTGCAGTGGTTTCTCGAATGCGTCCAGGACGTGATCGACAGCTATTCACCTGACATCCTGAACTTTGACGATGGGGCGCAGTTCAATTTCGATCGCGGCATCGGTGTTTGGCTCGGCGTTCCGGATCTGGCGCCGCAGATCATGGCCTACTACTACAACAAGAATATGCGGGCACATGGAGGCCATCTGGAAGGGGTCCTGGACCTGAAAGAGGTTCCTGAACCCGTATGGGGAACACTTACACGCGACTTTGAAATGACGCTGGCGGATAAGCTGCAGGAAAAGCCATGGCAGACGGAAGCTTGCATTGGGAATTGGCACTACGATCGCTCAGTCTTTGAGAACCACTCTTACAAAAAGGCATCGTTGATGATTCCACTTCTGGTTGACATTGTCAGCAAGAACGGCAATCTGCTTCTTAGCATTCCTTTACCGGGCAATGGGGAGCCCGACAGCGACGAGCTCGCATTCCTGGCAGAACTTTCTGATTGGCAAGATGTCAATTCCGAGGCGATCAAGAGGACGCGCCCATGGACGATCTATGGGGAAGGGCCGGCCACGGAAGCAGCTAAAGAGCTACCGAGTTACCAGCTTTTGAAGCTCAAGTTCCAGGCCGCGGATATACGATTTACGACCAAGGGCGACATGCTCTATGCGATCGCTCTGGGGTGGCCGTCTGATGGAAAAATGGTCATTAAGTCGCTAGCTGAAAACTCCGCAAACTACCCTCGTCCAATTCGAAAAGTGGAACTGCTCGGGGCGAAATCGGAGTTGAGATGGACGCAAACGGCGCAGGGGCTGGAGATTCAGTTGCCGGACTCACCGCCATGTCAACATGCCGTTTCGTTCCGGATCCAGAGTTAACTCCGCGTAAGTCATCGTGAAAGAACGATGCATGCAGGGGAGTGGCGGCATCTACCAATAGCGCACGGCAACGACCGTCGGAGTTGTCGGAAGATCGTTAACAACCTTTGTTTGCAGAATAAATTCCACGTTCTTGCTGGCCCATGTCTTGGGCGCGGCTTTGAGCAAGTCTCTAATCTCTTGCGGATTGGTTATAAACTCAGCAGCCGCACGAGTCCCGCTTTGAGTGATTCCGGCGATGGCCAAGAGAGGTTCGCCGGTTTTCGAGTGAGGAAGTCGCGCAACGACAGCGTAGTCGATCAGGACGTTGCCATCGGGGGAGTACAGCGGCGCCCAAGTACGACTTGCGTCGGATCGATCGCGGATCATTAAACCAGGGCCGAGGACAAATCCGAGATCGCCGGTCATTTGCATGGTCCAACCGTTATTGAATGCGCCGATCAAAATGGATGGTGATTGGAGAAGATCGCCAAATACCATGTCCTCTCCGGAGCGAAGATCGAAGGTCCGTTTGTTATGTGTAAGGAAGGTAGCCACGGCAACGTTTGCCGATATGTCGCCGAGGGTCACATACGTGTTTCTGACGGCGGCAAGATCGCCGGGACCGAATTTCTGGTCGGCAGTGAGCGGAATCAGATATTCCTGCCCTTGTGTCTCCAGTTCATCGAGCTTGTGGGTGGCCTTGTACTTTTCAAGCAGCTCTGTGGTCGGCAGGTAGACCGGGTTTGACCCGGTGTAAATCAAAACCGGTTTCGTTGTGGTTAATAGTGGCTCCCAAAATTGCTCAATGGGACTCTTCGCTCGGAACAGAACCAAGGACGACGCCAGGGCAACAGCGCAAACGATCGAGATAACCCAGAATGGCCAGGTTCGCCGAGGCTTGATGTCCAGACTGGTTGCTGCAATAAGTGGAGCGACGACCTGGAGTGGCTCAGGCTCCGGCGTCCAATGATGGGTGGTTTCGGTGGCGCCGCTCTCCGAGACACTCGCCGCCGGACGTGATGAGGTTGAAAACGAAGCGTGATAAGACCCAGGACTGATCTCGATTCGGACGGCACAATCGGCGCCTGGCCCGACGTAAAATTGAGCAAGCCTTTTTCTGAGTTCAGCCGCCCGTGCCCGGACGATCGGGTCGGAATTTGTATCGTAGTCCGGACGCCTGCCGAAAACGTCTGCCCCGATCACTCTCTCCTTCAAGAGTTGCCCATGCCCGGAGAGCGTCTGGTCAACAATGTACCGCAAGAGTTGCTGAGACTGCTTACTCGAGCGAAAGGGGACACTGACCAGGATTTCGGCAAGCACTTCTTGAATCTGCGCGGCGGGGATTTCGTGGGGAGAAGCTCCTTGATGCCGGGTGTCATTGGATCCAACTGCGTGTTCCATCTGCCCACCCCCGGTGGAAGTTGCGATCTGCGCCGTACTGTACTCCACCCCACCGGCGATGACAAGGTCCGTGCTCCGTTCGATATCGCTCTCGAACAGTACCGTGCTGTACCTTGCCAATACCAGCAAAGTTATCGCTTACTCTCTGTGCATGTCAATTCATGTGCGGATTTGCATGTGCTCTGGGGCGGTTTGCAGTCGGAAAGCGCCCTTTGATAGAGACTGAAAGTTCCTGAACTGTGATTGGACGCAATGATGTCAGCGTTTTACAAGAGAACAGGGGGCTTTCTGCACATGTCACGGTGGTTCGCTCTGGTCCTGTGCCTGGCGATTGTATTCACGAAATCCGACGTAAGCGAAATGGCCCAGGCGCAAGATCAGGAGCGAGCTCTTCAATCTGTCCTGGCTGATGCCGCGGCGGCGCAGTCGAGGGGAGATTTTAGCGCGGCGGCGGAATCGTATCGCAAGGCTACTGAACTCGATCCCGCCGTTCCGGAGTTCTGGGCCAATCTGGGGCTCATGTACTACGAAACGGGAAGATCCGATGACGCCATTCAGAGCTTTAAAGCAGCGATACGCCTGAAAGCGACTCTTTATGTTCCCCAGTTGTTCCTTGGCATTGAATACCTTAAGACCCAAAAACCAGATGCGGCCGTGCCGTTCCTCGAAACTGCCACCCGGCTCAATTCGAAGGATCCGCTGGCGGAACTTTCTCTGGGAAAGGCTTACGCCAGCCTGAACCGTAATGACCGCGCAACTGAGGCGTTCCAAAAGGCGATTCGACTGGCCCCGAACAATGGAGAAGCCTGGCTCGGCCTCGGGACGATCTATTTGCAGCAGGTAGACAACGATGCGCGGCTGATGACCTCAACCTACAGCCGTTCGCCTTATGCCACCCTGCGGGCAGCGGAGACCTATGCCGAAGAGGGCAAGCTTGTTGACGCAGAGAACGCGTACAAAATCGCGACGGCCTCACCTTCACCCGCGCCGTGTGCTCACGCTGAGTTCGGGATTACTCTGCTTCGCGAGAAGAAGACCGCTGATGCGCGCGAGCAATTCGAATCAGAGACCCGAACGGAGAGCCACTGTGGATTAGCGCCGCTTGGCATCGCTATCGCGGAGGCTGCCGACGGGCATCCAGATTCTGCGCTCAAAGGGCTTGCCGAGATTGAGGTGAACGACTCCGGGTTCCTTCAGTCGAGCCTATACCTGTTCCGCGACGCTCTATCTACCGACCAAGCGAGATCGCTGGTCGATCTGGCACGAGAGCGGCAGAGTGCCGGAGCTCTCTCGATCGATCTTGGCTCTACTGTCGAACAGGCGCTCCTATCCGCGGAACCGCCGGTAATAGAAATCGATGAGGAAGGACCGTCTCAAGCGTCACGAGGGCCGTTGCCGACGGGGGCTGAAGCTCTTTATGCGGCCGGGAAATATGGCGCCTGCGATCATCTCCTGGAGCCGGCGCTGGAGACGCTCGGCAGCGCTCAACAGCAACTCCTGGCTTCCTGCTCGTACTACACGGGCGATTTTGTCACGACTTCGCGGGTCGCCGAGCGCCAAAAAGCAAATCCCGCGACTTTGGTGCGGGGGTTGTATTGGGAAACCAAGGCCGATCAGAAACTGGCCATTGCGGCGCTGGACCGTGCGGGCGATATCGACCCCAACTCTCCGCAGATGCATGTGCTGGCGGGAGATGTGTTCCGCCAAAAGCGGCGCTGGAGCGAGGCGGAGGAAGAGTATCGAAAGGCACTGGCCATCGATCCGACGAAACGCGAAGCACGGCTCAGCCTGGCCATTGTTTTGTTCACCGAATTGAAGACGGATGAAGCGTTTGAGATCACCAAGTCTCTTCTGGCGGAGGCGCCCGAAGATGCTGAAGCCAATCTGCTGGCGGGCGAGATTCTGGTGCAGGGACATCAGTTTGCAGAGGCCGAACCGTATCTGGCTAACTGCAAGAACCTCGATCCAGATTTGGCGCCTCGTCTTCACGTTTTACTCGGTCAGGTCTATGCGGCGACGAACCGCATTTCAGAGGCTATTTCGGAATACAAATTGGGGTTGGCAAACGATAAGGATGGAAGCATTCACTATCAACTGGCCCGCCTTTATGAAAAGTCGGGTGACAAGGGCGCGGCTGAAGAGCAGATTCGGATATCGCAGCAACTGCGCGAGCGCTGGGACGATCAGGCACACACAGCGATTGAACAACTCCCGACCGACACGAGCCGGCAGTGATCGGTTGCGAGCCCAGACGGCCTGAGCGATCTGAACTTTTTTTGAGGCGCGATTCGGTAGTTTTCCAGGTGGTTTCAAGCTGAGATTCATTGAGTTTCTGCAGACGATTTGACAACGATTCGAGGAGCGACATCCGATGTCTTCAACCTTAAGAACGTTATTTGCATCTTTCGGAGTGGCAGCATGCATTGGCATCCTTACCCAGCCATTCCATCTCCATGCCCAGGCGATCGAGCGAAGCGCAAATGGAGTGACAGTGCATTCGCCGACAGGCGCTCTTCGCGTATCGGTCTGCTCTGACAGGGTGATCCGAGTTGAAGCGAGTCTTAGCGGAGAGTTTCCAAAATCAATCGTGCCCACCGTGATTCGCCCGTGTGGAGGAGCCGCGTTCACGACCTCCTCCAATGCTTCGACGGTCTCCATCAAGACGAGTGTTCTGAAAGTGGAGATCGACCGGGCGACGAACTCCGTGCGGTTTCTGACGGCAACTGGGCAACCTGTGTTAAGCGAACAAGAGCATGATGGCCGCACGATAGCGCCTGTCGATATCGATGGAACGCACACCAACGAGATTCGCCAGGACTTTCAGTTGACTCCCGGCGAAGCGCTGTACGGATTGGGACAACATCAAGAGGGTTTCCTGGATCTGCGCGACATTCCGATCCGGATGTTGCAGGCAAATTCAAACATCGCGATACCCTTTGTGGTTTCGACGAACGGGTACGGACTGTTGTGGAACAATCCGTCGCTGACTGAATTCAATCCGCCGACGGAGGCGATTCAACTGGACGGAAATGGCGCGGGAACATTTCAGACAGGTGCGGAAGGAGAATATGGATTTCTGCTGAGCGGGAATGGAAGAGGCAAGCTGCAACTCAGCGTCAATGACCAAAAGGTGATCGATCTGAAGAATATGTGGCTTCCATGGTCCGCGGGAGGCAAGATCCATTTGGCGGCCAATACGACATACAACGTGACCGCTGCGACTGGGGGCGATACCCACTTGTTCGTGCGCCGCCCGTCGGACCTGATGGGTTTTCGGTCGGAAGCCGGCACGGCGGTTGACTACTACTTCTTCTATGGACCGGAACCGAGCCGGGTGATCGCCGACTATCGCGAGTTCACAGGCCCCGCTCCGCTGTTGCCTAAATGGGCCTATGGCTTTTGGCAGTGCCGTGAGCGCTATTCGAGCCAGCAACAGATTCTCGATACGGCGGCAGAGTTCCGCAAGCGGCAGATTCCCGTCGACGTGCTTGTTCAGGATTGGCAGTACTGGGGCAAGTACGGCTGGAACGCGATGAGATTCGATGAAAGCCAGTATCCGAATCCCACGGAGATGATGACCGAACTCCATCGCCAGGACTTTCACATGGTGATTTCAGTCTGGGCGAAGTTCGGCGCGGAGACCCAGGTAAACCACGATATGGAGAACGCCAATCTGGTTCTAAAGAGCGCGGCGAGCACGGGCGAACCGGGCGAGACGAAAGAACAAGAGAGCTGGGCGGATTTGTTCAATCCCAAGGCGCAAGAGCTTTTTTGGTCAGAGATCGATCGGAATCTGTTTCGCGAGGGGCTGGACGGATGGTGGCTCGATGCTTCAGAGCCGGAGGGCGATCCTCTCAAGAACGACATTACTTTCCTGGGACCGGGCAGGCTGGTGCGAAACGCATATCCCCTGTTTGAGACTTCGGCAGTCTATGACGGGCAAAAGGCGACAAC
Source organism: uncultured Occallatibacter sp. (assembly GCA_964407295.1). GTDB lineage: Bacteria > Acidobacteriota > Terriglobia > Terriglobales > Acidobacteriaceae > Telmatobacter. The sequence continues at coordinate 11,548 of CAYOVE010000006.1, forward strand.
CAAGAGCAAGCGAGTCGTCATCCTGTCGCGTTCAGCCTATGCCGGGCAGCAGCGCAATTCTTCTATATCGTGGTCAGGCGATATCTCTGGGAATTGGGCGACCCTGCGGCGCCAGATCCCAGCCGGCCTCAGCTTCGCGATGTCCGGCTTTCCCTACTGGACGACGGATATCGGCGGTTTCTTCCGGCCAGCCGACCAATATTCATCCGAGGACTATCACGAACTGCTGGTCCGTTGGTTTCAGTTCGGCGCCTTCTGCCCGATCTTCCGCATTCATGGATATCAATCCAAGACTGAGATGTGGAACTACGGTCCGGAAGTGGAGCAGATCCTGACGCAATACGATCAGCTTCGGTACCGTCTCATGCCTTACATCTATTCAGGCGGCTGGGGCGTAACCAGCCGCGGGGAAACGATCATGCAGGCACTACCCTTTGTTTATCCGAGCGAGCCTGCGCTGAGAGATATCGATGACGAATTCCTGTTTGGTCGTTCGCTGCTGATTAGTCCGGTCACACAGCCCCATGCAGTGAGCCGGAACATTGTTTTGCCGGCCGGAGACGATTGGGTGGACTTTTGGACGGGAAAAACCGAACGCGGTGGACAGACGATTGTTGCTGATGCCCCCCTGGGCCGGATTCCGATCCTGGTGAGGGAAGGCAGCATTGTTCCAATGGGGCCTCAAGTGCAGTCCGCAGCAGATGCTGAAGACCCGATGGAGATTCGCATTTATGGCGGGAAAGATGCCGACTTCGTGCTTTATGAGGACAGCGGGGATGGCTATGCATACGAGGATGGGGCCAGGTCGACAATTCACCTGCATTGGGACGATCGCCGCAAGTCGCTCTCCATCGGAGATCGCTCCGGTGCGTTTCCTGGGATGCCGAGCAAGCACACATTCCATATCGTGTTGGTGAAAGAGGGGCACGGTACCGGAATTGGGCCTGAGGCGGGACCGGATCGGACGGCGAACTATATCGGACATCCGATGACGATTCAATTCAGCAAAGCGGGCTAGCGTCGGTCACCAGACTGTTCAGGCGGGTGAATCGAGACCGGGTGTTCGAATAGACTGGTGGCGGCGCCAAAGACTCAGATTGTATCTTTGTTGATGCGATCCACGGCGAACGGCAGTGCAGGCTGCTCGATGTTGAACCGGGCGCACAATCGGTATGACAATTCGCGCGCCGAGCACTGAGTTTCGGCACGCAACGGACCCACATAAGATCTCGGAGAGAAAAACGATGAAACGTTTCAGGCTGCATTTTGGAGTTGCTGCAATTCTGTGCTGTGGCTGGAGTGGTTTCGCGCAGCAGAAGCCTGCGTATCTTGACACCAGCCTTTCGCCAGAGCAACGCGCGACTGACCTTGTCCAGCGCATGACACTGGACGAAAAGGCTTCGCAAATGGTGAATGGTTCGCGCGCCATTCCGCGGCTCGACATCGCGGCTTACAACTGGTGGAGCGAGGCGCTTCATGGCGTGATTGACGACGGCGTAACCGAGTTTCCCGAGCCGATCGGCCTGGCGGCGACTTTCGACGTGCCGGGAGTCCATGCGATGGGGACCGATATTGGCATTGAGGGGCGCATCAAGCATGTGCAGGATGTGCCCGCCGGCCTCACCGGCAATAAGGGTGGGCTGGACTTCTGGGCACCGAATCTAAACCTCTTCCGCGACCCGCGTTGGGGACGCGGCCAGGAGACCTACGGCGAGGACCCGTACCTCATTGGCCGCATGGGTGTGGCGTTCGTTACGGGCATGCAGGGAGACGATCCGAAGTATTTCCGTGTGATCGCGACGCCCAAACACTTTGTCGTTCACAGCGGCCCTGAGCCCACACGGCATTTTGCCGACGTCGACGTGAGCAAGCACGACGAGCTCGACACCTATGAGCCGGGTTTCCGCGCCGCCGTTGTCGAAGGCAAGGCGGGATCGGTGATGTGCGCCTACAACGCGATCAACGGAGAGCCAGCCTGCGCCAACCAGCACCTGCTTCAGGATCAGCTTCGTGACAAGTGGGGATTCCAGGGCTATGTGGTTTCTGATTGCGGCGCGGTTCGTGACATATTCACTGGTCACGATTACCGGCCGACGCTACCGCAGGCCGCGGCGATTTCGGTCATACGAGGCATGGACAATGAATGTTTCGGGGCCGGCAAGAACCCCGAAGAGTACGACTACAAACCGTATCTTGAGGCGGTGCAGCAGGGCTATCTGCCCGAGAGCGCAATGGACACAGCGCTCATCCGCCTCTTTACCGCGAGAATCAAGCTGGGGATGTTCGACCCGCCCGACACGGATCCTTACGCCAAGATCGACCCGAACGATCTCAGCAGCCCGGAACACCGCGAACTGGCGCGTAAGCTGGCGGATGAGTCGATGGTCCTCTTGAAAAACGATGGCACGCTGCCGCTTAAGACAAGCGGCATCAAGATCGCCGTCATTGGGCCCCTTGCAAGTGAGAACCGAGTTTTGCTGGGCAACTACAACGGAAGCCCAACTCACACGGTGTCGATCCTTGAAGGCCTGCGCAAGGAGTTCTCGGGCGCCACAATTCAATACGTGCGGGGAACGCAATTCCTGAGCCTCGAGGCCGACCCCGTGCCGGCCTCCGCGCTTACGTTCGACGGAAAGCCCGGCGTCAAGGCCAGCTACTCCAAGCTCGACCTGAGCGACATTAACCATCCCGAGGCGATGAAGGTGCTGGCGGTGCGCACGGAATCCGCTATCGATGCTTCTGCCGAGCCATTGCCTGCTGAGGTTGCCGACGTTCACCCGCTCAGCATCCACTGGGAGGGCGAAATTACCGCACCCGAGACGGGCGACTACAGTCTTGGCATGAAGGTCAGGGGCTTCTTCCGCGTGCAGTTGAATGGCAAAGGCGTGGCCTCGGCTTGGGACGGCAATCCAAATGAGGCCGAGTTGGGACGCGTGCATCTGGAGGCCGGCAAGCCCGCTGAACTGCGCGTGCAATACTCGCCGGCGGCAGGCGCACCGCCCAACGCTACGCTGGTCTGGAGGAAGCTCGATTTGAAACCCCAGTCCGAGGCCCTGGCGGCGGCCAAGGGTGCAGATGTGGTGATTGCCGTTCTCGGCATCACCAGCGAGTTGGAAGGCGAGGAAAGGCAAGTGAACGAGGCCGGCTTCCTGGGCGGCGACCGTACCAGCATCGATCTGCCGCAGCCCGAAGAAGACCTGCTTGAAGCGCTGGCTGCCAGCGGCAAGCCTGTCGTGCTCGTGCTCACCAATGGGAGCGCACTCGCAGTGAATTGGGCCAAGGAGCACGCCAACGCCATCATTGATGCCTGGTACCCCGGCGAAGAGGGAGGCACGGCCGTGGCTGAAACGCTTTCCGGGAAAAACAACCCCGCCGGGCGTTTGCCTGTAACTTTCTACACCGGCATCGAGCAGCTTCCGTCGTTCGAGGACTACTCGATGAAGAACCGCACCTATCGCTACTTTCAGGGCAAACCGCTCTACCCCTTCGGCTACGGTCTGAGTTACACAACGTTTTCTTACAGTGGCCTTTCGCTTCCAACCAGCCCTGTTACTGCTGGGCAACCGATGGCCGCCGAAGTGACGGTGACAAACAAGGGCTCGCGCGCGGGGGACGAAGTGGCTGAACTTTATCTGAGCTTCCCGAATGTTGCGGGCGCTCCGATCCGCGCGTTGCGCGGCTTCAAGCGCGTGCACCTCGATCCGGGCCAGTCGCAAACAGTGCACTTCGACCTGAATCCGCGTGACCTGAGCATGGTGACGTCCGAAGGCGAGATCGAGATTCCAGAGGGACAATACTCGATTTCGATCGGCGGCGGACAGCCGAATACCGGCGCTCCAACAGCCGAAGGAACATTCGAGATGCAAGGCTCATTTGTTTTGCCGGAATAGCTATCCCGAAAACGGCGCAGCGGGCGCTGCGATCTCCAACCTGATCGAGGATTGGAGAAATCGTATCTCGCCCGCTGCTACTTGGCTACAACTTTCACCACGGAGTTATCAGGCCCGCTCCACGCCGGTGCTCCCTCTTGCTTCAGGTGGCGGGAGGCGTCGTCCCATACCAAACGAGTAACAGAGCCGCCGTTCTTCTCGTATGCGTAGGTGCTCCCGTCGTCCTGGAAAAGCGTGAAGTTGCCATCAGCGCCGGGATATACGCGCACCGATGCGATGGTCTGCGGCTGCTGCGCGCTCTCGACTTCGGATCCGAGCGGGATAATGCTTCCAGCGCGGACAAACAACGGCAGAGTGTCGATGGGAGCTTCGGCCACAATGGTCTGTCCGCCGTGGAAACGCTCATTGGTCCAGTAGTTGTACCAGTCGCAGCCCGCGGGAAGATAAACCGCGCGGTGCGTCTCACCCTGTTCCGTTACCGGGGCGACGAGGAATGCCGGCCCGTACATATACTCGTCGGCAATCTCCATCGCTCTCGGGTCGCCGGGGAAGTCCATGAAAAGCGCCCTCATATATGGAGCGCCAGTCTGGTAGCTGCGGTACGCAATTGAATAGGTATAGGGCAAGAGTTGGTAGCGCAGCTTTAGGTACTTAGCCAGAATTGGCTCAGCCTGCTTGCCATACGCCCAAACCTCGTTGTGCTTTCTTTCGCCGTGAGCGCGCATCACCGGCTGAAAAGCTCCCCACTCAAACCACCGGACAAACAGCTCCGGGTAATCTTCATAGTTCCCGATGACGTCGCGCGCATCCGATCCATCGATGAGCGGCTTGCGCTGGGCATGGTAGTCGGCGGGAATCGATGGCGAGAAGAATCCCGCGATGTCCGTGTCCCAGTAAGGTAATCCGGATGCCGCAAAGTTAAGTCCCGCTGGAATTGAGCGCTTCAGCATGTCCCACGAGGAGATAATGTCGCTCGACCAGAAGACGGTGCCGTTCCGTTGCGCGCCCAGATAGGCCGCACGGGCAAGGATCATAACCCTTCGGGCGTCACCGAAGTCATGCCGGAAGCCCTCATAGACAGAGGCTGTGTGAAACAGGGGATACACGTTGTAGAAGCGCGGGCCGGAACCGATGAAGAAGACGTCATTTGCCGGATCGACATCCGGCTCCGTCTCATCAAGCCAGATGTAATCGAATCCGTACGGCTTGACATAGCGGTCGCGAATTTTCTCCCAGAACCATTGCGCCGCCTCCGGGTTGGTGGTGTCGATGTTGGGCCCGATGACGTCCTTGAAGCCTCCCTGGTCGGGTGATCCTGCCGGCGTGTGAATCAGCCACCCTTTGCTCCGCAGCATGTCGTAAAACTGCGTGCCTTGGGAGAAATGCGGCCATACGCTCAACAATGTCCGCACGCCCATCGCGTGGAGTTGGTTGTTCATGGCTGCCGGGTCGGGCCATCGTTTTGGATCGAGGTCCATCTCCCCTTGCCGGGTCATATTCAGGAAGTCCACAACCATCACATCGAGCGGCAGCTTCTTGTCGCGATACTCTCTGGCAACATCCAACGTTTGCTCCTGCGTCGGGTAGATCGCCTTGCTTTGGATGTAGCCGTAGGCGGCGCGCGGCAGCAGGTGCGTAATTCCAGTCAACAGGCGGTAGCCCTCGTAGATCTCGTCGCTCGAGTTGCCGGCGATGATGAAGTACGAAACCCGGTTGCCGATATCCGATGACCAGACGTTTCTCCCGTTGAATCCAAGGTCCACGGTTGTCTTCGAAGGGTTGTCCCACACGATTCCATAGCCGCGGCTGGAGACCATGAACGGCACGCACACATCCTCGCCGCCGATTGCCAAATAGTCGTGCCAGCAGCGAATCTGGTGGTCTCTCAGATCCATCCAGCCTTTTTGCTGCTGACCCAATCCGAAGTAATGCTCGTCTGAAGGCGAATCGAAGGTTGCGGAAACCCGATAGGCCGCTGCGTTCGGGTCGCTCTGCGTCGCTTGCGGCGGTTCCGGACTCATCGCCCAGGCGCGCATGTGCAGGAGCATTTTGCCTTCTGCTGTGGTCACCAGCAGCGAGTCCTGGTGATGTCCATGCCCGCCGCCACCGCCAAAGTAGATATCTCGCAACTGTTGATTGATTGCGTCCAATGGCATGGAATGAGGGAGTTGATCCTGGGGAAGGTTTCCCGGCGACAATGTCACTGCCATTCGCGCGGACCGGAATACATCGCTGCCGTCCGCGCTTTGCTCGTGCGCCCATCCCGCTGTCGATGGCTTGGCCACAAATCCATAACCAGGCGCGCCAAGGGCCTCGGCCCGGTCAGAGCTTATGGTGACGCGGAGGATATTCGGGGCATAGGACTCGAGCGAAATCACGCTCCCGTCGCGCTCCAACACCAACGGGCCGCTCTGGGCCAATCCGGCGCCTCCAAGCGACATCGCAAGGAACAGTTGTCCCAACTTCCGGAACTGCGACTTCCAAATCAAACCATGGCGAACCGGTGAATTCACGCTAAACTCCTTGTCTTCTGGTCTAACCCCGCGGATTGTTGCCCGATATACCGTAACTCGTCAAACTCGGCTTGCCAACCCTAAAACGATCCAAAGTGGCTCCGTGTAGAGGAGTTAGGGGCCGAGCGGTAGATGCGCTACAAGGCGCCCATCGGTTGAAAAGCCTGAATAGTTAACGATACAGTTACCGCATCCTTTAAGCAAATATGGTATAAGAAATTGTGCCCACAACGATGAAAGATATCGCGCGTGACCTCGGTGTGTCTGTGGTCACGGTTTCGAAAGTGCTCCGAAACCACGAAGACATAAGCGAGGCGACGCGGAAGCGAGTTCTGGATCGCGTTAAAGAGCTTGATTACACTCCGAATCTGGCTGCACGCGGACTGGTTACCGGAAAGACTTATCTCGTTGGCCTGGTGGTCCCCGACCTGTTGCATCCGTTTTTTGCCCAGGTAGCAAAATCGCTATCAAGGGCGCTGCTGAAGAAAGGTTATTGCCTCACCATCTCGACATCGGAAGAGGATGTCGAGCTGGAAAAGCATGAGATCAGCCGGCTCCTCGGCCGCCGGCTGGATGCTCTCGTGATCGCATCTTCATCCACTGACCCATCAGTGTTCGAGCGGATCCAGAAGCAAGGGCTGCCGTTGGTTTTGATCGATCGCAATCTCACGGGGCTGGATGCCAACTATGTGGGGACCGACGACGAGGCAATCGGACTGTTGGCTACGGAACATCTGATTGAAGTAGGGTGCAAGCGGATTGCTCATTTACGCGGCCCCGACAATAGTCCCGGCGCCGGACGCTTGAAGGGCTATCAGAACGCCATGGCCAAACACAGCCTGAAGCCGCTCCCAGGTTATGTGTCGATGCCGCGGCTTGTGGACGTACAAAGCAGAGAGAGCGGCGCGGAATTAATGCGGCAACTGCTGGCCCTGAATCCTCGCCCGGATGGAGTCTTTTGCTATAACGACCCCATGGCAATCGGAGCGATCCATGCCATTCTTGACGCAGGCTTGCGAGTGCCGGCGGACATCGCCGTCATAGGATCGGGAAACCTCCATTACGACACTGAACTCCGCGTCCCCCTGTCGAGCATCGACCAGCAGACCGACTTGATCGGCGAGCGCGCCGGGCGATTGACCTTGTCGTTGCTGGAATCCAAGATTCATCCGCGCAACAAAACCATTGTGATTCAGCCACAACTTGTGGTTCGGGCTTCGACAGATAAGAAAGCGGCGATTGATCAATAGCGGCGCCATGGAATGCGACGCCGGGCGGAATGGCATCCATGAATCCAGGGCTTGTGCCGGCGCCGGGGCCCGCAAAACTGTTGGCGTGGATGCGGTTTCCAGCGTTTGAACCCGAGGCAAAAAAGGATTTTGTGAGAATGCGCCATGTTGAAATCAGGAATCCTAAACCCGAAAATCAACGCATTGCTAAGCCAGGTCCGGCACACCAATACGCTGGTCATTGCTGACCGGGGGTTTCCTTTTTGGAAGGAAGTGGAGATCGTCGATATCTCGCTGGCCGATGACCTGCCTCGAGTTCTCGATGTATTAGCGGCCATTCGGAGCAACTTCAGCGTGGCCCGGGCTTTCATGGCAGAGGAATTTAACCAGGTCAACAGCCCAGAGACGATCCTGCAATTCAAACGCGCGCTGGATGGCGTTGCTCTTGATTTTGAACCCCACATCGAGTTTAAAAAGCGAGTTCCGCGCGCGATTGGACTTATCCGCACCGGCGACACGACTCAATATGCGAACCTTGTGTTGGAATCCGGCTGATATTCAAGCGGGGATTTCTTATCGCGGAAGGTTACCGGCGAATTGGCGGTGAAATTCCGCTCAGTTCCGGCACTTGTGCCTTCGCGGATGGTGCTGCGCTCCTCGGTTGTGTGCGGCTCTTCGAAATCGACGGTATCGGCTTCCTTTTCGCCGGTTCGCGGCAATCGAAATTCTATGGGGCCGACTTTCCTGGGTAGAGAGCGTTCGCTCTGACCACTCGTATATCGTGATCCGTGAACATCGCGTGCATCTCCGGCAGCTCGTACTTTGGCATGTGGCAGGTGACGCAATTGCTCGTCGCGACCTTGCAGACTGTTTTGGCCGTGTGGGCTCCCCTCGGTCCACCATTGAGGCCGTGGCACGCCAGGCACTTGGCGTCGTAGGCGCTCGGATCGCGAACCAGGGGCTGATGCGGGTTGTGACAGGCCATGCAGGTAATCCGGGGGTCGCCCGATGTCCCCCAGCACCGGCTCTGCTCAAGGCTGTACGGTTCAAACCGTATCAAGGAGAGTCCGATCTTGCGATTGGTCTCGACGACGTCGGCCCAGGTGCTGTGACAGGCTCCGCAAAAGTCGACGGAATCGGAAGGGGAAAGATCGGCGGGATTCGTCATCGCTGAGGCTTTTTCCGGGTTGTGCGCGCTCATGGACGCGACGTGCGCGGCTCCGGGCCCGTGGCACGCCTCACAGGTAACTCCCGGGGTGGCGCTCTCTGAATCGAACACGTTGGATGTGACGGCCGCAGTTGTATGGCAACCAAAGCAGCGCTGTGCTTCGTCGATGCGCAGTTTCCGGCCCAGCGCGTGTTCCACGCTGCCCGGCAAGTCACGGGACTGTCCGGGAGTAATATCCAGCGAGTGAATCGACGTGAAGAAACTCAAACGACTCTCAAAATAGGCGCCGTCTTTCTCGAGGACATACGTTTGCCCCTTCTTGAATCCCATGGCCCAAATGGCGGGCGATGATGCCGTACTCGCTCCGTCATTGACGGTGAAGGAGATCCCTTTGGGCGAACTTGTGACAGAAGTGTTGAAGCCGCCTTCCTTAAATTGAAGCAACCCATGATTGATCAAGATCTCAGACTGTGCGGCGCGGACGCCGGCATGGTACATCGGTGTCGAGTGCTGGAATGCCGCTATCCTGCTGTGGCATGTGACGCAACTTGCTTCGCCGGAATACTGGCTGTGCGGCGGAGTTCCTTTCGTTGGCCACCAGCCCGGCTCTTCCAATCTGTCCGCAGTTGTCAGGCTGATGGTATTCGCCGGTGGTCCCTGCGCGTGAGCGGAGCAAAGCGCCACTCCAGCCAACACGCATACGATTTTTGGCGACCAGGTGCTCAACCTGCTCTCCCCATGCGATTCCAAACGGCGGATCTTCCCGTTGCAATCTCAAGAGCGGCAAACCAATGAACCGTGAGAATCACAAACTCTTGCCGAACTTCGACCTCTTTACGCGCGCAGCCTGTCGCAGACCCGTCTTGCCGTCGCCAATCTCCGGATTGGAGTTTTACCATTAATATATGCGTTTACAATAACGCTACCTTTATCGTATACTCTCGGGTGCGCAGTCTCGGATGACGAAGTTCGACCGAGAACAGGCCCCGAGTCCGGTTTGCAGTCCGCTCACCCTGTCTATTTTTGCCTGAACCGCAGGAATGGTGGCCAAGAGGAACGAGAAATGAAACAGCAAGGCGGTCCTGGGGTCTCGGTGGGAGATTCTGTTGATCCAATTCTAGTGCCCAAGAGAATTCTGTCCAGCGGAGCAAAGATGCCTGCCATCGGCCTGGGTACCTTTGGATCCGACCACGTCTCCGCAGTTCAGATCGCCGAGGTGGTGAAGGGCGCGGCAGCGGCGGGCTACAGACACTTCGATTGCGCATCGGTCTATGGCAACGAGGCCGAGATCGGTTTCTCGCTTGAGGCGATCCTCGGCGGCGGGATCAAGCGCGAAGAACTCTGGATCACGTCGAAGCTCTGGAACGACAAGCACGGCGAGGACGACGTCATCGCCTCCTGCCGCAAGTCGCTTGCCGATTTGCGACTTGAGTACCTCGATCTTTACCTGGTGCATTGGCCATTCCCAAATTTCCATCCACCGGGCTGCGACGTGAGTTCGCGATCGCCGGACGCCCAGCCCTATATCCACGAAAACTATATGAAGACCTGGCGCAGGATGGAAGAACTGGTGGATAAGGGGTTGGTGCGGCACATCGGCACGTCGAACATGACCATCGCCAAACTGAAGCTCGTTTTGCGCGATGCTCGCATCAAGCCCGCGGTGAACGAAATGGAACTGCACCCGCACTTTCAGCAGCCGGAACTATTCGATTTCGTCGTCAAGAACGGCATTCAGCCGGTTGGCTACTGCCCTGTCGGCTCGCCGGGACGGCCGGAGCGCGACCGCACGCCAGAAGACACCGCGCCCACCGAGGATCCAGTCATCGTTGAGATCGCGAAGCGTCACGGAATTCATCCCGCTGTCGTCTGCGTCAAATGGGCCGTGCAGCGGGGGCAAACGCCAATTCCGTTTTCCGTTCATCACTATCGCGCCAACCTCGAGGGCGTTGTTGGAGATCCGCTCACAGACGAGGAGATGCGTTCGATCGCCGCGCTTGATCGCAACTGCAGGCTGATCAAAGGCCAGGTCTTCCTTTGGAAAGAGGGCCAGACCTGGGAAGATTTGTGGGACGTAAACGGGGAGATCACGCCACCGTAAGAGCGAGCCCTCGGCGGGTAGCCATTAGCGGAGCTTTTCGCTGTTCACCGTTTTCCGGGCGCTATCGGCTGCAACGTACCGGCATTGAAAGAATATTGGAGAACGACACAATGCAATCCACCATGAACGCCGCGTATTTGCCGGGGAATTCGACTGTTGAGATGCGCACCGTACCTGTGCCGGAGCCGGCGCAAGGCGAAGTTTTGGTCCGCGTGAAGTCGTCGACGATTTGCGGTTCCGACATTCGCGCCATCTATCACCAGCATCTAGGCAAAGGGCCTGAAGGTTACCAGGGCGTAATTGCGGGGCATGAACCCGCTGGCCAGATCGTCGCCATTGGCCCGGGCTGCCGGCGCTTTAAAGCGGGCGACCGCGTGATTGTGTATCACATCTCGGGTTGCGGCGTATGCAATGACTGCCGGCGTGGCTACATGATCTCGTGCACAAGCGAGAAGTACCGGCGTGCTTACGGCTGGCAGCGCGACGGCGGCATGGCCGAGTTCATGGTGGCCGAGGAGAAAGATCTGATTGCCCTGCCTGATGAGCTCTCCTACGGCGATGGCGCACAGGTGGCGTGTGGATTCGGCACCGTCTATGAGGGGCTGGAGAAGATTGGGATCAGCGGAAATCACGCGGTGCTCATTACCGGCCTGGGGCCGGTGGGCCTGGCCGCGGGCGCGCTTTGCCGCAAACTGGGCGCGGAAAAAATCATCGGCATCGACGTGGTGCCGGAGCGCATGGAGATTGCGCTTGGGCTCGGTCTCTGCGATGCGGTTCTCGCATCAGGGCCAGACAATGTGGCCGAAGTGAAGCGACTGACCGGGGGCATGGGCGTGGAACGCGCCGTTGAATGCTCCGCGAACGATGCCGCGCGAGCCACGGCAATTCGCGCCACGCGCAAGTGGGGCAGGATTGTTTTTCTCGGCGAGGGCGGGCGCGTCGAATTCAATCCCTCGCCCGACCTAATTCACGATCAGAAAACACTCTACGGTTCCTGGGTCACGTCTACATGGCTGATGGAAGAGCTTGTGGAGCGGCTGGTGCGATGGAATCTGCATCCGGCCGACATCATTACGCACAGATTTCCCCTGGAACGCGCCGGCGAGGCTTATGCGCTCATGGCGTCTGGGAAGTGCGGCAAAGTGGCCGTTTGCGCGGACGAAGAATTGAAATAAACGAGGATCGAGGATTGAGATTATGACCGTCGCGCGGCCACGAACGAAATCGGGGTGGGAGCGTCAACTGAAAGCGACGCTGCCGGTCTTCGGGCATCGCAACTGGATTGTGGTTGCGGACTCCGCGTATCCTGCTCAATCCCGGGCCGGCATCGAGACGATCGCATCCGGCGCTGGCCAAATCGAGACCGCTCGCAAGGTGCTAGCCGCCCTCGCGGCCAGCAAACACGTTCGGGCAAACATTTATCTCGATCAGGAATTGGAATACGTCGCGGAGGCCGATGCTCCGGGAGTCTCGCGCTATCGGGCTCAGCTCGCGGGCCTTTTGAAGGCCGCAACATCAACCACTCTGCCCCACGACCAGATCATTGCCAAGCTCGACCAAACGGCGCAGCTTTTTCGGGTGCTGATCCTTAAGACAACACTTACGATTCCTTACACTTCAATCTTTTTCGAACTCGACTGCGGTTATTGGAGCCCCGAAGCGGAACAGCGCCTCCGCCGGGCAATGGCTGCTTCCGCAAAAAAGTAGAACGCACATCTGTGGCCCGTGCTGCCACGCCTGGTTGCATTTAGGTTCCAGGAGGGGGAATTCAACTTGAGCATCTCTGCCGGACCCGTTGGACAAGGCAATTCGCCTTCGCTGAATAACAACGAAGATATTGAAGCCCGGTTAATTCCTGCGGGGCGGTTGCTGCCGTTCGTCGTCGTCACGGTGCTCTTCTTCCTGTGGGCGATTCCAAACAATTTGAACGACATTCTGATTCGGCAGTTCATGAAGTCGTTCAATATTAACCGGTCGAGCGCGGCCGGAATCCAGATCTGGTTCTATCTGGGTTACTTTCTGCTGGCCATTCCGGCTGGGCAGTTGATGCGGCGCTTCGGTTACAAGATGGGCATTGTGACTGGGCTATGCCTGCTGGGCAGCGGGTGCCTGTTGTTTTATCCGGCGGCGCAGGCTGGCCTGTACGCGTTCTTTCTTGTGGCGCAGTTTGTCATAGCCAGCGGATTGTCGTTTCTTGAGACGGGGTCGAACTCATTCATTGCGCAGCTCGGGCCAGCAGGGTCGAGCGAGCGACGGCTGAATCTGTCGCAGGCGTTCAATCCGCTGGGGTCAATCAGCGCGGGCTTGATCGGAACGGTCTTCATTTTCTCGGGAGTGAAGCTGAGCGATGCGCAAGTGGCAGCCATGCAGGCGGCTGGAACCTACCAGGCCTATTTGCATTCGGAGACGCTGCGCGTGGTGACGCCGTACATAGTTCTGGGCTGCATCGCTTTTTTCTGGGCGTTCTTAATCTTGATGACCAAGTTTCCTGAACTGGGCAGCGAAGACGTCTCGGAGAGCGCGCCCGCCGGCGGGATGCAAGTGCGGCTCTGGCAACCGCATTTTGTTTTTGCGGTGCTGGCGCAGTTTCTCTACGTAGGAGCGCAGGTGGGCACCTGGAGCTATTTCATTCCCTATGTGGAGTCCGCGACGGGAGTGGGAGACAAGGCTGCCGGCTACATGCTGACAGCCACATTGGCGGCGTTCGCCGTGGGGCGGTTCAGCTCAGCGTGGCTCATGAGGCATTTTCACGCAAGGCTCATGCTGGCGGTCTATTCAGTGATCAACGTAGGTTTGTGCCTTGTTGCTGTTGTCCATCCGAGTTGGATGGGCGTGGGATGCTTGCTTTTGACGAGCCTCTTCATGTCGATCATGTTCCCGACCATCTTTGCGCTGGGCTTGAAGGGCATGGGCGAGAAGACCAAGACTGCTGGCTCGTTCCTGGTGATGGCGATTTTGGGTGGCGCGGCGCTGACAAAGTTGATGGGGATGCTTCCGCTTCAGTCGGCATACCTTGTGCCAGTGATCTGCTATGTCGGCGTCGCTCTGTATGCGTGGAAGTTCGCCGAGGCCAAAATGGACGGGGAGTTGGGATAAGGAGCGATCAGCGAACGAGCTCGTGCACAGTTGTTTTGCGGCAATCCGCGGATGGGGACATACAGCAGGATTGCCACTGACGGTTGCTGACTGATTCAGTTCCGTTGCCGTGGCGCGCATGGCTCGTTCATTACGGAAGGAACTGTTTTAAAGTATTCCAGGGCAAGAGAGACTCAATGGCGCCAATCGTCTTTGAACCGTAGTCTTGCAGGTTCGAGTCCTGCCTGAAGAGCCAAATCCTCCAAAAAACAGAGCAAGTTTGAATGGCCAGAGAGTCGCGGATTCTGCGCGTGGCATTGCGTCGATCCTCGCCCGCCCGCTCCGCAGGCGCCCCGGCCTGTTGTGATGGGCGAAGGAAGGACGCAGATCAGCGACACTCGAAGTTGCTGGCGTCTTCGGTGTTGCCCTGGCCTTTATATTGGGCATGCGTTGGGTATGGGCAAAGGGGCCGGCTGCGGCCGGGGAAGGCCTTTCCAGTAGCGGTGACGGATTCGGGGGCGACGCCCTTCTCAACCCAATTGGAAAGCGCGCCGAGCAGATCGAATTGATCGAGCGAAGGCCCGCCGGCGCAGTGACTCATGCCGGGAACGAAATAAAACTGGCTCCATTTGGAAACGGCATCGGGCCCACCGTTTGCCGCCGTCATGTCTTTGAAGTAATTGAAAGAATCGAGGGGCGAGAACCACGGATCGCTGTCGCCATGGAAGAAGATCAGCTTGCCGCCGTGAGCGGCGAACGTGGACAGGTTGGTGGCTGTGGAATCGACCAGCGGCTGAACGTCTTTGAGCGCTTCGGAATCGACATCGACTGCAGTGGCTGTGGGCGGCGGCCCGAAGATGCCGGGACCGGGAACAAGAATTCCCCTGATGCCTTGCGTCGCGGCAATGCCGGAGTCATAAAGGAAGCCGGGATAGACCTGAATGCCGCGCGATGTTTTGGGCCCAGAGAAGGCCTTTGCGATTGCGGCGGCCTTTTCGGGCGCAAGACAGGACGCGGTCTGGCCGGGCTTGCAGGCCAACGACTCGGGGTCGAAATGGCAGGCGAGCGGATCGGAGATCAGGCCGTCAGCGAGGCCGTCGATGGAATCGCATTGCTTCATCAGCGCATCCATGATGAGCTTGCGATCATCGTCGGTGATGGCTTCGGCGATGATCGGCTTTCCACTGGAATCTTTGGGCGCGATCTGGTTGAAGGCCGCGGGAATCCATTGGCCAATTGCGAGATTGGAACGGCCGGTGCGCATCGCCGGGTCGCCAACGATGATTCCGTCGAATTCGTTGGGAAATCGCTGGGAGAGAACCATTCCTTCGCGGCCGCCTGTGGAGCAGCCGGTGAAATAGGAATAAGCCGCGGGCTTGGCATAATACCGCGCGACGATTTGCTTGGCGAGGGCGGCCACCTGGATGTTGGCCTGATAGTCAAAGTCGAGCTCGGCCTGCTGGTCTTTCATGAAGCTGAAGTCGAATCCGCCGGGGCTTTCGTGACCGGTGTCTGTGCTGACGACTGCGTAGCCGCGCAGAAGCGCCGGTTTGTCTCCGGCGGCAGTGAGGCCGAGAGGTTGCGAGACGACTCCGTTTGAGCCGCCGCCGCCCTGCATGAGGAGATCGCCGTTCCACTGGTCAGGCATGGCAAGCGCGAACTCAATGCCGTACTCTGCGCCGCCGACACCCTTGCGACGATTGATGACTCCTTCAACGCGGCAATATGCCGGCAGAACCAAAGACTTCGGCGGCATGCTGAAGGGAATCGGCGTGGTGCTGCCTGCGGCGACCGGAGCGGCCTTGGTGATTTCAACGCCGGGAGCTTTGAAGTTGGACAAATCAGCGCAGGAATTAGGCTGCTGCGACCGGGCGCAGGGAGCCAACAAGAGCACGGATCCGATGATCGCCGACAGGAGACGCGTGTTCATAGTGCCTCATTCACACAACCGTTACAGCATGGAGATGCCGGCGGCGCGGTAGATTTCGGTGATGTAGCGGATGTCGCGCAGGCCTTCCTCGCCCGGGGTTTTGGGCTCGAGGTTGTTCTGAACACAGTTGGAGAAGTGATCGGCCTGGGCAGCGAACTGATAGGGATTTTTTTGCGGATTGGCTTCGTCGATTACGGTGGGCGGAACGCCGGGCCCGTTGAAGTACTCCGCGTGGAGACGCAGGCCATCGTAGTTGAAGGCGGGATCAGCACCGATCCAACCCTTTGCGCCATGCACTTTGAAAAAGCCGCCCATCTGCGCACCATAGGTGGTGGCGCACGAGGCGACAATGCCGGAGGGGAATTTCATCGTCCAGGAGAGATTTTCTTCGACCGACGTGAAGCGGCCGTCCTGATCGATGACGGAACTGAAGGCAGCAAAGCTGACGGGCTCCTCGCCAGTGAGATAGCGTGTGGCGTTGAGGGAGTAGATACCAACATCCATGAGCGGGCCGCCGCCGGAGAGCTTCTTGTCGAGACGCCACTCACCGGCTCTTTCGCTAAAGCCGAAGGCGGTTTCAATGGCTTGGACTTGGCCGATGGCGCCGGAGCGAATGAGATCGACAGCCTTGAGGTTGGTGGGCTCAAAGTGGCAGCGATAGGCGATCATGAGCTTGACGCCGGCCGATTTGCAGACGGCGATCATCTGTTCGCATTCGGCGACATTCATGGCCATCGGCTTTTCGCAAAGGACGTGCTTGCCTGCCTTGGCCGCGCGAATGGTGAATTCGGCATGCATCGAGTTGGGCAGCGCGACGTAGACCGCGTCGACCGCTTTGTTGGAAACGATGGAATCGAAGTTGTCGTAAGTGTAGATGGAAGATTCGGGGACACCGTAGTCGGCGGCGATGCGGAGCGCCTTATCGCGATGGCCACTGACGAGCGCGGTGACTTTGGAATTGGTGGAATTGCGGACGCCCGCCATGAAGATATCGGCGATGCGGCCGAGACCGATGATGGCATAGCCGGTTTGCCGTCCGGGGGTTTGGGAAAGAAGGGGCGGAGCAAAGCGCGCGGCCAGGCCGAGCGCGCCCAGGGAAGCGAATTCGCGGCGAGTGAATGACATGAGGATCACTATAAACCTCCGACTCCTGTGATGGGAAAATTCCCGGCAATGAGTCGATGTTTCAGCTATTTAGGGGGGCTTGGGCGTCTCAAAAGCCGGCAAAAATGCTGGCGGTCAGAGCGCACTTGCGCGCTTCCGAGGGTCGCAGCAATCGAGGAGGATTCAGTCTCGTCCGAAGCGGACCGCTTGAGGTGGGCTGCCGCGTCTTGCTGTCTGAGTTCGACTTCACGTATAAAGGACTTAAAGCCCCGCAGAATTTCTGGTTTATCAAAGGCAGTTCGTTTGATCCACGGACGGGCCAGCCCACCGCAAGCGTGTATCGTTTATCCAATTGATTCGTTCATAACGCCACCCGAGGGCGGAAGAAGAGGAAGAGAAATGAAACAGACAAAATCGGGCATCGCCAAGCCATTGACGACGAACAAGCATTTGATCCGCTGGGTAGAGAAGATGGCGGAGCTGACGCAGCCGGACGCCATCCACTGGGTGGATGGAACCCAGGAGGAAAACGACTGGTTGTGCGACGAGCTGGTGGCGGCAGGGACGTTCACTCGGCTCAACCAGAAGAAGTGGCCGGGTTGTTTTTATGCACGCTCGGACCCGCGCGATGTGGCGCGCGTGGAGGATCGTACTTTTATCTGCTCTCTTTCAAAGGACAATGCCGGGCCGACGAACAATTGGGTTGAGCCGTTCGAGATGCGCAAGAAGCTGAAGGAGCTGTTCAACGGCTGCATGCGCGGTCGGACGATGTATGTGCTGGCGTTCAGCATGGGGCCAGTGGGCTCGCCGATGTCGCGCATCGGAGTGGAGTTAACCGATTCGCCCTACGTGGTGGTGAACATGCGCATCATGACGCGGATCGGGCTGCCGGTGCTCGAGGAGATCGACAAGGGCGCGGTACGCGTGGTGCCTTGCATGCACTCGGTGGGCATGCCGCTGGCCGCCGGGCAGAAGGACGTGCCGTGGCCGTGCAACGACGAGAAGTACATCGTGCATTTTCCCGAGGTGCGCGAGATCTGGAGCTACGGATCGGGATACGGCGGGAATGCGCTGCTGGGAAAGAAGTGCTTTGCGCTACGCATTGCCTCGAACATTGCACGCGACGAAGGCTGGATGGCGGAGCACATGCTGATTGTGGGCGTGGAGTCGCCGCAGGGAGAGAAGACGTATGTGGCTGCAGCGTTTCCGTCGGCGTGCGGCAAGACGAACTTTGCCATGCTGGTGCCGCCCAAAGCGCTGGACGGATGGAAGGTGACGACGGTCGGTGACGACATTGCGTGGATCAAGCCGGACGCGAATGGGCAACTTCGCGCCATTAATCCGGAAGCGGGGTTCTTTGGCGTGGCGCCGGGGACGAGCGAGAAGACGAATCACAATGCGATGGCGACGCTGCGCAAGAATACGATCTTCACGAACGTGGCTCTGACCCCGGATGGCGGTGTTTGGTGGGAAGGAATGACTGACGAGCCGCCGGCTGAGTGCGAGGATTGGCGCGGCGAGCGTTGGACTCCGGAGATTGCAAAGCAGACCGGGGCCAAGGCTGCGCATCCGAATGGGAGATTCACCGCTCCGGCTTCGCAGTGCCCGTCGATCGATGCAGCATGGGAGGATCCGGCGGGAGTCCCGATCGGGGCGTTCGTTTTTGGCGGACGGCGGTCAACGACGATGCCGCTGGTCTACCAGGCATTTAATTGGAGCGCCGGTGTCTATGTTGGCGCGACCATGGGATCGGAGACGACAGCGGCGGCCGCGGGCGCGGTGGGCCTCGTGAGACGCGATCCGATGGCGATGTTGCCGTTCTGCGGCTATCACATGGGCGACTACTTTCGGCACTGGATTAAGATGCAGCGCTCGCTGAGCACGACGCCGCGGATCTTCAATGTGAACTGGTTCCGCAAAAGCGAGGATGGGAAGTTTCTGTGGCCAGGCTTCAGCGAGAATATGCGCGTGCTGAAGTGGATTGTGGACCGTGTGCATGGGCGTGCGCAAGGCAAGGAGACGCCGATCGGCTGGACGCCCTACTACGACGACATGGAATGGGCGGGACTCGACATTTCGCGCGCGGAGTTCGACCAGATGCAGGAAGTGAACCGCGCGGCGTGGCGGAAGGAACTTATCGGGCACGAGGAACTGTTTATCGACGTGCACGACCATCTGCCGCCGGAGATGGTTTACGAGCGGGAACTGCTGATCTGCCGGATGTGAAAAAGCAGGGAGCAGGGAATAGGGAATAGCAGCGCGAGGGTGAACCCGCGTGGGAGCGCACACGAGTTATGAGTCAAAGTGCGGGCGGGGACGCCGGCGCGACTCTGCTTGAGACCGGTACTACTCGGAAAGACGTTCGACGACCGGACGAAAGCCGAGCTGGCGGAAAAAATCGACGACAAGTGAAGTTGTTTCGTCGCTGGTAAACGGCGCCGCGCGGAGGATCAGTTCTGCGCCGGCCGCTGCGGCGAATGTCTCCGCGGGAGCCGCGGAGGCAAGCGATTGCGGCGTGGCGGCGATGGCAATGCACTTCTCGCGCCGGTTGGTGCAACTGCCCAGGTCCGCGATGGACTGCTGAAGGGTGGGCGTGGCGATGACCGTTTGCGGCGGCGCCATTCGATCGACCAGCCAGAGAATCTCGAGCTTGGATTCGAGCTCGTCAGGGACGCAGTCGATGACCAGATCGGCGTCGCGGACCGCATCTTCAATTGAGCCGACAAATACGACAGCGGGGAGGGCCTGAGGGCTCAGCTCCTGGCGGATGGACTCACGCGCGTGGTGAAGGTTCGAAGGCATCACGTCCTCAAGGAGGACGCGATAACCGGCGCGGGCCGCGCCCAACGCGAGCCGGCGGCCGAGGGGCCCGGCTCCGATGATGGCGACGGTGATCACGGTCTGGAGTGGAGCGGAGAGCTCACTTGATGGCGAGGGCCGCGGCCACTTCTTCGACGCTGGGGCGGGCTTTGACCAGATGCTCGGCAACCTTGGCGCGCTCGTCGGCAGAGAGCGTGGGAGCTAACGCAAGCACCCGGCGCAGGGTGACGGCAACATCGTCAATGTAGTTCATCAGGCGGATAGCTTCTCCAGAAAGCGGCATGTTTTTCCTCTAAGGTGAGTTCCATTTCTATTGTAGGGTGCGAGGCGGCGCGGAGCGAAACTGGCAGGAAAGCAACGGACTGCGACCGGGAACAGGCCCAATCTACGAGCAGGGACCGATATAACAACCAGCGATCTGCGCTACGGGTGCTGCTCGACGGCGATGTTGACCGTGGCCGTGGCTCCCGAAGCAGCAAGGCCAAGAAGATTGGTGGCAACCCCGGGGAGCGAGATAGGGAGGAACGCGACCGAGCCGTCAATGGCCGAGGTGGCAGTGGCGGCTTGTGTGGCCAGGAGCACGCCCTGAGCGCAAACGTTGTGCGGCGAGCAGGGCGGAGACCAGGCGTAAAGAGCCTGATAAAGCGCGACTGTGCCGCCGGCCATGGGATCTCCGTCCATGTCGAGGAGTCGGAGGGCGATCTGGCTGGGCGTGCCCGAGGTCGCGAGGAGTTGGCTGGTTCCGAAGATGGGCTCGAGGAGCGCGTACTCCGGACGCGCGCCGTAGGCCGAAAAAACAGCGCATTGGCTGGTGCCGTTGAGGCAGGCGTTGATGCTGACGATTTGGCCCTCGGCGAGCGGACCGACGGTGAGAGCCTCAGTGGCGATGCCTGCGGAATTGGTGATTGCGGCAATCGGACCCTGGGGCGCAATGCCGCCGCCGGAGGGAGTTTGCCATGCGACCGATTGGCCGGCGAGAGGCATGCAGCTCGAAAGGACGAGAGCCTGCACCGTCCAGGTGAAGGTGGCTCCGGCAGCAAGCGCAAGCCGTGGCGTGAGAGAGGAAACCGCAGGCGGAGATCCGCCGCCGAATTGCGCTTGGACGCTCGAGCCGTTTGTAAGCGAGGCAGTGACAATGGACCACGTGCCGTCGTTCGCAGTGACGTTCATGGTGGCCCGGCCGTCGCCGGTGGCCGTCACTGAACAGACCGACAGACCGCAAGCGAGCCTGGCCGTGCCTGCGGTGAGTGTGTAAATCACGGTGACGCCGCCGATGGGCGTGAGCGCGGGAGAGAGTGCCGTGACGGTGAAGGGAATGGGCACGCCGATGGGAACGGTGTTTGAGGGTGCGCTGACGAGGGTGAGCGCGTCGCCGGTGCCGGAGTCGTAGCTGATGCCCCCGGGAATGATGGCGGCGGCGTAAAGGGTGGGCAGGTCGTCGACTTCAATATCGACAGAGCCAGTAACGCCGGAGGGAGCAGGCGGCGCGATGGCGGTGATCTGGTTAGGCGAGATGCTGGTGACGAGCGCAGGCAGGCCCCCAACGAGAACCGTGTCAGCGAGATGAAAGCCCGAGCCATTGATGGTGATGGGACCGCCGGATGCGGGCAAATGCGCGGGCGAAACCGTATCGGCGTAAAGCAGCCAGCCGTCGTAGGCGTAGTCGGGGCGTCCGTCGCCGCGCAGGTCCGCAATACCGATGCGCACGATGTCGTCGGCATTGGAGGCTACGCGGAGCCATGTTTCGCCCGCAGCGAGACCATTGAGGCCGGGCGCGGCGCCAATGGGTGTTGCGCCGGCAGAGTCGAATCCGTCCCACACTCCGATGGTGGGCATGGCCTTGAAGTTTGACGGCGACCCGGTTTCATCGAGCGCCTCGGTGACGACGGTGAAGATGCGATTGCCGCGGACCGGGAAGGTGAACCAGTCTGTCTGGCTGATCTGGCTCAGCCGGCCGCACCACAGGCCGCCGACGGGCATAGGGCGCGGCTCGGAGACAGACCCGATGGCGTCATTGAAGCCGGCGACGGGGGTGTCGGTAGCCGTGACGGTGAGTGTTTGCGTGCTGCCGGCGGAGAGGGTCGGGAGAGTGACGGCATTCAACGTGCCGGAGGGCGCAACCTGGCCCTGCGTATAAGGGCCGACTGAGTTTTCGAGGACGTAGAGAGGATCGATGGCCTCGAATGTGACCTGATAGGTGGCGGAGGTCATGCCGGGCGGGAGCGGAATACCACTCAGATCAAAGGAGCCTTGCACGGAGGGATCGTTCGAGCCCCACATCGTGAGCAGGTTGCCGCCGGATTCAGAGAATCCGGTGACGGGATTGCCGTGGTTGCCACTGAAGAGCGCACCGGTCACGGCTGTCACCGTGTACTCGTAGAGGGGATCGCCGTTGGCGTCGAGCGGGCG
Organism: uncultured Occallatibacter sp.; assembly: GCA_964407295.1. Lineage (GTDB taxonomy): Bacteria > Acidobacteriota > Terriglobia > Terriglobales > Acidobacteriaceae > Telmatobacter. The sequence goes on from CAYOVE010000006.1 coordinate 33,787, forward strand.
CGCCACCACGTTGACGCCCTGCATTCCATAGCCGGTGCGAAAGCTGAGGGAGCCCTCGATGGAGACGGTGTTGGCCGCAGTGAGCTGCTTGCCGGGAAAATTGGCAAGGTTCGCAGTGGTGATGGGGTAAATGCGATTGAGCGCTGCAATGTCGTCGTAGCCGAGGGTGGTGGGGTTGGGAATGCATGGCCCGCCGCTCGCGCCACATGCACCGCTGAGCGGTGCCATGACGGGCCAGCCTTGCATGCCGCCGACCTCGCCGTTGGCGTCTGCGCCGGGATTGACTTGCGCGTAGTCGAGACCGAGAACGCGGCCAAAGGCGCGCTCCAGCTCGAAGCTCATCATCTGGAGCATAGCGGAGTTAGTGGCGCACAGACCGTTGAGAAGTATGACTGCGTGAGCGATGGTGGCGTCGGGATTGAAGTTGTCGATCCAGACGGAAACGGCATTGTTCTGGCAGGCATCGGGCTGGCTTGCCGTGGGGCCGAAGATGGCGTTGATGACGGAGCCGTCCGCGTCGTAGATGATGGCGAGCGGATAGTTGGTGGCCGCGGGCGTAACGTCAGCGGGCGCGGTGATCTGGCCGGATGAATTCACAGCGATGTTCGAGCCGTTGACGTCTTCATTGAGCAGGCCTGCGTCGGTGAGGGTGACTGCTGCGGTGGGAACGGCGCTCCACAGCGCGGCTGCGGAGTCGACCATCGCCGTGGCCTGCTGATTGGTGACGGAACTTGAGAGCGGTCCCTGGTCAACGGAGTAGCTGACCTGGCCGCCGGCCCAGTGGATGGGTTGGCCGATAACGGCGGGATTGAAGAAGCTTGTTCCGGCGATGTATTTCGGTCCGCCGGCAAAGGCCAATGCGGGGACGAGAAGCTGCAGGGCGAGCGTGAGGGCGGCTCGGCGACGAAGCTCCGGACGGAATGCGATGGCGCGTACGGACGCGGACGCAGCAATGGACACGTGGGCTCCCGGACGGGAGGGAAGGGAGCATGTGTAAATCCAAAGGATTTTGGTCGAGGTTAATGATTTCTAATGCGACAGGTGCTCTTTCGAGTACACGTCTGAGTCCGACGCGCGGACCGCATCATCGAATCTGGAGGAAAAGTCGGTGCAGAAACGGGACCCGGATTTGAGGGCCTTCCGTCTACAATCGATTCGGGTAAATCCATGGCAGAGATACGCGATACCGTGATTCTTGGCTCCGGCTGTGCCGGATTGACGGCGGCGCTTTACACCGCGCGCGCCGGGCTCAAACCGCTGGTTCTGGAGGGCCACGAACCGGGCGGCCAGCTTTCCATCACCACGCTGGTCGAAAATTTTCCCGGCTGGCCGGAAGGGATTCAGGGTCCGGAACTGATCGGCAACATGAAGAAGCAGGCGGCGCGGTTTGGGGCCGAGTATCAGCATGCGCATCTCGAAGGCGCGGAGCTGGGCGCGCATCCCATCAAGCTGCGCACATCGGCGGGCGAGTTGCACGCGCGGACGCTGATTGTGGCTTCAGGCGCGAGCGCACGCTGGCTGGGTTTGCCGAGCGAGCAGGCGCTCATTGGGCACGGTGTGTCGAGCTGCGCCACTTGCGACGGATTCTTTTTCCGCGACAAGGACATTGCGGTGATTGGCGGGGGCGACTCGGCGATGGAGGAGGCGATTTTTCTGACCCGCTTCGCCTCGAGGGTGACGCTGCTGCACCGGCGCGATGCTTTTCGCGCATCGAAGATCATGCTGGAGCGGGCCATGGCGCATCCCAAGATTGAGCTGCGGACGAACACGATTGTGGATGAAGTGCTGGGCGTGGATGAAAAGGAAGTGAAGGGTTTGCGCCTTCGCGACGTGAACAGCGGCGAGCAGGACGAGCTGAAGGTAAGCGGGATGTTCCTGGGTATCGGGCACGTGCCAAACACAAAAGCGTTCGTCGAGCAGATCGATCTGGACGAGGACGGATACATCAAGACCACGAGCAACGTGTTCACGACACGCAACGGCACGGTTGTAGCAGGCGTGTTTGCGTGCGGCGATGTGCAGGACCGGCGTTACCGGCAGGCGATTACCGCGGCGGGCTCGGGATGCATGGCGGCGCTCGAGGTGGAGAAGTACCTGGAAGAGCACGGGCATTAGGAGGCGATCGGGCATGACAATGAATTCTCGCCCAGATTTTTCTGATTATGTAGCACATTTCACCAAGGACTCAGCGCCGCTTGGTGACAACAATCCACCAATCGTCGGCGATGCCGCGCAGCGGCTGAACTCGATCCTCACGTCAAAGAGAATTACCGCGACGTCAATGCCCTGGACCAATCGAAAAGCCGTCGCGTTCACCGAATGCCCGTGGGGATCTCTTGTTTCTCATACGAAGCAATATTCTCCATATGGACTTGGTTTCAGGAAATCAAAGCTGTTTGCTGCGGGGGGAGGCCCCGCAATTTATCTTCGTGCCGACCTGCGAGACAAGCAAATGGACTTTCAACACAAAGATCATCCCCAATGGGTTGGGCTGCATCCCGATTTGTATGCATTCGTCACCCCTTTTTCTCCGCCCTACGCACCCGCCGAGTATAAGTCGAAACATTGGAAGGGCAAGAAACCAATTGACTACTCACATGAACGCGAGTGGCGCGTGCCGCATGACTTTTCATTTGATTACATCGACGTCGAGTTCGTAGTCGTACCCAACTACGATTCGGTGGCCAAATTCCCAAAAGATTTCAAGGACGCAATTGGGAGGGAGAAATTCATCATGGTTGACAATTACGCTCAGATCGAGAAGCTCTGGCCGGTGCACATTATTTGAATCTGAGTAGATGAGGGGCGGCGTTCCTGTCGTGTTGCCCCGCGTCGGAGCGAAGAGCTTCTGCGGTGTTGACCCTACCCAGCCGCGCTAGAACTGGTGGAACGCGAAGAAGGCTGCGGCGACCAGGAAGCCTCCGGCGACGGCATGATTCCAGCGCAGGTGCGAGCCGAAATAGTACGTGGCGAAGACTCCGAAGACCGTGAGCGTGATGATCTCCTGGATGACCTTGAGCTGAACGGGAGTGAAGCGGCCGTAGCCGATACGGTTGGCGGGAACCTGAAAACAATACTCAAAGAAGGCGATGCCCCAGCTGACGACGATGACCTTCCAGAGCGGCTGTTGGCCGTATTTCAGGTGCCCGTACCAGGCAACAGTCATGAAGATGTTGGAGAAGATGAGAAGAACAATGGTCCACATTCCCTTATTAGATACACGAAAATCGGCAAGCGTTGTGGAAGCCGCGCGGGTGCGGGCTATTTTTCCGGCGAGGGCGCAGTGACCGCGCTCCGCGAGAATCTCGAACGCCTGGAAGAGGCCATCTGTACGGCTTGCCGGGCTGCGGGGCGTGCGCGCAGCGAGGTTGAGCTGATGGCGGTATCGAAGACCTTTCCAGCAGAAGCGGTGGCGGAGGCGGCCGAGCTGGGGCTCACGCTGTTTGGCGAAAATCGCGTGCAGGAGTTCAACGCGAAAGTCTTGCGTGCCGCGGAAAAAGGGACTTGGGCGGTGCGGGACAGGTTGCGTTTTCATCTCATTGGACATTTGCAGTCGAACAAGGCGGCGAGGGCGGCGGAGATCTTTGACGGCGTGGACTCGCTGGATTCTGTGCGGCTGGCGGAGCGGTTGAACGATGCGGCTGGGAAAACGGGAAAGCGCCTGCCGGTACTGATCGAAGTGAAGCTGAGCCCGGAAGCAACGAAGAACGGAGTCGAGCCGGAGTCGAATGAAGCGGCGCAGCTTTTGGAGCGGCTGCCGGATCTGCTGGATCTTGAAGTGCGAGGCCTGATGACGATTGCGCCGTGGGGCGCGCCGGAAGATGTGACGCATGCGTGCTTTCGCAGTTTGAGGCTGTGGCGTGACCGATGGGCGGCGGCGCATCCTAACCTGAAGCTCGATGTGCTGTCGATGGGGATGAGCGGAGACTTTCGGCTGGCGATTGAAGAGGGTGCGACGCGCATTCGCATCGGCACCGGGCTGTTTGGCAAGCGCACGCCGCCGGCGGCTGGCCCGGGGCAGGAACCGGAGCTCGACTGATGCTGCGCGCGGCGGCGGAGGGCGTAACGCTCGCGGTGCGTGCGCAACCGGGCGCGAAGAGGACGGCCATTGCCGGGATCTACGGCGAGGGGACGGCGGCACAGCTCAAGATCGCCGTGCGGGCGCAGCCGATCGAGGGTCGCGTGAATGAAGCTTTGATTGCGTTTCTCGCTGAAGTTTTCAGCTTGAAGAGAATTGCGATCGAGCTGAAGTCGGGCGAATCGTCGCGCAGCAAAGTTTTTCTATTGCGGGGAGTAACGTTAGCGCGGGCCACGGCAGTGCTCGCGCAGCGGATCGACGTATGAACTATTTCTTTGCGGCCGACTGCCGGGCGAGCTCACCCAGGAATGCCTGCTCTCGATCGGCGATATAGGCCTTGTATCCGTCAGGGTCGATGAAGGCGCTGTTGTCGCCGGCTTTCCAGCGCGGATATTTTTCGACGAGATCGAAGTAGGACCCGTGCGCACCGAGAAAGATGTCGCAGGGGAGTTTGTGAAGGACGACAAACTCGCGCTTGTAGTCGGCCGCGATTTGCGGATAGACCTTGTTGCCGACCAGTTTGTAACCGGGATTGACGTTCGGGCTGCCGACGATGACGACGTGAAGAACACGGCCATTCTCAGTTTCGTCCAGCGTCCAGGTTGTGGTTCCTTTAGTGTGGCCCGCGGTGAGATGGGCGGTGAGGACTGTGCCGCCGAGCGAGACTGTGCTGCCGTCGTGAAGGATACGATCGACGTGCGCGGGCGGATAATGATGAGCCTTTTGCGCGCCGTATTGAAAGTCTGCACTGCCGCCGGACTCGACGACCGGCACATCGCCATCCATGACGTAGTATTTGGCGCCGGTAAGGCGGATGACTTGCTCGCTGCCCGAGCAGTGATCGTCGTGTGCGTGGCTGATGAGGAGAATTTTGATGTCGCTGAAGTGGAAGCCGAGCGATTCGA